>NZ_JBAXIM010000067.1:0-13464 GCF_037138395.1 Phenylobacterium sp.
GAGTCTCAGTCGCAGCGTCTGTAAGGCTCTTGAGGGTTTGAGCGCCTTCGCCCTCGACGAGCCCGCGACCTGAGGCGGAGAGGGCGGCGATCTCCTGGGCGGCTGTGTTGACGCTCTTAAGCGCCGCTTCGGTCTCGGCGATCATCGACTTGCGTCGTACCAGTTCCGCAGAGACGACCTCGACATTCCGCAGCGAAGCCTGGATCGCGGCTATGTTCTCAGGCGTAAGCATCGCGTTGACCCCCTGGAGGGCCTTCACGGTTTCTGAAAGTACCGATTCGCCCCCAGACATGAGGCCGGAGAGGGCGGATGGCCGGGATTCAATAACGGGCGTCTTGCCGAAGGGAGCCTGCTCGCGGATCAGGGGATTTGACCGCGTTCCCGCAGTGACCTGGATAAAATTCACCCCGGTGATGCCGAGAGGCTCGATGGTCGCTACGGAGTCGCTGCGAACAGGAACGTCTGCCGTCATGCGAACGTGTGCGAGCACCTTCTCGGTGTTTTCAGGATCCAGTTCGATCTGAGTGAGTTCACCCACCTTGATCCCATTGAACCGGACTTCACCGCCCTTGCTCAGCCCGTTCACGGGCCCCTGGAAGACGATGTCATAGTTCTGGAAATCCCTGTTGAGGTTGAACTGGGCAAGCCAGATACCAAAGGCGAGAAGGCCCACAAGAAGAATAAGGGAGAACAGTCCCACGAGGGCGTAATTGGCGGTTTTTTCCATCAGGCCTGGGTCCGGAATTTCTGGGAGGCAGCGCGCCCCCGTGGACCCAGGAAGTATTCCTGGATCCAGGGGTGCGTGGAGGTTTCGAGGGTCTGGACGGGTGCCACCGCTACGACATGCTTGTCCGCAAGTACGGCCACGCGGGTGGTGATGGCGTAGAGGCTGTCCAGGTCGTGGGTGATCATGAAGACCGTAAGGCCAAGGCTGCGTGACAATTCCAGGATGAGGTCGTCGAAGGCGGCCGCGCCGATCGGGTCCAGGCCGGCAGTCGGTTCGTCGAGGAAGAGAAGTTCGGGGTCGAGAGCCAGGGCCCGCGCCAGGCCAGCCCGCTTGCGCATGCCCCCGGACAGTTCTGAGGGTTTAAGGTCGCAGGCCTCGGGGGGAAGTCCCACCAGCCCGATGCGGATCTCCGCGAGTTCCCGGATGGTCTTGCGGGACAGGCGCGTGTGTTCCACGAGGGGTGCCTCGACATTCTCTGCCACGGTAAGGTTGGAGAAGAGGGCGCCCTGCTGGAAAAGCACTCCCCAGTGGCGCTCGATCGATCCCCAGGTTCGGCTCGGATCGGCGTGGATGTCATGCCCGAAGACACGAACCGAACCGCCGTCCGGACGTTTGAGGCCGATGATGGTGTTGAGCATGACCGACTTGCCGGATCCAGAGCCGCCGACAACGCCAAGGATCTCGCCGCGTTCCACTGTAAGATCGAGGTCCTCGTGAATGACCCGGCTCCCGAACTGTGAACGCAGGCCCCGGATCTCGATGGCCGGGGCTTCAGCTTCGCCCCCTAGGGCCTCGGGAGACATCACAGGTCCAGCTTCATGTAGATCAGGGCGAAGACCGCATCGATCAGGAAGATCGCGAAAATGGCCTGTACGACCGCAGACGTCACCCTCTCGCCGAGGGACAGGACATCGCCCTCCACCAACATGCCCTGCCGGCAGCCAATCCCGGCGATGGCGATGGCCATGACCGGCGCCTTGGACAGGGCGATCCAGAAGTGCGTATCGCCGACGTTCTCGACCAGTCGGGTCATGAAGAAGCTTGGCCCCAGGCCCAGCATGGCCCAGGTGATTAAGGCACCGCCCATCAGGCCCGCCACAGTGGCGACGAAGGTCAGGAGCGGGATCGTCAGCAGGAGCGCGACGACACGCGGGAAGACGAGGGCTTCGAAGGGATCCACGCCCATGACCTTCATGGCGTCGACCTCCTGGGTCATTTTCATGGACCCGATCTCGGCGGCGAAAGCCGATGCGGACCGGCCAGCCAGCAGCACAGCCGTGATCACGATGCTGAACTCCCGCGTTACGGCGATGCCGATGAGTTCGACCGCGAAAACCTCGGCCCCGAACTGCCGCAGGGTGTTGACGCCCAGAAGGCCCACCACGGCGCCGATGAAGAAGTTGGCGACGACGACGATCGGTATTGCGTCGAGGCCAGCTCTCTCGGCCATGGAAACGCAGGGTGCCCAACGGATGCGGCTGGGATTGGCGAGGCTGCGCGCCGTGACCACCATCAACTGTCCGGCAAAGGCAAGGATACCGTAGGTCTCGGCGCCGATCCCGATGACTCCACGTCCGATTCGTTCCAGTAGGGCCCTGAAGGGCCCTGGCCCGACCCGCCGCTTCGGTCGCGCTGCGTCGGCGGCGGCAACCATCTCCAGGAGGCGAAGGTGCTCGGGCTTGCCGCGCACCCGTGACAAGTCGCTGCCCGGCCCGAGAGACTGAAGCACGGCCCAGGCGCCCGCTATGTCCATGCGGCGCACTCCCTGGAGGTCGAAGGCACCCTCCGGGAGCGTGCTGGCCTGCCGGATGAGGGACTCGCCCACGGGCTGGACAGGCGCGCCGCACCAGTCGCCGGTGAGGCGAAAAGCCGGGTCGTCCTGGGTGTCCGGTGGATTGAAGGCGGGCGAAAGGGGCATTTACAGGTTCCTGCGCGAAACGGCGACGCCGCTGCGCATTTTGTCAATTTAGTCCAAGCCCCGGTCATGGCGCAAAGGCCTTGTCGCGGTATCGGCTTCAGGCCAGTCCGATTTCCCGGAGTCGCTGCGCCAGGAACTCACCTGCGGTGATGTCCGGTTCGGGGCGCCTTTCCGCCTGACAGGAAGGGAGGGCGGCGAGGGACAGGTCCGACTGCGGATGAAGGAAGAAGGGCATGGAGTACCGGCTGACATTGGGTCCCTCGGGGTTCACTACCCTGTGGGTTGTGGCGCCGATCACGCCGTTAGTCAGCCGAGCCATCATGTCACCGGTATCGACGATCAGCTTCCCCGGCTCCGTCTCCACCGGGATCCAGGCCCCGTCCTGGTCGCGAAGCTGGAGGCCGGCGCCCCGGGCGGCCACCAATATCGTGAGGAGGTTGATGTCCTCGTGTGCCGCCGATCGGACGGCTCCAGGTGGCGCGTCTGCCGAGACCGGCGGGTAGTGCAGAAGCCGAAGGATCGAGGGCCCGTACCGGACCCGGGAGTCAAACCAGTCTCCGGGGAGCCCAAGTGAGGGGGCGAGGGCGGACAGAAGCAGGCGTCCGGTCCCGTCCAGGGCGTCGTAGAGCGACTGGAAGGTCTCCTGGAAACCTGCCAGGCCGGAGGGCCAGACATTGGCGGGCAGGGGCTCCACCTCGAGGGCTGCCGGTGTGGGCTCCCGCCCGATCTGCCAGAACGCCTTCAGGTCGGGCGAGCGGCTGTCCTTGGCATGTTCCGCCCCAAAGGGAATGTAGCCCCGCAGCCCCCGGGCGGAAGCCAGCTTGACCGCATCGGGAAGGGCGAAAAGGTCCGCCGACATGCGGTAGGCGGCGTCCAGGAGCCCGGTTGGGACATTGTGGTCCCCCAGGATCACGAAGCCCCAGCGCTGGAGGCCTGCGAACAGGTCGTGTTGGAACCGGGCGCGTTCTGCCTCGCTGCCTTGGGTGAAGTCCGAAAGCCTGAGTTCTGGGACGTGCGTCGTCATCTGATCGCCCCTTCCAGGAAGGCGTCGACTTCCGCCCTATCAGGGCAGGCGGTCTGGGCGCCGGGACGAGTCGCCGCAAGGGCAGCTGCGGCGCAGGCAAAGGCCAGGGCGTCAGAATCGCTGCGGCCCTCCAGCAGGGCCAGCAGGAGGCCTGCGGTGAAGACATCGCCGGAGCCGGTGGTGTCCACGGCCCTGATCCGGGGGGGCTCGGCCTCTGCGCTCAAGACGCCGCCCCGGAGCATGCACACCCGACCGGCGCCTGAGGTGATGACGAGGGCGCCCCGGACCCCTGCTGTCCGGGATCCCAGTGCCTCCGCCTCCAGGGCATTGACCACCACGAGATCGGCGCGTTCGAGGCAGGTGTCCGGTATGGGCCCAAAGGGCGCCAGGTTCAGGGCCACGAAGCCCCGGGCCCGGGCGACGGCGGCGGCGACCAGGTCGACGGGGCACTCCAGCTGGCAAAGGAGGGCGTCGTCGATCGTCGTCGGAAGGTCACTGGGCCTGGCCATCGCATTGGCGCCCGAGGCGACGCTGATCTGGTTTTCCCCTTCGGGACTGACGCTGATCAACGCAACCCCGGTGTGGGTGTCTGCGAGCCGGGCGACCAGGCTGAGGTCGACTCCCGCAGCCCGCAGGAGGGCGAGGGCTTCGTCGGCAAAGGGGTCGGCCCCCGTCCGCGCCCACAGCCGCACGGCGCCGCCCAGCCGGGCCAGGGCGAGGGCCTGGTTGGCGCCCTTGCCGCCGGGATGACGTTCAAGCCGCGCGCCGATGACGGTTTCCCCAGGGCGGGGCAGGGGCGCGCCTGACGCCACCAGGTCCAGGTTGACTGAGCCAACGACGAGGATGGAGGGCCGGGTCACGCGGCCTGTCCGAGGAGACGGTAGATCAGGTCGAAGGCACGGTCGGAATCGGCGTCCACGGCCCAGTCGGCATTGGCGGGTCGTTCGGGACCCACGCGGTATTCCACTGCCGTATGGCCAAGGGTAAGCGGAGATGAGGTCTCAATCGCCAGAGCGCAGGGGCGGAAGCGGAAGGTACCAGGATCCAAAAGGGCGAGGATGACGCAGGGATCGTGAAGCGGCGGCGGCCCACCCGTCCCGAGCCTGGCCTCTGTCCCGGCGCTGAAGGCCAGAAGCCGGCTCGCCGCCGCCGCTGAAGCTCCCGACAGCTCCGAGATCTTGCGACGACGGGCTTCCGTCGCCGTCACCTGGTGGGTGACGTCCAGCCCGAGGAGGGCGAGTTCGACGCCTGACCGCACGACCTCGTCCGCCGCGTGGGGGTCTGCGAAGATATTGAACTCGGCGGAGGCGGTGATGTTACCGCCCTCCCGACGCGCCCCGCCCATCGCCACCACCCGTCGGATGCGGGGGATGATGTCGGGCGCGCGGCGCATGGCCTCGGCGAGGTTGGTCATCGGGCCGGTGAGGGCCAGGGTCACCTCTCCTGACGGTCGGCTGCGGAGGGTCTCGACCAGGTAGTCAACGGCGTGGAGGGGTTCCGGGCCCCTCGCCGGAGTAGGGACAGGCAGGTCGCCAAGGCCGCTGACCCCATGGAAGTGGTCAGCTGCGACCGGCTCCCGGGAGAGGGGACGCTCCATCCCTGCGAACACGGGAACGTCCGGGCGACTCGCGATCTCACGAACCAGGCAAGCGTTTCGTGCGGTCAGGTCCCCGCCGACATTACCGGCCACCGTCGTGATGGCCAGGACCTCAAGCGCGTCTGGCGCGGCAAGCGCCAACAGGAGGGCGATGGCGTCGTCGACGCCGGGATCGCAGTCGATGATGAGGGGGAGGCCGGGCATGGCCCAGCTTCCCCCGCTTCGGGCGTCCTTCGCAAGCCAGCCCCTAGTTGTCCCAGAGGATGTACTCCTCACCCGCTTTCTGGGGCCGTCCGGACGGATGGTCGATGAAGACTGGACCCTGGAGCAGGGAGGGCCAGAGCGGCTTTGCACTCTGGGTGTCCTGACGGGCCAGGAGGGCGAGCATGGCCTTGACCCGCTCGGGTTCCTTGGCCGCGAGATCGACTTTTTCCGTCGGGTCCGTCGCCAGGTTATGTAGCCACACCTTGGAGCGCGCCTCGTTGCTCTGGAGCTTCCAGTCCCCATCACGCACGGCCTTGTACTGGCCTGAACGCCAGAACAGGGTCTGGTGCGGGCGTCCCTTGATCTTGCCATTCACATAGGGAGCCAGGTCGACCCCGTCGATGATCCTATCCTTTGGAAGCGCGGCCCCTGCGGCTGCGGCGATGGTCGAGAAGATGTCCACGTGCCCGACGGGATTGGGATACCGGGTTCCGGCGGGCAACTCGCCCGGCCACTTCATGAAGAAGGGCGTATGGATTCCCCCCTCGAAGAAGGTCGATTTCCAGCCCCGGTAGGGCTTGTTGATGTCATCAAGACCGATGTAGCCGGCTCCGCCATTGTCGCTGGTGAAGACGATCAGGGTGTCCTTTTCGAGGCCTTCCTCGCGGAGAGTCGCCAGGATCCGCCCGACGTTACGGTCGAGGTTGCGCACCATGGCGCCATAGACCCGCAGGCGGTGATCCTTGATCTGGGGCAGGGCGTCATAGTCCTCACGCGTAGCCTGCAGCGGAGTGTGGATCGCGTTGGGAGCGAAGTACATGAAGAAGGGCCGGTTGCGGTTGGCGCGGATCGCGCTCACCGCCTGGTCGGTCAGGTAGTCGGTCATGTAGCCCTTCGGGGCGAACATTTCCGAGCCGTTGTACTGGACCATATAGGGCAGGTTCGGCCACAGGAACTTGTCGATCGGATCCCACGGCTGCTTGGAGTTGACCACGGTCTTGTCGCGGACCGGAAGGAACAACGACGCGCCCGACATGAAGCCCAGGCTCTCGTCGAAGCCGCGGTCCTCCGGTCGCGATCCGGGATTGGCGCCGAGATGCCACTTGCCGAAGTGCAGCGTGTGGTAGCCTTGGCCCTGGAGAAGCTTGGCGATGGTAATCTCGCTGGCGGGCACCGCCATGGATTCCATGGGCGGAACGTCCTTGACCCGTTCCTTGAAGAACTTGGGCCGGACGGTGACGCCGGGCTCGGCGGACGTCCCCACCATCCGCTCGAAGGCGACCGGAGCCGGGGTGAACTCGAAGCCCACGCGAGTTGCGTAGCGCCCGGTCATGAGCGAAGCGCGGGAAGGCGCGCAGGTGGCGTTACCTGCATAGCCATTGTCAAAGACGACGCCGTCCCGGCCGAGGGAGTCCATGTTCGGCGTGGGGACAGCGCCTGCAGCCACCCCTCCGTTGAGGGTCAGGTCATTGAAGCCCATGTCATCCACCAGGATGAAGATGACATTGGGGCGGCTACGGGTCGGCGGTCGGTCCGCGGGCCCCTGCTCCCAGGTCACTTCCCGGTTAGGGGCGATGTGGGGAAGCCGGGACTGGGCGATCAGGCTCAGAACGGTGGCGCGGTTGACCCAGGCGAGGGCTCCGAGGCCGGCCAGGATGAGCAGTCCGATGCCGAGGACTTTCAGGAATTTCATCGGTTCGCCTCCTCAGGCGGTCTTGCGGGGGGAAAGACCCTGCTGCTCCAGGCGCCAATGGAACTGGTCCATGCGGTCCTGGCCAAAGAAGGGTTCATTGTTGAAGGTGATCATGGGCACGCCGTAGTGGCCAGCCTGGCGCTGAGCCATCTGGTTTTCCTCGATCACGGCGTGAAGCCTCTCGGATTCGGCTTCGACGCGATCAAATAACGCCTTGGGGTCCAGCCCCGCGCGCTGCGCGGCTTCGGCCAGGTGATCGCCCTCGTGCCAGTTGTCCACCTGGCCGCTCCAGATCGCCGTGCTGACCTCCTTCAGGAAGGCCAGGCCCTGGCCCGCCTCGGCGGCGAGTACGCCCAGCCGTGTCAGGCGGTGAATATGGGGCTGATCCTTCGGATAGGTTCCGGTCGCCATGTCCATGTAGACGGGGTCCGGGCGGGGCCAGCGGAAGGGCAGTCCGAGGAACTCGGCCTCTCGCCGGGTGTCCATCATCAGGTAGGAAAACCAGAGGGGATCGCGCCCCTGGAAGAATTCCGGCGTACGGACCGCCAGGGGATAGACCGGGCGGACGCGGCAGGTCACGTCATACTCCGCCTCCAGTTCCACCAGCCTTGGAGTGATCAGGTAGGAGTAGGGAGACCGGAAGGACCAGTAGAGGTCGTATTCAAGCGCCATTCGAAATCTCCCTGCAGAGCGTTGTCGAGTCGGGCCGGCCTCGCATAGGCTCCCCGGAGTGGGAAGCGATCGGGGAGGTTCGGATGCTAGCTTTGAGAGTTGTTGTGGGCGCACTGGGGCTGCTTGCCCTGATGCTGGCTGCGCGGATCTGGGTGGATCCGGCCGCGGTCGCCACCCAGTTCGGGCTTCTGTTGAATGGTGAGTTGGGGCAGGCGACCCTCAGGGCGGACATTGCCGGTCTCTTTGCTGGGACCGGTGGCCTGGCCCTCTTCGCCGCCATCAAGGCAGACGGCCGTGCCCTTCTGGGACCAATCAGCCTATTGGGCGCCGCGCTTGCGGGGAGGCTGCTCAATCTCGTCCTGGCGGGGTTCACCTTCAACCAGGTGGCACCCATCCTGATCGAGGTGCTTGCCTTGGCCATACTTGTCGCCGGATTCAGGGGGCTTCGTAAACCTGACGTCGCAGTTTGATCCGGGGGGCTATTGTCCCCGCACGACCCGAATGCATCTCCAGCGGCAAGCCACGGGCGCACGATTTTCCTCCCCGAACACCAGGGGCTAGATTGAGATATCGACACTCAGAGTGCAACAAGTTTGGCGGGCCGCCTACTGTTGCTGCTGCTGTTGGCGCTCGAGGAGGAGGGCACCGGAGCCGGGACGCCGGCGGCCGCCCCCACGAGCAAAGCTCGGGCCTGCGAGGCCGATGAACTCGGGTTCCGCTGACGTGGCCCGGGCACGACGCACATTAACTCCGACCGCTAGCTGGCTCTCCGCCTCGCCCTTGTAGACGCCGCGTGAAGGCGGGACGTCGGCATAGTCCCTGCCGATGGCTGCAGAGACGTGCCGCTCTCCAGCCAGGGAGTTGTTTGTCGGGTCAAAGCCGATCCATCGGGTGGAGGGAAGGAACACTTCGACCCAGGCGTGGGAGGCCTCGGGGTCCGAACGGTCCCCTCCCTCGCGATCGGTAAACAGGTAGCCCGACACATACCGCGCCGGTACGCCCCAGCTGCGGCATATGGTGATCATGATGTGGGCGAAGTCCTGGCAGACACCCCTGCGGGCAGACAGGGCAAGGTCGATCGGACTTTCCGCATCTGTCACGCCGGGTTCATAGTCGAAGGCCTCGTAGATGACTTCGGACAGGTGTCTTATGGCGGTGAGCGGGTCCTGCTCCCTCAGCCTGTCGAGCCCACGTTCGGCGACAAAGTTTCTCAGGGCGTCGGTTTCGATGCAGAACCCCTGCAGCCTCAGGAAGTCGAAATTGTCTCCCAGGACACTGGCACTCTTTAGGCGGTCCCATTCGCCTGGATCCAGAGCCTCGGGGAGGGGGGCCGGCGCGGCGGTCTCGACCACGGACCGCGCGGTAATGGTCAGCTGATCATGAGGGTGCGGGACGTCGAAATGGTAGACGGCGTTACCGTAGGGGTCTGCGTAGGAAAAGACCTGGGCGGCGGGATCCAGCTCGAGATCAAAGCTGGTCAAGCGTTGTTGGGGCGTCTTTCGGGGCTGCATCCAGACTTCCATCAGGCTTTCCCGGACAGGGGCCGCATAGTGGTATCGGGTGACGTGTCTGACTTCGAGCAGCATGGGATTTCCTAGGCGGGAAGCCGCATTTCGAGGGAATAGGCGACGAAGGTGTCGTAGATTCCTGCGTGAAGCCGGGCGCATTCCTCCAGGACGGTCGCCACCAGATTGTCGGACTCTTCTCCCCCCAGGGCCTCCGGGTCTGCATAGAGGAGCCGGGCCTTCAGCCTTCCTGCTAGGCGCTCGGGTCCAGCCCCGCCTCCGAGGTCGACATTTCGTCCGACGCTGGACAGGTGTTCCTCGATCCGGGCCGTCGAGAATCGAAGGGACCTGGGAAAGTCCTCGTCGAACATCAGGAACTGGCGGATCAGGCTCGGCTGGATGTCGGCCGTGTGTTTGCGCAAGTAGGGTTCCAGGGCGCAGCTCATGCGAAGCAGGGCTGTCATGGCGGCATGCTCGGTGACTGGCCGTCCCAGGCTTCGCCCAAAGCCGGCCTGCAGGAGTTTGCCGATCAACTGGGCGCGCTCGATGAACACGCCGAGCTGCAGGAAGCCCCAGCCTTCGCCATGGCTCATGGTGGCGTCCGCCGCGCCCTTGAACAGGTGCAGGTCGGCGATGATGTCGTGCAGGAACTGGGAGGGGGCGTCGGAGAAGTCGCGCGCGGCAGCTTCGCCTGTCACCCTCAGGTAGATCAGGTTCAGCCGCTCCCAGGTCTCCGTGGTCAATTGGTCGCGGACCTGGCGGGCGTTTTCCCGGGCCCTGGCGAGGGCCGCCGTGACAGAGTCGCCGTTCTCGCTGTCCATGGTGATCGCCAGGGCGGCGTCCCAGGGCGAAAGCGGCGCGTCGTTGTGTCCGTCGGTGATGGCCGAGATCACCATGTCCGCGACCTGCCCCGAGCTCTCGGTCCTGTCGAGGGTGGCGTTGAGGAGAACGTCAGCGAGCCGGCACATATGCTCAGCGCGCTCCACATACCGACCGATCCAGTAAAGGCTGTCCGCAACCCGGGCGAGCATCATGGCCGGGCCTCCTGGCTGTCGCCCTCGCCGAGAACCCAAGTGTCCTTGGAGCCACCACCCTGGCTGGAGTTCACCACCAGAGAGCCCTTACGCAGGGCGACGCGGGTGAGGGCACCAGGGGTCACCCGAATCTTGTCGGCCGACAGGATAAAAGGGCGCAGGTCGACGTGCCTCGGGTCGATGGCGCCGTCGATCAGGCAGGGGGCCGTCGACAGCTGGATAGTGGGCTGGGCGATATAGTTCTCAGGGTTCGCCCTAAGGGCGTCGGCGAAGGCCTCCCGCTCCGCCTGAGTGGCGTGGGGGCCGACCAACATTCCATAGCCGCCGGAAGCCCCCACCGCCTTGACCACCAGGCTGTCGAGATTGGCCAGCACATGGGAAAGCTGCGACGGTTCGCGGCACAGATAGGTCTCGATATTGGGCAGGATGGCGTCCTGCCCCAGGTAGTAGCTGATGATCTCCGGGACATAGGCGTAAACCGCCTTGTCATCGGCCACGCCTGTCCCCGGAGCGTTACAGATCACGACATTGCCGGCACGGTAGGCGTTGAAGAGACCAGCGACTCCCAGGCTGGAGTCCCTGCGGAATGTCAGGGGGTCGACGAAATCGTCGTCCACGCGTCGGTAGATGACGTCCACCCTGCGGAGGCCGGTGGTGGTGCGCATGTAGACCATGTTGTCGTGGGTCACGAGGTCGCGACCCTCGACCAGGGGTACGCCCATGAGCCGGGCGAGGTAGGCGTGCTCGAAGTAGGCAGAATTGTAGACACCCGGTGTCAGGACGACGACCTGGGGGTTGGGGCGCCAGTCGGCAGCCATGCTCCGAAGGGTGGAAAGCAGGAGGTCCGGGTATTCCTCGATCCGGCGGACACCGGCCTTCCGGAACGAGCCCGGGAAGGTACGCTTGGCGGCCTCCCGGTTCGCGAGCATGTAGGAAACGCCCGAAGGCACACGCAGGTTGTCCTCGAGAACGGCGAACCCGCCATCTGGCTTGCGGATGAGATCGCTGCCGCAGACGTTGGCGTAGGCCTGGTGCGGAACGAAGAGGTTCTGCATTTCCCGCCGGTAGGAGGGAGCCCCCAGGACGAGTTCCCGCGGGACGACACCGTCCATCAGGATCTTCTGGTCGCTGTAGATATCGGCAAGGAACATGTTCAGTGCCCTCAGGCGCTGGGTCAGCCCCGCCTCGATCGTCGCCCATTCTGTCGCCGGTATGATCCGGGGCAGGAGGTCGGTGGGAATGATCCGCTCGGTCGAGCTTTCGGCCCCATAGACGGTGAAGGTGATGCCCTGCAGAAGGAAGAAGCGCTCGAGCAGGCGCTGGCGCTCAGCGAGGTCTTCGTCTGCGAGCGAGGCGACGCGCCGGGCGAGGGCCGCATAGTGAGGCCTCACCTCTCCCGTCGGATCCATCATCTCGTCATAAGGTTTCACCGCCGCGGCGTGTGCACCGGGCAAATGAGCAGGATCGGACAAAGCGTATCTCACCCGGGGCTCCCTTCCGTTCGGATACGGCAAGGGAGAAGCCTAGACATTGAGGGACCTGCATAGAGTGGCAAGCCGGGTTTGGCGACTACCACCCCCGCCTCTGCCCTGTTTTCGGGCACCTGCCAGAAAATTGAGCGCTGTCGCCTCCTCGCCTCGGCGGATGACAGAGGGTGATCCGGCAGGCTATCTCATCCCTATTGAGGGGGCGCGGGCTTGGCTTGGACGCGACGGTTTCAGAGGCGGATCCTTGCGGCGGGGCTTTTCGGGCTCAGTCTCATGACTGCGGACGTCGCGGTGGCGGCGACCCCTGTGATGCGCGCTCGTCTGCGGGGTGACCTGCCGGCAGATCTGCGGACAAGGATCGAGGCCGCGATCGGGACCACGGAACGTCCCGTCCGCAGCCGCTTCGATGCCCGGCAGCGAGCCAATACGGCTTCTGGCGAAGTCGCCGCGGCCCTGCGTTCGGAAGGCTATTACGAATTCAGCGTCCAGCCAGGCATCTCTGATGACGCCGTGGCGGAGCCCTTTGTCGATGTCTCCATGGGACCCCGATTCCAGGTCGCCGAACCCCGGATCGAATGGGTCGAGCCCACGCCGCCGGAGGCGCTGCAGGCCCTCGGATTCAGTCGGCTGGAGCTCAAACCCGGTCAGCCGGCCAGGGCAATCGATGTCGTTTCCGCCGAGGCGAGGGTCTTGTCGGCAATTCAGAAGGAAGGTTACGCGGACGCCTTCATCGGCCCGAGGGAAGTCATCGTCGATCACGCTGACCGGACCCTCAGGCCGATCTATCGGATCAGTGCCGGCACCATTGTGCGGCTGGGAGGCGTTCGCCTGGAAACCGAGGGGCGGACCCGGGGCGACTGGCTGGCCTCCCTGGCACCCTGGGCGAGCGGCGTGCTCTATGTTCCAGAAACCCTGTCGGACCTCGAGAAGCGGCTTGTCGAGACAGGGGTGTATGATCAGGTCTCAGTATCCCTGGCGTCCCCTGAAACCGTGGGTGACGACGGGGCCAGGGACGTAATCGTGACCCTTGTCGACAGGCGGCCCCGACGACTGGAGGCGGGCGCAAGTTACGCGAGCAGCGAGGGCCTCGGGGCCGACATGCGGTGGAGCCATTTCAACCGCTTTGGGTTGGCGGACACGAGCGCGATCTTCGCCCGGGCTTCCACCGTCGATAGCCGTCTGGGCGCAGAGATCTCCCTGCCGCACTGGCGTCGGTTTCGCCAGTCGCTCAATGGCTATGCGGCGGTCTACAATCGTCAAACCTCGGCTTATGATGAGGCCGGCCTGGAAGTCCGCGCAGACGTCGAGCGGCGGAGGTCCGACGTGTCCTACGTGACCGTGGGCGCCGCGCTGGAGTACAGCCAGACCCGGGAGCGGGATCCCTTTTATGTTTCGATCCGCACCCGGGAGCAGTTCATCGCATCGCTTCTGGGCGCGGTGGCCTACGACCAAACGGACGATATCCTCGACCCCAGGTCGGGCTGGCGGGTCGACGCAAGAGCGGAACCGACCGCCATCACAGGCAGCGTCACCCTCAGTTATGTCAAGGCAACCCTTCAGGGCTCCGCCTACCTGCCGCTGGGGGCCGACAGACACACCGTCC
>NZ_JBAXIM010000068.1:0-13281 GCF_037138395.1 Phenylobacterium sp.
CGCCAGCGATGTGGCCGGGGTTCCAGGGATTGCGGCAGGGGCCCAGGAGGGCGCTCTCGGTCGTACCGGTGATGCCGTATTCCGGGGTGTTGGTCTTGCCCAGGGGGATGACGCCAGCCTTGCGGTAGCGGGCGGTCAGGCCACCGTCCTGGCGGTCGACGATGTTCCGGGCGAAGCGGCTACCCGAGGTGCGCGGCCAGCCCGCAACGGGCATGGCCAGGTCCTTGATCAGGAAGGGCACGCCCCGGAAGGGGCCGTCCGGCAGGTCGCCCCTTGCCTGGCCCCGGGCCTCGTCGAAGGCGGTGTGGACCACGGCGTTCAGCACGGGATTGCGCCGCTCGATGATGGCGATGGCGGCATCGACGGCCTCCAGGGGCGTGGTCTGCCCCTTGCGGATGGCCTCGGCCAGGGCGAGGCCGTCGAGGCCGGCGTACTCTTCGGGGGTCATGGGATCACCGGGTCTGGGAAAGGAAGGCCATCTTGGCCACGGGAGCGAGGCCGGGGGCGGCGCGGGTAAGCTCAGCGAAGGACGCCTCGGCGGCGTCGAGGGCCTGGTCGATATCGGCCTCGGTCATGGCGTCGCAGAGGAACATGTTGTGCCAGGGATGAACATAGACCCCCCGCTCCAGCATGGCGCTGGACCAGAAGAAGCCCTTCCTCAGGTCCGGGTCCTCGTCGAACAGGAAGAGGGGCATCTGGCCGGGTCCGGTGATGCGGAACCCGAAACCCGCCGCGTCCGCCCGCTCGGAGAGGCCCGAGGCAAGGCGCTGACCCAGGGCCTCCAGCCGCTCCAGGTAGTCGGTCTCGCGGATGCGGCGCAGGACCTCGAGGGACGCGGCCATGGGCGCGGCCTGGTACCAGAAGGAGCCGGTGGCGTAGATGGCCTCGGCCCCCTTGCGGGCGCTGTCCGAGCCCAGGAGGGCCGACAGGGCGTGGCCGTTGGCCAGGCCCTTGCCCCAGGTGGACAGGTCCGGTTCGACCCCCAGGCGCGACCAAGAGCAGTCGCGGCTGAGGCGGAAACCGGCGCGCACCTCGTCGAGCACCAGGAGGGCCCCCGTGCGGTCGCACAGTTCCCGGGCGCGGGCGGCATAGGCGGCCTCGGGCTCGGCCTGGTCGATGAAGGCGTCGTGGCGGAAGGGGGCGGCGAAGATGGCGGCAAGGTCGTCGCCGGCCTCGGCCACGGCGGCCTCCAGGCTGGCCACGTCGTTGTAGTTGCAGAGGATCTGGTGCGCCCGGTCCGTCTCCAGGACACCGGCCGTGCGCGGTGTGCACCAGGGGGTCGAGCCGTGATAGGCGCCCCGGGCGCGGATCACGGTCTTGCGGCGGGTCTGGGCCCGGGCGACGGTCAGGGCCATGGTCGTCGCATCGCCGCCGTTCTTGCAGAACAGGGCCCAGTCGGCGTGGCCGACCATGTCGACCAGGGTCTCGGCCAGCTCGACCATCACCGGCGTCGGGCCGGTCAGGGTGTCGCCCTGCCGCAGCTGGGCGATGAAGGCCGCGTCGATGGCCTCGTCACCATAGCCGAAGAGGTTAGGGCCGTAGGCGCACATCAGGTCGAGCACCTTGCCACCGTCGGCGTCCCAGAGATGGGCACCCTTGGCCTTCACGAAGTACTGGGGATAGTCGTCCGGCAGGAGGGCGGTGGACTGGTGGCCGAACATGCCCCCGGGGATCACCGCCTCGGCCCTCGCCCTCAGGGCCCTGTCATGGGGTCGATCCATCGCCTGCGCCTCCCGCTTTCCGCCATCCTGTCCGTGAAAGGCCCCTGTGCGCAAGGGCCAAGGCCGTTGACCCCCTCCGTCCCGCTGCGCGGTCCACCTCCCCCTGGGGGGAGGAATGAGTGCGCTTAATTGCTCCCCCAAGGGGGAGCTCCAGGCGAAGCCGGGTGAGGGGGTCTGCGGCGGTCCCGCCCTGGTTCAGCCGCGCCGGGTTTCGAGCAGGTGGGTCAGGTCGCGCACGGCCCGGGCCAGGTCGGCCAGCTCCTGCTCCTTCAGGGCGTCGAGCTTTTCGTGCAGGAGCTCGATCTCCAGTTCGGCCTTCACGTTCACCTGGTAGTCGGTCTCCGCCTTGCGCCGGTCGATGTCCTGCTGGCGGTTCTGGCTCATCAGGATGAAGGGCCCGGCATAGGCGGCCTGGAAGGACAGGGCCAGGTTGAGCAGGATGAAGGGGTAGGGGTCCCAGTGACGCATCCAGGCGATCACGTTCAGGGTGACCCAGGCGGCCAGCAGGCAGGACTGGATGATGATGAAGGGCCAGGAGCCGATGATGGCCGCCACGGCGTCCGCCACCTTCTGCCCGACGGAGACGCCTGAGCCACCCTCGCCCGACTCCCTCAGAAGACGGCGCTGCCGGCGCAGCTCCTCGAGCAGGCGGTTTTCGGCGTCGTGGATTCGGGTGTTGAGGTCGGGCATGGCGGGATCTCCGGTCGTAGCCGGCATCCTGCCCAGACCCGGGTCCTCAGGCCAAGCCCGGGCGGACCCGGATCAGGCTCCGCTGACGCAAACGGCCAGCGGAGTCCGTTCCCCCAGGACTAGCGCTCGATCAGGGGCGGCAGAGACCATTCGCCGCGCAGGGCGTTCGCCTTGGGACCATAGAAGCGCCCGACGAAGAAGAAGGGCCCCTTGGGGGTCGGAAGCCAGTTCGACTCCCGGTCCTTTCCGGGGCTCTCGCTCTGAAGGTAGATCTCCAGCGAGCCGTCGGCGCCCAGCTTCAGTCCGGGGGTCCGGTCGCCGATGGAGTAGCGGTTGATCGGGTTGGCGACCAGGAAGCGTTCCGGCAGGCCGTACATGGTGATCGACCAGAACTCGTTGACGGGCGGAAGCTGGCCCGGCTCGAACCTCAGAAGCCAGTTGCGAGAGCCGTCCAGGACCTTCCCGGCCTTGTCCGTCTGCTGGCTGCCATAGAGTGCCTCGTCCTTGCTGTTGCCGTAGATGCCCAGCATGGCTCCGACATTGCGCCGGTAGACGTAGTCGGCGCCGAGGAATTCGCGGGTCCCGAACAGGTCCGCCGAGGATTTCTCGGTGAGGGCCTTGGCCTTGAGCTCGGCGGCGGCCTCAGCGACGCCCTCTTCCATGGCCTTGCGGATGGCCGGGTCTAGGGTCGCGGGATTGAAGACCCTGCCAGGCGCAACTCCGATCCGGGCAAACCGCGCCCGCATGTCGACCTCGGAAGGAACGGTCGGCATCAGGGGCAAGAGGGCGTTGATGTAGGGGATGAAGCCCAGGCCCTCGGCCTTGGCGCGGTCAAAGGGCGTCCAGTTCACCGGCGGGCCCGCCGGCGGCGCCTTGCGCCCAGTGAACTTCGACAGGGGGGTCAGCCGGTACTGGGCCTGGACGGCTTGGAGGGCCGGAATGTCCTCGGCCCCGCCTTCGATGCTGGTCCGGGTCAGGGTGCCGACGATCTCGGTCTCGGCCCGGAAGACGGCCTTGATCCCCTTGGGGACAGTTCCCTTCCAGCGCGGACCGGCGAACAGGTAGTTGCCGGCCTCACGGCCCGTGGTCCGCGTCCCGGTATAGGCGAAGTTGTGGGTGTAGAGATCGAACCACTGGTTCACGTAGTAGCGCTTGGGCACCGCCGGCAGGGACAGGACGATGGGCTCGGCCCGCAGGTCCAGCCAGGCCCAGCTGTAGGGCGTGTCGTTGTTCGGCGTGACGATGTCCTTGTCGGCGGGCGTCGCCAGCCGCGAATAGTGCCGGAACTGGTTGAACCCGCCGACATAGCCGGGGGCGTCCTTGTTCACCGCCTGGGCGTAGAGGGTCTGGTAGCCCTCGATCGGGGCATAGGACCAGGCCCAGGCTTCCTTGGCGATGGCCTTGGCCTCGGCGGGCGTCAGGGCCGAAGCGGCCGAAACCGCACCGGGTGCCAGGGACAGGGCGAGGGCGGAGGCGGCGAGGCCGAGGACCTCACGCCTTTGGGTAGAAGGCGGAAGGTTCCGGGTCACTTGGTCACCTGCTCGAAGTCGTTCAGCTGCCAGCTCTTGGCGAAATAGGCCTCGGTGGGGCCGTAGAAGCGGAAGTAGGCGAACCAGCCCTTGCCGGGCGTGGTCTGGATCCAGTTGGTCGCGCCGGCCGGCTTGACGGGCCCGAAGGTCACGTCGACGGAGCCGTCGGCGTTCTTGACCAGGTCCGGCTTGCGCGAGCTGATGTCGGCGGCGCCCTGGGGCGTAACCAGCGGGCCTCGGGTCACGTTGTCATACAGGGTGATCGACCAGAACTGTTTGACCGGCGGGGCGGGATCGACGCGGATCTTGTAGGTCTTGCCGCCATCCAGCCAGGCGCCGGCCTTGTCCTTGGAGGATTCCAGGTAGACCTGGCCGAAGCCAAGCACCCGGCCCTGCATGCCCACGGACATGCCAATGGCCTCGTAGAACCAGGAGCCGCGCTGGTCGAGCTGGACCCGGTCCTTTTTCGGGGTCTCCTGGTCGAGTTCGAACATCACCGCATATTCCCAGTGCTTGCCCGGATAGACGGTCGCGCCCGCATAGCGCTTGTCGAAGGCCACGGTCCGGGACATCAGCTCGCCGACCTTGGCCGCCTCTGTCAGGATCTTCGTCTGGCGGGCGTCGGGGTTGAAGGGCTTGCCGGGCTCGATTCCCAGGGGCTCGAGCATGCCGAACATGGTCCGGTCGCGGGGGGCGACCGGCTCGTTGGCGTAGAGTTCCGAGAGCAGGCGCCAGTATTCGAGGTTGTCCGGCTGGGCGGAGGTCCAGGGACGGCCGGCGACGGTGGCGTACCGGGTCTCGCCCGGCGTCGCGCGTTTCGCCCAGGCATAGATCTTGTGCTTGCGGACCGTCGCCTCGGCGACGGCCTTGTCCGGGTCGAGGCCCCGGGTCCCGAACCAGACCTGGTTGGTGGGCGACCGGACGACCCGGTAGCCGGCCGGATTGAGGGCCTCGCCGCCCGGCGGCAGGATCAGGTACTTGCCGCCCGCGCCCTTGTCGGGGCCGGTCTGGCCCATGTCGGTGATGGGCTGCTGCCAGATGTCCAGAACACCGCCTGCCGTGGCGCCGGCCGGGACTTCGACCACCAGGGGGCCGTCCTTGGCCAGGTCCCAGAAGCTGAAGGCATAGAGGGTGGTGATGTTCGGGGTCAGCATCCCCGCCTTGTCCTTGAGGTCCTGGAAGAGGAGGATCTCGCCGTTCTTGACGCCAAGAGTCTTGGCCTGGGCGTCATAGAGCGCCTTGAAGCCCACCGCCGGCAGGGCCCAGATGTAGGCCTGGGTGGCCCTCTGGAAGTCCATTTCGTCGTACAGCTTGTCGGCGGTTTCCTGGGTCGGGTAGCCGTTTTCCAGCTTCAGGGTGCCAAGACGGGTCGCCACGGAGTTCGCGGCGGAGTTTGCTGCGCCGGGCTTCCCCGGTGCCGGTGAACAGGCCGCCATGGCCAGGACGCCCGTTGCCAGGCCCGCCGTCAGGGCGCTCCTCAGTGATCTGCTGAAAGCCACGATAAACGCCCCTATTTGCGACAACGGTTTAGGGAAGGTAACCGCGTTGTCGGCTCTGGGTTGTCGCGATATAGACAATCCAAGCCCGCTTGGCAGGAGGACTCCTTGGACAAGGCAGAGGCGATCGCCCTGGTCTCGGGAACGGGTTGGCTCGCGAGGCAAACCCCTGATTTCCGGAAAGCTTTTCTGGAACGTGTCTCACTCCGGAAATTTCAGGCGGGTACGCCGATCTACCGGGCGGGAGCTCCCCCCTCGGGCATGTTCGGTCTTGTCGTGGGGCAGTGGAGCCTGCAGGTCCCGCCTTCGGACGTCATGATCTCTGTCCAGGGGCCAGGGCGCTGGGCGGGGGACGCGGCGGCCCTGCGGCGGCGGCCGACCATGATTTCGATCTGCGCGATCACCGACTGCCGCGCCCTGCATCTCAGCCAACCGGACTTTGATCAACTGGTGCGTGACCCGGAGTGCTGCCGGACCATCGCTGCGCTTACCGCCGAGGGCCTGGGTGAGGCGGTGACCGTGGTCTCCAACCTGATCCAGCCCAATGGCGAGCTGCGGGTCGCCCAGCGGCTGCTGACCTTCATCGGCCTCTATGGAGATGACCGCAGGGTGTTCACCGACGTCTCCCAGGCTGATCTCGCCACCATGTGCGGCCTGTCCCGTCAGACCCTCAACAAGGTGCTCAAGTCCTTCCAGGACGCCGGCGTCATCGCGACCGCCTATCGAAGGCTCGAGATCCTGGACGTCAAAGCGCTCCAGGTCATCGCCTTCCGCCCCCCCGTCTAGAGCGCGGCCTCCCCGACTCGGGCTAGCCGGTGCCATGTCCAACGCCCTGCGCCTCGGCCTGGTCTATGTCGCCCTCTATGTGGGGAGCGCCGCCAGCACGCCCTTCATGCCGGTCTGGCTGAGCGCAAAGGGCCTAACCGGGGCGCAGGTGGGGCTGGTCCTGTCCCTGCCCATGCTGTTCCAGATCCTGACCTCGCCGATCCTGGCCTTATGGGCCGACCGGTTCCACCTGCGCCGCACGCCCATCGCCTGGCTCGCTGCGGGGACCTGCGCGGTCTATCTCGCCTTTGCCGGACTGGACGGCCTTCCGGCCCTGGCGATCGCCTGGCTGCTGGCGGCGAGCCTCTACATGGCCCTGCCACCCCTGATCGATGTCATCGCCCTCTCCCGGGCCCAGGCGGAGGGCTTTAACTATGGCTTGCCCCGAGGCCTGGGTTCGGCGGCCTACATCGGTGCGGCCATTGCGACCGGCGCCCTGGTCACTGCGGTCGCGGTGGATGTCGCCCTGGCCTGGATGATCCTCGCCGCCGGCCTGACGGCGCTGTGCGCCCGGTTCCTTCTCCCGCCAGATCCGGCACCCGGCCGCGGGGGTTCCAGGGACGGTGGCGGCCTTGAGGGCCTCAAGACCCTGGTGCGCGATCCGGTCTTCCTGCTGGCCGTGGGCTCGGCGGGGCTGATCCAGTCGGCCCACGCCTTCTACTACGCCTTCTCCGCCCTGACCTGGAAGGCGCAGGGTCTGCCGGAGAGCCTGACCGGTCTGCTCTGGGGCCTGGGGGTCGGAGTGGAGGTCGTCTTCCTCTGGTTCGGCTCCCGCCTGCAGAGGCGGCTTGGCCCGCGCAACCTCCTGGTGATCGGCGGGGTGGCGGGGGTGCTGCGCTGGACCCTGATGGCGGCCGCCCCACCCCTCTGGGCCCTGGTTCCGCTCCAGGCCCTTCACGCCCTGACCTACACCGCGGTCTTCCTGGCCTCGATCCAGTTGGCGTCCCGGCTGTCGGGGCCGCAGACCGCCTCCGCCGCCCAGCTGGTCAACGCCGCCCTGCAGGGGGGCGTGCTTGCCGGCCTCGCGACCCTGGCCTCCGGGCCGCTGTTCGACTCCGTCGGCTCAGGCGGCTACCTGGCCATGGCCGGCATGGCGGCGATGGGGCTCCTGGGTGCCCTCGGCCTCTACAGGATCCGACGCCTGGACGCCTGAGGCGCCAGCCCCTTGCGTCATGTCGCCCTTGGGGGACTATGGCCCCTGAGGCTCATCAAAACGGGAGGACAGCCATGCGCGCAATTCAGGTTTCCGAGCCTTGGGGCATCGACCAGATCGAGGTGGTGGAGCGGCCCGAGCCGGCCCCGGGCCACGGCCAGGTCCTGGTGAGGATGCGGGCGGTCTCGCTGAACTACCGCGACCTGCTCATGGTGGGCGGGGTTTACAGCCGCGGGCCCGCCATGGCCGGGACCATCACCCCCTTCTCCGACGGATGCGGCGTGGTCGAGGCGGTGGGCGAGGGCGTCACGCGGGTGAAGCCCGGCGACCGGGTCTCGACCCTGTTCTTCCAGAACTGGACTTCGGGCCGGGCGACGGTGGAAAAGCTGACCAGTGCCCTCGGCAGCCCGATCCCCGGCGCTGGCGCGGAGTTGCAGGTGTTCAGCCAGGAGGGGGTCTCCAAGGTCCCCGACTTCCTCACCGACGAGGAGGTCTCGACCCTGGCCTGCGCCGGCCTCACCGCCTGGCGGGGCCTGTTCGAGGACGCCCGCCTGGAGCCCGGCGATACGGTGGTCCTGCAGGGCACGGGCGGTGTGTCGATCTTCGGCCTGCAGTTTGCCCATGCCGCGGGCCTGCGGACCCTGATCACCTCTTCGTCTGACGAGAAGCTTGAGCGCGCCCGCCTGCTGGGTGCCGACCACCTGGTCAACTACCGGGCCACGCCCGAGTGGTCGCGCCCCGTTCGCGAGGCCACCGGCGGGGTCGGGGCGGACTTCATCATGGAGGTCGGCGGCGCTGGCACCATCCAGCAAAGCCTGCGGGCGGTGCGGATCGGCGGGCACATCGCCATCATCGGCGTGGTGGCCGGAGCGGGCGAGGGGGTCAACCCCGGCGTCCTGATCGGCAACAATGCCCGCCTACAGGGCCTGTCGGTGGGGTCCCGCGAGATGTTCGAGGCCATGTGCCGGGCCATGGACCTGCACCGCATCCACCCGATCGTGGACAAGGTCTTCCCCTTCACCGAGGTACGCGAGGCCTTCCGCGCCATGCAGGCCGGCGAGCACTTCGGCAAGATCGTCCTGACCTTCGGGGACTGACCATGGCCGGCCCCGACCTGATCCGCGCCGTCCTGCCCTCGCCCCTCGGGGACCTGGTCGTCCTGGCCGACGGGGCAGGCGTGTTGCACGGCCTCGACTTCGCCGGCGCCTACGGGCGGCTGGACCGGCTGGTCGCCCGGTACTGGCCAGGTGCCCGGGTGACGGACGGCGCGGCTCCAGCCGCAGTGGCCAGCGCCCTTGCGGCCTACTTCGCCGGCGACGCCAGTGCCCTGGACACCCTGCCGACGGCGCAGGGGGGCACCGACTTCCAGCGCACGGTCTGGGCCGCCCTGCGGCGCATCCCGGCCGGAACCACCTGGAGCTATGCTGACCTTGCCTACCAGGTCGGCCGGCCTGCGGCGGTCCGGGCTGTGGGGCAGGCGAACAGCGCCAACCCCGTCTCCCTCGTCCAGCCCTGCCATCGGGTCATCGCCTCCGGCGGCGGCCTTGGCGGCTATGCTGGCGGCCTGGAGCGCAAGGCCTGGCTGCTGAGGCACGAAGGTGTGAACCTTCCTAGCTGAAATCAAGAATTCGCCGCAGATTCAGTTGTGTAAATGGTAACTTCTCACGTCAACGAAGGCATACCTCTTTTCGGGGTGTGGACGGAGTGACGAGTTGGCTTTCGCGGGACACAGGTTCGTGGTTAAGTCCTTTCCATAGCGGATGAATTCGGCGCCGGCTGAAGCTCCGCACCGTCTTCCGGAACCCGTCCGAATGTCCAAACCCGCTAAAGACCGGCCCGAGGTCGCTGTCGAGGAAACACCCCTCCCGGAAGCAGAGGCAGGGCCCGTCGCCGAGGTCGTCGCCGAAGCCCCGGTCGAGGTCGCGCCGGCACGGCCGGTCGCCCCACCCTTTGCGCCTTCGCCGCCTTCGTCTTCCCGCAAGCGTCCCCGGCCGGCGTCCGATGCGCCGGTCTGGCTGGCCGCCGCCTTCGTCTCCCTCCTCTGGGGCCTGGCCCCCATCGCCTTCGCCGTTGGCTACCAGCAGGGCAAGGCGCCGTTTGACTATGACCCCTTTGTCCTCCTGGTCCTGGGCGGAATGGCCCTCGGCCCGGCGGGCCTGGTCTGGGTGGCCGCCCGGCTCTGGGTGGAAGCCCGCCGGCTGCGCAGTGAGAGCCAGCGGGCCGCACGCCTGGCCGACGAGATGGTAGGACCCGCCGTGGCCGCCGGAATCCGCGCCGGCGAGATCGCCACGGGCCTGGAGGCCGAGATCGCCAGGGCCGGGCAGACTGCAAACCTCGCCTCCCAGAGGCTGGAGGCCCTTCGCGTGGCCCTTGAGGCCGAGTCCAGCCGTCTCGACGCCGCCGCACGGCTGGCGGGAGGATCCGCCGAGTCGCTGGCCTTGGGACTGGGCCGGGAACGCGAGCGCCTGGAGGGACTGGCCTCGGGTCTTGACGCCCGCACCACCGCCGTCTCCGACGCCATCGCCCGGCAGGCCCGTCTGGTCGGGGAGGTCTCAGACCTTGCCGAGACCCAGCTTCGCGAGGCCGAGGCCTCCTTGACCGCCCGGTCAACGGATTTCACCGAGGCGGCAGGCCGGCTGGCCGATGCCGCCCGCAGCGCGGCGGACGCCGTGGGGAACCAGGCTGGACGCCTGGAGGGCGCAGGCGCCAGCCTGTCGGACCATGTCAGTGGGGTGGAACGCACCCTCGATACCCGCCGCAACGGGCTGATGTCGGTCGCCCAGTCCCTGCGCGCCGAACAGGAGGGTCTTGCGGCCCAGTCCGAGGCCCACCTCGCTCGTCTCGCCGAGGTTGGCGGCCAGGCCCGCCTCTCCGCAGCAGACATGCGCGATTCCGCCATCAAGGGTGGCGAGGCCCTGGCCTCGCTGATCCAGGAGGCCGCGGCCCAGTTCCGGGAGTTCGCCGATGTGGCGCGGGCCGAGCGGGACGAGTTCGGACAGTCCACCCGCCATGCCCTCGAAGCTGTGGCTGGCGCCGCGGCCCAGGAGCGAGAGCGTCTGGAGTCCCAGACCCGGGCGTCCATCGAGGCCCTCTCGAAGGCGGCGGAGGCCACGCGCCTGGCCTCGAACCAGAACGCCGAAGCGGCCCGGGGACAGGTCGACCAACTGGCCGAGGCCGCCTTCTCGGCCGGCCAGAAGGCCAACCAGGTCTTCGAGGCGCGGCTGGAGGAGGCCCGCAGCCTCATCGCCCGATCGGCCCAGATGGTCGAGGAGGCCGGAGACGCCACCGCCCGCCGGCTGGAGGAGGGCGCCTCCGCGGCGCGCCGGACCCTGGACGAGCTGGCCGGAATGCTGATGCGCATCGAGGACCGGGTGGCCAGCCTGCCCGAGCGCGCGCGCTCCCAGGCCGAACAGGTGCGAGAGGCGGTCAGTGAGAGCATGGACGGCCTGATGGACCAGGCCCGGCGCACCGCGGCCGAGACCCAGGCCATCGACGCCGCCTTCCAGGACCGGGTGCGACGCAATTTCGAGATGCTGAGCGAGGCCGTGAAGATGATGGGGACGGTGGCCGCCACGGGCGCGCCGCCTGCGCCCTCGACCGCCCCGGCCGCACCCCTCGCCCGGCCGCCGGCCCCGCCGGCCGAGCCCCCTTCGACCCCGCAGGACAGTCCCGGGGCGGATGCGCCCCGGCGCAGGCTTAGGCTGACCCCTGCGGGGTCCGGGGAACCTTCGAGCGCCCCGCTCCGCAACGAGACCTTCGCCGAGATCTTCGAGGCTGCAGGCGGCCCGCCCGAGGCCCTGGACGGCCTGCGGCCCAGGGCTCTGGAGGCATCCCCCGCTGAGCCGTCTCCACCGCTCGCCCCGGCACCGGGACGGACCCCGCCGGCGGGGTCCGGCTGGACCTGGCGCGACCTGTTGTCCTCCGTAGACGGTGAGGGCGGCGGTAAGCCCCAGGACAAGGGCTCCCTGGACTTCCTCGCCGACGAGATCCGCGCCCTGGGCATTGATCCCATGATCCTGCTGCCCATCACCCGGGTCGATGAGCTGTCGGCCATGATCTCGGACGGGCAGGGGGACTCCGCCCGGGAGCTGGTGCGTCGCCTTGCGCCCGCCGCGACCCGCAAGCTCTCCCGACGCCTGCTGGAGGAGCCGCGCATGCGCCGCTCGGTCATGGACTTCCTGGCCCGCTACCAGGCCGGGGTCGAGACCGCGATCCGGCGCGACCGCTCGGGACGCGAGGTTGGCGCCCTCCTGTCGACGGAGGCGGGCCGGCTCTATCTGCTGGCGGAAGCCGCCGCCGGGGACATTGTATGAGGTCCGTCAGGACCCGAAGGGTGCTGATCGCCGTCCTCGCCCTGCTGGTGACCGCCGCCGCGCCGGCGACGAAGCCAAGGTCGAAGCCAAAATCGGGCGGGGTGGATGCGCGCACGGCGGACTATGTCTTCACCTATCGCTGGCCGGTCCAGGTCGAGGCCATACCGGCCTTGCGCGCCCACCTGGCCGCGGACCAGGCCGAGCGCAAGCGGACCCTCGCAGGTGAGGCGGCGGGCGCCCGCCGGGCCGCCGCGGCGGATTCCGACCTGCGGTTCGTGCCTTACACGCTCCAAGTGGAATGGCAGGTGGTCGCCGATCTTCCCGGCTGGCTCAGCCTGTCCCAGCGCAACAGCCACTTCGAAGGCGGCGCCCATCCCAATTCGGGCTTCGACTCCCGGGTCTGGGACCGCAAGGCTGGACGGGCCCGGGCGCCCAGGGACATCTTTGTCTCGACGAAGGCTCTGGATGCGGCGATCCAGGGGCCGTTCTGCGACGCCCTGGACCGGGAGCGGGCCGTGCGCCGGGGCGAGCCGGTGAACCGGGGCAGCGGCAACGACTTCGACGCCTGCATTGCGCCGTCGGAGCAGACCCTGATCCTGGGTTCCACCGACCGGAAGCGCTTCGACCGCATCGGCATTCTGGTCTCGCCCTATGCGGCCGGACCCTACGCCGAGGGGAGCTACGACATCACCGTCCCGGTCACGCCCGCCGTGCTGCAGGCGGTAAAGCCGGAGTTCCGGGTGGCCTTTGGTCCCTGAGGCGAGCCGGGTCCGGCCCTCCTCTCCTAGGGAGCGGGCTGACCCGCTTCGCCAGCCAGGAAGTCGAGCATCCGGAGGACGTAGTGCTCCCGGGTCTCGGCATCGATCGTCTCGCAATAGCCCGCGCCCGACACGGTCAGGATGGGCCCCGACGTCGGCGTACAGGTCATCATCACCGTGGCGGCCACCTCTGAGTTGACCTGGAGGCCGGCACCGATGAAGCCTCCATCAGGGTGGAGGGGACTGGCGACGATCGTCGTGGACACGCCGCTACCGCTGATGTCTCCCGGAAGCGGACCCTTCAGCTCATAGGCCCACTCCGTGGGCTGGATCACATCGTGCAGGGTGGAGATCAGAGCGTCGAAGCGCCATTCCGCCTGGATCGGGTTCGGGACCCAGGCCCCGTTCTCCTTGGTGATGTAGCCGCTGAACACAGACAGGATGTTGGTCCGGAAGGGCCCTTCCTGGAAGGTGGCGCCCGTGTAGGCGTCCCCGTTGTCGAGGTTGAACTGGCACCACTGCCACCCGTTGAACCCGCGATCGAGGGAAGCTGCCGAGTGGCGCGGGACAGGCGGTGGCGGGTCCTTGGCGTCCGGCGGCGTCGCCATCATCAATTGATGGTCGACCCAGCCCTTTCCAGAGACGTCGAAGACCTCCTCGCCCACCTTCACCGTCCCGGTCACGGCCAGCTGCGGCCAGCTGTAATAGAGCCCCGCCCGCGGGGGCGCCGTGCGGCCGCCGATGTCCTGGAGGAACCAGGCTTTGTCCAGGGCCATGCCCGTGGTCAGTGTCAGGT
>NZ_JBAXIM010000069.1:0-12876 GCF_037138395.1 Phenylobacterium sp.
CATTGCCAACGCCCACAGGGGCGAGACAAGGGGAGACGCCGACATGAAGGCCGCCGTTCTGCGGGAAGTGGGCAAGCCGCTTCAGATCGAAGACGTTCAGATCAACAAGCCTGGCCCGCGAGAGGTCCTGATCCGCACCAAGGCCGCCGGCCTGTGCCATTCGGACCTGCACTTCATGGAAGGCTCCTATCCGCACCCGCTCCCGGCCGTCCTGGGCCACGAGAGCGCCGGCGTCGTCGAGGCGGTCGGCTCCGAGGTGCGCACGGTAAAGGTGGGCGACCACGTCATCACCTGCCTGTCGGCCTATTGCGGTCACTGCGAAAGCTGCCTGACGGGACGCCTGTCCCTCTGCGTCAGCCCTGAGACCAAGCGCGACTCCGCAGACGAGCCCCGCCTGACCCAGAACGGCGCCCCCCTGCCGCAGTTCCTCAACCTGTCCTCCTTCGCCGAGTACATGCTGATCCACGAGCACGCCTGCGTCTCGATCCGCAAGGACATGCCCCTGGACCGCGCGGCCCTGATCGGCTGCTCCGTCATGACCGGCGTGGGCGCGGCCATCCACACCTCGGGCGTACGCCCCGGCGAGACGGTGGCGGTCATCGGATGCGGCGGCGTCGGCCTGTCGGCGATCAACGGCGCAGCGATCGCCGGTGCCGGCCGGATCATCGCCATCGACATGTTCGGCTCCAAGGACAACCTGGCCCGGGAGTTCGGCGCCACCGACTTCATCGACGCTTCCAAGACCGACGCGGTCAAGGAAGTCCTCGAGATGACCCGCGGCGGCGTGCACCATGCCTTCGAGGCCATCGGCCTGTCCAAGACCGCCGAGCAGGCCTTCAACATGCTGCGTCGGGGTGGCACGGCCAACATCATCGGCATGATCCCGCTCGGCCAGAACATTACCCTCCCGGGCGCGGCCTTCCTGGGCGAGAAGCGCATCCAGGGCTCGCTGATGGGCTCCAACCGCTTCCCGGTCGACATGCCCCGCCTGGTGGACTTCTACATGTCCGGCAAGCTCAAGCTCGACGAGATGATCTCCCAGCGGATCCGGCTGGACCAGGTCAACGAGGGCTTCGACGACATGAAGAAGGGCGGCCTCGCCCGCTCGGTCATCGTTTTCGACTGATCCTTTCCAGATGCGGACAGGGGCCCCGCCGCAAGGCGGGGCCCTTTTTCATGTCCACTCTCAGATCAGGTCCAGGACCCGTTCAGCCGGGCGGCACAGGGCCACACCCCGCGGGCCTTCCACGATCGGTCGCTCGACCAGGATCGGCTCCTGCGCCATGGCCGCCGCCAGGGTCGCCTCCGAGACACCCTCCCCAGTGAGCCCGAGCGCCTCGGCTCGGGTTCCCCTCAGACGGAGGAAGGCGCGCAGGGGAACGCCGGCGCGTGCCGCCAGCGTCTTCAGCTGGGCCTCGGTCCAGCCAACCTTCAGGTATTCCACGACCCGGGGCTCGATCCCCTTTTCCCTCAGGAGGGCCAGGGTGTTGCGCGAGGTCCCGCAGGCCGGGTTGTGGTAGATGACGCAGTCGCTCACGGGGGTCTCCCGGCTCACCAGCTGAAGGTCCGGGCATCGCGGACGAGGGCGGTATCGCTGTCGCCGAAGGCCATTTCCTGCGGGCTGCGGGCGGGCAGGGGCGGCAGGCCCTTGGGCCAACCTTCCGTGCGCGACAGGGTGCGGACTTCCAGCCGGCCCGGGCCTGCGGGCGTGAACTCCACCGCCAGGGTTCCAGGGGGCGCCTGCAGCCGGATCCGGTTCCAGACACCCGGCGCCGCCAGCAGGGCTGCGGGCCGGCCATTCACGGTGGCGCTTCCGGCGAGGGTGTCGGACCTCAGGTCCAGGCTGAGCCCCTGGATGCCGGCGGGCACGGTGACGGTCAGGCGCTGTCGGCCATTCTGAGTTGTCTGAAGGGCGACCGTCGCCCCGGCGAGGGGGACGGTGGGGGCGGGGCTCGCCCAGAAGGGGGCCCGCGCGACGAGTTCGTCGCGGGTCTGGACCGGGCGTGCGCCACCCTGTGCCAGAACCTTCCGGGTCCAGGTGGAGAGACGAGGCTCGGTGGAAAGGGTGGAGCCCTTGCCGCCCCCGGCGTCCTGCAGGTGCTGGACGATCGTGGCCTGGGGGTGTCGCGCCGACCAGGGCGGCGCCAGGCGGACCAGGGCGGAGAGTCCCAGCCCGAGGGCGAGGGCCGCCGCCGCTGCCAGCCAAACGCGCCTATCGCCGATCTTGTCCCCGGGATCGCCCTGGATCATTGGCCAGAGCCCCAACAGGCAGAGCCATCCGAATACGGCCAACAGGGCTGGAAGATCGAGTCCCAGGAAGACGCCATGGGCGTAGCCCAGGAGCCAGGCGGTCGTCGGCGTCCCGATCAGGACCCCGAGGAGGGGTATCCTCCAGCTAGATCCTGTCCCGCCCAGCGAGGTGAGCGCGGCGAGGAGGCAGGCCGCCAGGAGGGGCCAGGCGACCAGGAAGGCCGCCGTCGGCGCGGCGATCTGCAGCCCGAGGCTGACCGCCAGGGCAGTAGCCAGGACCCCGGTCCAGGCTGGCGCAATACGGACGGGCGCCCCGAAGGTCAGGCCTCCGCAGACGGCGGCGGCGCCGCCGAGGGCGAGGGCGGCGAGGTCCCAGCCAAAGAACTGCGCCGCCGCCGCCGCCGCGAGGCCGAGGGCTGCCGCAACAAGACGGCCCCGTCCCGCGCCGGTCAGTCTCGGCGTCAGCAGCGCAACCGACAGGCCCAGCAGCAGAAGCGCCGCCTCCCAGGTCGCAACCCGGGCGAGGAGCGGCCTTTGTTCCAGGAACCCACCACCTTCGGTACCGATCAGCCGCGCCAGATGCAGCACGGCGGCGGTCAGGAGTAGCAGGTAGATGGCCGCTCCCACCCCGCGGGCCACTCCTGGGGCATCCAGGATCCCAAGCCGGCGGGCATTGCGCACGGCCAGGGCGAGGAGGCCCGTGCAGGCGGCGAGCACCAGCCAGCCGGCGAGCGGTGGATAGGCGATGATGAGGTCGCCGAAGACGTGGGAGAAGACCTGGTCTGGCCCGCGCTCCGGAAGCCGGGGTGCATAGGCCAGGGCGCGGGCCGCTGCCGTGACCTGATCGCCCATGTGCTGCAGGCTGCTCAACTGCAGGGCCGCTGGCGTCGCAGAGGCAGCATGGTAGTCGAACTGCCTGCCGATGAAGGCGAAGTTCAGGCCGTCGATCCCTGCGGCGCGGGAGACCGTGAAGTCCGTATCGTTCGGCATGGCTGAGTAGAGCAGTACGGCCAGGGACGAGGCTGAGGGCCGGCTGGCGTTGTGGCGAAGCACCTCGACCGTTCCAGCATTCCGGGCCCCGGTCTGGAACATCTGGGCCAGCCCGCCCCCGCCCCGGGCCTCCATGTTGATCAGGAACCCGACCCGGCGGGCCAGCGGCATCTGGGTGAAGGCGGCATCCGCGCCCAGCAGGCCGGCTTCCTCGCCGTCGGTTATGAGGAAGATGACGTCCCGTGCTGGAGTTCCCTGGAGCCGGAGGATCCTGGCCAGTTCAAGGGCGGCGGCGACGCCGGCGGCGTCATCCCCGGCGCCCGGCGAGCCCGGGACGCTGTCGTAGTGCGCCATGATCGCGAGGGCGGGGGCGGTGCGATCGCGCCCGGGCAGGACGCCGACGATGTTCTCCACCTGTCCGCCCACAAAGAGCGGCTGCTGCAGTCGGGCGATCTTCCTGAGGGCAAAGGCCGGCTGGACTTCGGGCGCCAGGCCCAGGGCGGTCATCCGGGCCAGCAGGAAATCCCTGACCTGGGCATTGGCGGGGGAGCCGACCGGGTGCGGCGACTTCGCCATGACCACGACATCGGAAAAGGCCCGCTGTGCGGAGAAGGCGCTGGCCGGCGCATCGGCGGGTGCGGGCGACGGCGGACGGACGGCAACGAAGGTGAGGCTCAGGGCCGCCGCGAGGGTGACGCACAGTGCGGCAAGCCGCATGGTTTCTTCTCCCAATCCCGCCGGAGGGGCGAACCATATCTTGAACCGCCTCTGAAACAAGAACGCCCGCCGTAAGGCGGGCGCTGCAGGTCCTGGAGGGGGTCGACCGGTCAGGCGGCGACCTGGCCCTCCATCGGGTCGCGGAGCACGTAGCCCCGTCCCCAGACCGTCTCGATGTAATGCTTGCCGTCCGCGGCGGCAGCCAGCTTCTTGCGCAGCTTGCAGATGAAGACGTCGATGATCTTCAGCTCGGGCTCGTCCATGCCGCCGTAGAGGTGGTTGAGGAACATTTCCTTGGTCAGGGTCGTGCCCTTCCGAAGGGAGAGGAGTTCCAGCATCTGGTACTCCTTGCCCGTCAGGTGCACCCGGTTGTTGTTCACCTCCACCGTCTTGGCGTCGAGGTTGACCAGGATGTCGCCTGTGCGGATCACGGACTGGGCGTGGCCCTTGGACCGGCGGACCACGGCGTGGATCCGGGCGACCAGTTCGTCCTTGTGGAAGGGCTTGGTCATGTAGTCGTCGGCACCGCCGCCGAGCGTCTTGACCTTGGTGTCGATCTCCGAAGTCCCGGAGAGGATCATGATGGGCGTGTCGATCTTGCCGACCCGCAGGTTCCGCAGCACGTCCATGCCGCTCATGTCGGGCAGGTTCAGATCCAGCAGGATCAGGTCGTAGTCATAGATCTTGCCCAGATCGATGCCTTCCTCACCCAGGTCCGTCGTATAGACATTGAACCCCTCCGACTTGAGCATCAGTTCAATGCTCTGCGCTGTCGCGCTGTCGTCCTCGATAAGCAGTACGCGCATACTTGCCTCCTTGCCCCTCCGGCCTGAGCGCTGATTCGCTTCGCGACGCGCGCCCGGCAACTGCACCCTGCCAGAGGGTTAATTTAAGAAAGGTTAATGTTGGTAACCCTGCTGTGAAAACCGTTAACCCGGTTCGCGAATCGGCCGCAAGCCCGTGCTTCCAGGCGCGGCTTCGGGCCTGTTGAATCTTTTGTGATTGGACATACCCGGCGAATTCCTGTCGCTCGCCCGGACTGGCGCCCGGGCGCTTCAGGCCCATATTAGAGGCGCACGGCGACGTCGCCGGCCAGCAGGAGGTCAGGGCATGTCTCCGGATTTGGACGCCGATCCCGGTCCCAGCGGCCTTGCCGAGGCCGGTGCCGGGATCTTTCCCGAGGATTGGGGCGACCCGGACCTGTCCGCGCCGCTGGAGGCCCTTCCCCCCCAGCCCTTCAGCCTCGGGGATGAGATCAGGCTGCGGCCGGGCCGCACCCTTGGGCGCGCCCTCTTCGCCGGCCTGATCCTTGGTCTCTTCCTTCGGCGCTTCGGGCATGCGGATCGCCGGACGGCGGCGGTTTAGAGGGCCTGATCCTGATCCCGGCTCTTCACAGCTGATTAAGCCTGTAGGACACAAACTGCGGTCCTGAGTCGCGACTGGAGACTGCGTCTTGCACAACCTTGTCGAGGCCGTTGAGAAGCTGGAGCCCCTGGTCGTCACCGGGCGGGTTGCGGCGGTCTCGGGCCTGCTCATCGAGGCGCGCGGCGGCATGACCCGGCTGGCGGTTGGTGCCCGGGCCGAGATCGAACGGAGAGGTGCGCCGCCCCTGGCCGCCGAGGTGGTGGGTTTCCGGGACTCCCGTGCACTGCTCATGCCCTTTGGCCCTGTCGAGGGCATAGCGCCCGGCGCTGCCATTCACATCGACCCCCAGGGATCCGCCGTTCATCCGACCCGGGGCTGGCTTGGGCGTATCGTGAACGCCTTTGGCGAACCCATAGACGGCAAGGGCCCGCTTCCGCGCGGCGTCGCCGCCTATCCTCTCCGCGCCTCGCCGCCGCCCGCTCACGCCCGAGACCGGGTGGGCCCCAGGCTGGACCTCGGCGTCCGCGCGATGAACGTTTTTACCACCTGCTGCCGCGGGCAGAGGCTGGGGGTCTTCTCCGGCTCCGGGGTCGGCAAGTCGGTGCTTCTCTCCATGCTGGCCCGCCAGTCGGAGTGCGATGCCGTCGTGGTCGGCCTGATCGGCGAGCGGGGCCGGGAGGTGCGCGAATTCATCGAGGAGACGCTCGGCGAGGAGGGTCTCAAGCGGGCCGTCGTCGTGGTCGCCACCTCCGACGAGCCGGCGCTCAAGCGGCGGCAGGCGGCCTACATGACCCTGGCCATCGCCGAGTACATGCGGGACCAGGACCTGGAGGTTCTCTGCCTGATGGACTCGGTGACCCGCTTCGCCATGGCCCAGAGGGAGATCGGACTCGCCGCAGGCGAACCCCCGACCACCAAGGGATATACGCCGACCGTCTTCACGGAGCTGCCAAAGCTTCTGGAGCGCGCCGGCCCGGGTCCTGTGCGCCCTGACGGTACACGCGGCGGGCCTATTACCGGCATCTTCACCGTTCTCGTGGACGGCGACGACCACAACGAACCGATCGCCGACGCCGTGCGGGGTATCCTCGACGGCCACATTGTCATGGAGCGGGCCATCGCTGAGCGCGGACGCTTCCCGGCGATCAATGTCCTGAAGTCAATCAGCCGGACCATGCCCGGCTGCCAGGACACCCGGGAACGCACGATCGTACGCGATGCCCGTCAGGTTCTCTCGGCCTACGCCAATATGGAGGAGCTGATCCGCATCGGCGCCTACCGGGCGGGATCGGACCCTATGGTCGACAGGGCTATCGCCCTCAATGCGGCCCTTGAGGCCTTCCTGGGACAGGATAAGGACGAGGTTTCGAGCCTTCCGGAGTCCTTCTGGCAGCTTGAACAGATCCTTGCTGGTGGCAGCGCATGAGCTGGGACGAGAGCCTTGTCCGCATCGCGGGCTACGAGGTGGAGACTGTCCGCAAACGCCTGGCAGAGATCATGGCCCGCCGGGAGGTGGCGGAAATGGGGCTCGTGGTTCTCGACGCCCAGATCGAGGCGGAGGCGGACTTCATCCGGAGCGATCCCGTCGCCGCCTTCCATCATCCGGGCTTCCTTGCCGGATGCAAGGCGCGCCGGATGACCCTGCTTTCGGTCCTTGAGCTGGTCCTGGCCGAAGAGGCCGGGGCCCGTGACGCCCTTGTGGAGGCCTTCGAGACCCAGAAGAAGTATGAAAACGTCGCGGACGGATTGGCCCGGCGCCGTGTCCTGGAGGCCGCGCGCCGGGACAACGCGGAACTCGACGAAATGGGAATCCTGCGGGCCGGCCGGGCGTCAGCGGGCGCCTGAGGTCAGGGGGTGCCTGAGGTCAGGGGGCGCCGTCGCTATTGTCGTCCTGATCATTGGCCTGGCGCAGGGCGTGGATGTCGTCGCTGAGCCGGAAGAGCGCCACATAGAGCTCGCAGAAGGCCCTCCAGAGCAGGGCCAGAATGCCGATCACCAGGGCGCCGCCAACCAGAACAGCCATGCCGAGCAGGATTCCGAAGGGGAATTTCTCGCGGATGGCCACGCCCACGGCCGTGCCGATGAAGCCAAAGCCGACCAGGGCGGTGATCCCCAGGCCCGACCAGTAGATCAGGTGGATGACCTGTCGGGTCATCAGGGTATCGAAGGACATCAGCTCCCAGAACATGTCCGAGGTGAAGCGCGCCGGGCGGCTGTTGGGTTTCAGATCAAACATCAGCTTTCCATGCCTTGTTCGGCGCTGGCCTGGGACGACATCTCGCTAGCAGTCAGAGGCGCCCGCCGCAACTCGCCCCCGGTTTGATCCACGACGCGATCTCCCTTGACCATCAAATCATCCCCACAGTCTTGAGCCGCGCCCGGGGGTGGACTTCGTTCTGGCTCATGACCGGGGTCTGGCCTCGGAAGCGCTCGATCAATGAGCGGACATAGGGGCGGATACCCGGGCTGGTGAGCAGGACCGGAGATTCCCCGGCCTGCGCTGCGCGCTCAAAAGCGTCGCCAACCCCACGGATGAACTCCTGGAGCCGCGAAGGCGCCATGGACAGCTGGCGGTCTTCGCCTGACCCGACCAGGGATTCGGCAAAGGCGGTCTCCCAGTCTGGAGAGAGGGTGATGATCGGTAGGGCGCCGTCGTCCCCACGGTGGGCGAAGGAGAGCTGTCGGGCCAGCCGGGCCCTGACCTGCTCAACGAGGCTGGTGAGCGAGGCGCTGTGCGGCGCCGCCTCGCCAAGCCCCTCGAGGATGGAGGGTAGGTCGCGGATCGAGACGCGTTCGCGCAGGAGGGCCTGCAGGACCCTCTGGAGCGTGCTCGCCGAGACCACCGAGGGGACGAGGTCGTCGACCAGCTTCTTCTGTTCCGACGGCAGGTCCCGGAGCAGCTTCTGGACCTCCGAATAGGACAGCAGGTCCGGCATGTTCTCCTTCAGGATCTCGGTCAGATGGGTGGTGAGCACGGTCGAGGGGTCGACCACGGTATAGCCGCGGAAGGTCGCCTCCTCCCGGAGGCTATCCTCAATCCATGTCGCCGGCAGTCCGAAGGCTGGCTCGCGCATGTGCTCGCCCGGTAGATCCACCTGACCGCCCCGCGGGTCCATGGCCATCAGGCTTCCCAGGCGCACCTCTCCAGATCCGGCCTCCAGCTCCTTGATGCGGATGAGGTAGCCCTGAGCGGGTAGTCGCATGTTATCGAGGATCCGGACCGGCGGCATGACAAAGCCGAACTCCGCGGCGAGGGTCTTGCGCAGGGCCTTGATCTGGTCCGTCAGGCGACGGCCTTCAAGGTCGTTGATCAGGGGCAGTAACCCGTAGCCCAGCTCGATCTTGATCTCGTCCATGGCAAGGGTCTGGCTGATGTGCTCCTCGGTGTCCGGCTGGGATCCGCCGGGGTCCTGTATCCCCAGGATCTCAGACAGCCGCGCATTCGAGGATCGCCGCCAGGCGAGGATGCCAGCACCGATGGAGAGCAGGGCGAAGGGGACCACCGGCATGCCCGGGATGAGGGCGATCACACCCGCCGATGCCGAGACCATTCCAAGGCTGACGGGGTTCATGGCCAATTGTGTGACCAGCGCCTGGTCCGTCGAGCCATCGACGCCTGCATTGGACACCAGGAAGCCGGCAGCGATCGAGATGATCAGGGCCGGAATCTGGGTCACCAGTCCGTCGCCGATCGTCATGATGGTGTAGGTGGATGCCGCCTGCGCCAGTGGAACGCCGTGCTGCAGGATCCCGATGAGGATGCCGCCGATGATGTTGATCGCCACGATGATCAGCCCGGCGATGGCGTCGCCGCGGACGAACTTCGAGGCACCGTCCATCGAGCCGAAGAAGGTCGATTCCTGTTCGAGCTCCTTGCGGCGTCGGCGTGACTCTTCCTGGTCGATCAGGCCCGCTGACAGGTCGGCGTCGATCGCCATCTGCTTTCCGGGCATGGAGTCGAGGGCGAAGCGGGCCGCGACCTCAGCGATCCGGCCGGAACCCTTGGTGATGACCACGAAGTTCACGATCACCAGGATGGCGAAGACGATGAGGCCAATCGTGAAATTGCCTCCGGTCATCAGGCGACCGAAGGACTCGATGACCTGGCCTGCGCCGTGCACGCCCTCATGGCCGTGCGCCAGGATCAGCCGGGTCGAGGCCACGTTCAGGGCCAGCCGGAACAGGGTCGTGACCAGCAGGACCGTCGGGAAGGCCGTAAAGTCGAGAGGCCTCCGGATGAACAGCGAGGTCATCAGGATGAGGATGGACGCCGAGATCGAGATCGCCAGTAGCGCGTCCAGAAGAAAGGCCGGGACGGGCAGGATCAGCAGGACCAGAACCGACACGACGCCGAGGGCCAGCGCGACCTCACCCCGCAACAACCAACTGAGGACCAGGGCGGGGCTCAGCTTGCGGGGCTCGACCCCGTTGAATGTTGTGTCAGCCACCGATCAGGTCCTCAGGCCGCGCTCGCGCCCATCTGGGGCGCAGGCACGCTGATGCCAGCCTCGGTGTACTCCTTGAGCTTGTTGCGGAGGGTCCGGATCGAGATGCCCAGGATGTTGGCCGCATGGGTACGGTTGCCAAAGCAGTGTTCCAGGGTGTCGATGATCAGCTGCTGCTCCATGGCCGCTACGGTCTGGCCGACAAAGCTCCGTGAGATGGCCTCGGCCGTGGTGGCCGCGACTTGGGCGGCGCGGGCGCCGGCGTCGGAGGGGCCAAGAGGTTGGCCATCCGGAAGGCGGACCGCGCCTTCCTCGATGATGTCTCCGCTGGCCAGCAGAACCGCCCGGTGCATGGCGTTCTCAAGCTCGCGCACATTTCCGGGCCAGCGATGACCCAGAAGGCGCCGGCGAGCCTCGGCCGAAAGGACGCGGGGTGGAAGCCCGTTCGCTGCGGCGTACTTGCGGATAAAGAACTCAGCCATCGGCAGTATGTCGCCGGGGCGTTCGCGAAGTGGTGGCAGTCTCAGATTGACGACATTGAGCCTGTAAAGCAGGTCCTCGCGGAAGGTTCCGTCCCGTACCGCCTGCACCAGGTCCCGGTTCGACGTGGCAAGGATGCGGATGTCGACCCTCACGGGCTGTGAGCCGCCGACCCTGTCGATCTCCCGTTCCTGGATGGCCCGCAGGAGCTTGGCCTGCAGCCGGGTGTCCATCTCCGAGATTTCGTCCAGTAGCAGAGTCCCGCCATTGGCTTCCTCGAACTTGCCGATACGGCGGGCGAGGGCGCCGGTGAAGGCACCCTTCTCGTGACCGAACAGCTCGCTTTCGAGGAGGTTCTCAGGGATGGCGGCGCAGTTCACCGAGATGAAGGGCTTGCTGGTCCGACGGGACTTCTGGTGGACGTGTCGGGCGACGATCTCCTTGCCGGAGCCGCTCTCTCCGGTGATGAGGATCGACGCGTCCGACGGTGCCACCTGCTCGGCCATGGCGATGACCGCCCGCATGGCCGGGTCCTCGGCGATCATCGGACGATTATCGTCGGACACGGCGGCCAGGACCGCGGCGATCATCTCTGCGTCCGGCGGAAGGGGAATGAACTCCTTGGCGCCTGCCCGGATGGCGTCGGCCGCCTTGCGGGCGTCGGAATCGACACCGCAGGCCACCACCGGCGCTCGGATTCGCTCGGCCTCGTTGGCGGCGATGAGGGCGGCGATATCCAGGTTGTAGTCCACCAGCAGCAGGTCTGCGCCCTGTCCGGCCCGCAAGGCGTGGGTGGCCGCCGCTATAGTCTCCACGTGGCTGACCTTCGCCCCCTGCGCCATCGCCATCTTCACGGCGGCCGCCAATTGTCCGTTCAGTTGTCCAACGACTAGAAGCCGCATGATCCGTCTCCGCTTCGACCCCGTGTCCCTAGGACTGGGTGTCGCCGTCCTTGATGATTTCCGTCATGGTCACGCCGAGGCGCTCGTCGACGATGACGACCTCACCGCGCGCCACCAGACGGTTGTTGACGTAGATGTCGATGGCCTCACCGACCCGCCGGTCCAGCTCCAGTACGCTGCCGGAGTTGAGCTGCAGCAGTTGCGAGACGCTCATGGTGGCTCGGCCGAGCACAGCCGAGATCGACACAGGGACATCGAAGATGGGTGCAAGGTCCGATGCCGTCTTCTCCCCCGTGTCGTCGCCAGGGCGCGGTGGAGTATCGGCCGGACCCAGTTCGTCAAGATCGAGATCGTTGTCACTCATGTCGTTCAGCCTTCCCCACCGGGGTGCAGAGGTTCAGCGTGCATGCCTTCGGCGGCCAGGGCGGCCTCCAGGGCCTTCCCGACCCGCAGCGCCGCGTCTTCGGGATCGAAGCTCGCGGCGCCGTCGCCAAAATCCAGGGTAAAGGCGGCTCCGATCCGGTCGGCATCCTCGCGGACTAGGATCTGCCCTGTGAAACCGATAGCCGCGGCGGTGGCGGACAGGGTCTCACCCACCGCAGCCGCAAGCGCAGGCGACACGCTCACGATCAGCCGTGGCTCGGACTCGATTTCGTCGGCGAGGCTGGCGAGCGCGCTCTCCAGGGCCGCCCTTGGGAAGAGGCCCAGGACCTCGCCGGTGATGGCGCGGGCGCAGGCAAGGGCGAGGCCCGCAGAGCCCTCCCGGTGGGCGTGGGCCACCTTCGCCAGGCTTCCCAGCCCGTGTTCAGCGTGCTTTGCGATCTCCGCAAGCGCCCGCGCCTGCAGAGCCGACATCTCGCCGAGGGCCTTCTGCTCGCCGTCCGCGAAGGCGCGGCCGCGAACGGCCTCCATCTCGTCTGCCGTGAAGTAGCGCTTGGGCCGGGGGGCGCTGCGCGCAACATTGCCAACGCCGTCAAAGACGGTGTCGAAGCTAAATCTTTCGAGGAGGGGCTCGGCCATCAGTAGATCAGCTCGTCATCGCCGCTTGAGCCGGCGAGCATGATCTCGCCCTTCTGCGCCAGGTCCTTCGCCGATTGGACCATGGCCATCTGGGCCTGGTCGACATCGCGGAGCCGGACGGGGCCCATGTTCTCCATGTCCTCCCGCAGAATCCGGGCGGCACGTTCGGACATGTTGGAGAAGAACAGGTTCCGCAGGTCCTCGGATGCGCCTTTCAGGGCCAGGCCGAGCTGGGACTTGTCCACCGCCCTGAGCAAGGTCTGGACCCCGCCGGGATCAAGCTTGGAGAGGTCCTCGAAGACGAACATCAGGGCCCGGATACGCTCGGCGCTGTCGCGGTTCCGCTCCTCGAGGGCCGAGATGAAGCGGGTCTCGGTCTGCCGGTCGAAGGCGTTGAAGATATCGGCCATCATTTCATGGCTGTCGCGCTTTGAGGTGCGCGCCAGGTTCGACATGAACTCTGTGCGCAGGGTCTGCTCGATCTTGTCGAGGATCTCGCGCTGGACCGGCTCCATGCGGAGCATCCGGGTCACGCATTCCATGGCGAAGTCCTCGGGCAGGGCACCGAGGACGCGGGAGGCATGGTCTGGCTTGACCTTGGAAAGGACGACGGCGACGGTCTGGGGGTACTCGTTCTTCAGGTAGTTGGCGAGGACGCCTTCGCTGACATTGCCCAGCTTGTCCCACATGGTCCGGCCGGCCGGACC
>NZ_JBAXIM010000070.1:0-12623 GCF_037138395.1 Phenylobacterium sp.
AGGCCCGGCTGGCCCACATCGCCACGCCCATGAGCCTGTCCATCATCGGCTGCGTTGTGAACGGCCCTGGCGAGGCCCTGATGACCGACGTCGGCTTCACAGGCGGCGGCAAGGGAGCGGGCATGGTCTACCTGGCCGGCAAGGCAGCCCACAAGATGGACAACGACCGCATGGTCGAACACATCGTCGAGCTTGTGGAACGCCGGGCGGCCGAACTTGAAAGCGCCGGAGTAGCCCCCACCTAGGGGCGTCCCCGGCGAACCCGCCGGCGGCGAATAGAAGCGCCGCTTGCAAGGCCTCGCCGGGCTTGATTAGGTGCCGCTTCGCAAAGAGGAGAGAGCCATGTCTGCAGACGGTAACTGGAAGATCACGATCAATACCCCGATGGGCGCTCAGGAAGTGAACGCCGAAATCACCACCAGCGGTGACACCTTCACCGGCAAGACCACCGGCCGCATGGGCGACCAGGACATCACCGGCAAGGTGGATGGCGACAAGCTGATCTGGTCCTCGGCCATCACCAGCCCCATGCCGATGACCCTGGAGTTCGAAGCCACCGTCAGCGGCGACAGCCTTTCGGGCAACGTCAAGCTCGGCGCCTTCGGCAACGCCACCATGAACGGCGTGCGCGTCTGATCCCATCCGGATCCGGGGTGGCCCGCCCATGGGCCGCCCCGACTTCCGCCGGAGCGACCCGGGGATTTGGCAAGCCGGACGCAGCGGGCTAGAACCCTGCCTCCCGTCCCTCCCTGAAGATCCCGCACCGTGCGACTGCCCCAAGCCCGTCTCGACCAGGTCCTCGGCCGCTTCCACGAGATCGAAGCCCGGATGTCCGCCGCCTCGGACGGCGCAGAGATCGTGCGCCTGTCTCGGGAACATGCCGAGCTGAAGCCGGTGGTCGAGGCTGTCCACGCCCTGGACAAGGTCCGGTCCGAGGCCCCCGAACTCGAGGAAATGGCGGCCTCAGGCGATCCCGACATGTCGGGCCTGGCCCGGGACGAGCTGGAGGACCTCAAGTCCCGCCTGCCTGAACTGGAGCGGCAGGTCGCCTTGCTGCTCGCACCCAGGGACCGTGACGAGAACGCCTCAGCCATCCTCGAGGTCCGGGCCGGCACCGGCGGCGATGAGGCCGCACTCTTCGCCGGCGACCTCTTCCGCATGTACCAGCGCTACGCCGCTCTTCAGGGCTGGCGGATCGAGATCGACTCCGTCTCGGAGGGCGAATTCGGCGGCTATAAGGAAGTCATCGCCGCAATCACGGGCGAAGGCGTGTTTGGCAGGCTCAAGTTCGAGAGCGGCGTTCACCGGGTGCAAAGGGTTCCCGAGACCGAGGCCGGCGGTCGAATCCACACCTCCGCTGCCACCGTCGCCGTCCTGCCAGAGGTCGAGGACGTCGATATCGAAATCCGCGAGGTGGACCTGCGCATCGACACCTACCGGTCCTCGGGGGCCGGCGGACAGCACGTCAACAAGACCGACTCGGCCGTGCGCATCACCCACCTGCCCACCGGCATCGTCGTGACCTCGTCCGAGAAGTCGCAGCACCAGAACCGGGCGCGGGCGATGAAGGTCCTGCAGGCCCGCCTCTACGACATGAAACGCGAGGCCCTGGATACCGCCCGCGCGGACGCCCGGCGCAGCCAGGTGGGCTCGGGCGACCGGTCCGAGCGCATCCGCACCTACAACTTCCCCCAGGGGCGAGTGACCGACCACCGGATCAACCTGACCCTTTACAACCTGGCCAGGGTGCTCGAGGGCGAGGCCCTGGATGACGTCATCAACCCCCTTATCGCCGAGGACCAGGCCGAGCGGCTGGCCAGTCTCGAAGCGGAGTTCGCCTGATGGAAGCTCTCATCACTGGAATGTTCCGCTATCCGATCAAGGGTTTCTCGGCCGAGTCCCTCTCCGAGGCCGACCTGGTCCCGGGCCGGGCCATCGCCCAGGATCGACGCTGGGTGGTGGAGAACGGGCCCTCCGGTTTCGATCCAGCTGCCCCCCGCTATGTCCCAAAGATGAAGTTCGCGGTCCTGGCCGCCCACCCGGTCGTTGCCTCGGCCCGCACCCGGGTCGAGGGAACAGATCTCTCCGCCTCGGCGCCCGGGCATCCGGACTTCCGGGGGGACCTGGGGGCCGAGGCAGGACGCGACGGCTTTGCCGGCTGGGTCGGGGGATTGCTGGGCGAGGACGCCCACGAGGATGTCCGCGTGCTCGAGGCGCCGGACTACCAGTTCCTTGATCACCCCGCTGGCCACATCTCCATCGTCAACCTGGCCAGCGTCCGGGACCTGGAGGCCAGGATCGGGCAGCCAGTGGACCCCATGCGGTTCCGCGCCAACCTTTATGTCGAAGGCTGGCCCCCCTGGGTCGAGAACGACTGGAAGGGCCGCAGCCTGCTGGTCGGCTTCGCCCGCACCACGGTCTTCGCCCCCATCGTCCGCTGCGCTGCGACCGAGGTGGACCCGCAGACCGCCGAGAAGGACATGCCCCTGGTGGAGCACCTCTTCAACCAGTACGGCCACCGGGACTGCGGGATCTATGTCCAGGTCTCACACGGCGGGACGGTTCGGGTCGGCGACGCCTGCAGCACGCCGGGCGAACCTGGGTGAGCCGAAATCTCCTGCAGGCCTGGCAGGGCGCGCGGTCCCGGCTTGAGGCCGCGGGCGTGCCGGGACCGGTCATCGATGCCCGGGTCCTGGTCGAGGCCGCCTGCGGCGTGACCCGGGCCGACATCGTCGGCGACCCCCATCGGGAGCTCTCCGCAGCGCAGGTCGAGCGGCTGGACGCCTACCTTGAGCGACGCATTCGCCGGGAGCCTGTCAGCCACATCCTCGGGCGGAAGGGGTTCTGGAACATCATGCTCGGGGTGACTGCCGACGTCCTGACGCCGCGACCCGAGACCGAGGTCATCGTTGACTATGCCCTTCGCCTGTTCCCCGAAGGGCGGCCCTTCAGGATCCTGGACCTGGGGGTCGGGTCCGGTGCCATCCTCCTGGCGATCCTGGCCGAGCGTCCGGCAGCCCGGGGCCTGGGGATCGACGTCTCCGAAGAGGCCCTGGCCGTGGCCAGGGACAATGCGGCGCGCCTGGGCCTCGCCGATCGAATCGCCCTGCTCCGGGGGGACTGGAGCGGCAGCCTGGCCGGTTCGGAATTCGACCTGGTGGTTTGCAATCCGCCCTATATTGCCAGCCCGGTCATCGAGACCCTGGATCCTGAAGTCAGGGACTATGAACCCCGCATCGCCCTGGACGGCGGCCCCGATGGTCTGGACGCCTACCGGCAGCTGGCTCCCGAGATCCTTCGGATGCTGCGGCCCGGCGGTCGGTTCCTGGTCGAGATCGGTTACGATCAGAAGGCCGCTGCGGAGCCCCTCTTCAGGGCGGCGGGGGCCATGGAAGTTGAGACCCTGCCCGACCTGTCCACCCATGACCGTGTGGTGACCGGTATGAAAAACCCCTTGGAAACGAACGACTGAGCCGTTAGACGGGTTACCTGTCTCCATCCAAACCGCCGACGAACAGGACCGCCTGACCCTCAGGATCAGACCGGGTGCCTCGCCGGCAGGGCGTTCCGTGAAAAACGAAACGCCAGGCTCTGGGTGGAACGACGGGGATATTTCAGCTTCGGATCACTTTCGCCGGGACGCCCCGGCGCGCAGGCCAGAAGAACAGGCCAAGCCCGGTCTACGAGGACACGGGACATCGGAATGGCGGGACATGAGAGATTTCAAGGGCATGAAGCGTCAGCGCGGTCGCAATCGCGGCCCGGTAGGCAAGCCTCAGCAGCACAATGCCAACCGGGCCGTGGAGTCCAATGGGCCTGAAGGCGTCAAGGTTCGCGGAAGCGCCCAAATCGTCTACGAAAAGTACCAGCAACTCGCGCGGGACGCGGGTACCGCCGGTGACCGCGTCCTGGCCGAGAACTTCCTGCAGCACGCAGAGCACTATTTCCGCCTGATCCGGGCCATGCAGCCCAATCGACCCGCCTCCGAGATCATCGGCCGCGACCAGCTCAACTCCGGCTTTGACGTCGATTTCGAGGACGAGTCGGGCGAGGGCCTTGAGGTCGAGACGGTCGAAACCGAGGCCGAATCCCGCGACCGGGGCGGATGGCGCGACCGACCCCGAGACCGGGATGACCGGCCCCGGGATGAGAGACCCAGGGATGAGAGACCCAGGGAAGATCGATATCGGGACGACCGTCCCCGGGACGAGCGCCCGCGTGAGGATCGACCGAGGGACGACAGGCCGAGGGATGAGCGGCCGAGGGACGATAGGCCCAGGGATGATAGGCCCAGGGATGATAGGCCCCGGGATGAGCGGCCCCGGGATGAAAGACCGAGGGATGACCGGCCAAGACCTGACCGCTTGGAGGGCGGGCGACGGGAACGCTGGCGCGACCGCGACGACCGGCCGGAACGCCCGAAGGAAGACCGACCCGAGCGGGATCCCATGGCGGTGATCGAACCGAGTGGCGGCCCCATCACCGGCGGGGAGGACCGCGAGCCTTCGCCCACCCTTCGCAGCGAGGACGGCGCCGAGAGCCACGCCCCGGACTTCCTGCGTCCCCGGCGTCCCCGGGTCGAGGCTGAGGTTGAAGAACCGCGCCCCGTACGCCGCCGGCGTGCGCCCCGGAGCTTCGAAGGCGGCGAAGGCCAGGACAGCGAGGGCTGAGCCCAGCGGTTGCGCGCCGTCGACTTCAGGTCTAGCCCTTTCGTATGGCTCAGGATTGCAGACACGATGATGGCCCCAGACAGGGCCTCAGCGGCCCGGGACTGGCGGAGGCCCTGCTGGAAGCCGAACGCCTGTGCAGCGTGTCCCGCGAGCGCCTGACGCCGCCAAGGCGAAGGGTGCTGGAGCTACTTCTGGAGGCCGAAGCGCCCCTGAAGGCCTATGACATGATCGCGGCCTATGCCTCAGGCGGCCCGCCAGCCAAGCCACCGACGGTCTACCGGGCCCTGGATTTCCTGGAGCGTCAGGGCTTCGCCCACCGGATCGAGAGCCTGAATGCCTATGTTCCCTGCCGGATCCGGGACGCCGAGCACAGGGCCGCTTTCCTGATCTGCGACTGCTGCGGATCGGCCCAGGAGGTCGAGCCAGACTTCGCCCCGGTCCTGGCGGCGGCTGGGCTGGCAGGGTACTCCATCCGCGGCCTGACCCTCGAGGCCCGCGGCCTCTGCCCCGCCTGCCGCGACGCCTGATTCCGGGGGCTGGCCATGATCGAGGTCACCCCACAGATCCTCATCCCGGAGGATGAGATCATCGAGAAGTTCATCCGTGCGGCGGGGCCTGGCGGCCAGAACGTCAACAAGGTCTCGACCGCGGTAGAGCTGCGATTCGACGTCCGCAGGTCCCCTTCCCTTCCCAACGACGTTGCCCTGCGGATGATGAAGCTGGCCGGTCGGCGCCTGACCCTGGACGGCGTTCTGGTGCTCAGCGTCATGACCCACCGCAGCCAGGAGCGGAACCGGGCCGAGGCCCTGCAGCGCCTGGTGGACCTCATTCGCAAGGCGGCCGAGCCACCGCCCCCGCCCCGCAAGCGCACCCGCCCGACCCTGGCCTCGAAGGTCCGCAGGGTAGAGGGCAAGGTGCGGCGGGGCGGCGTGAAGTCCCTCCGGGGAAAGGTGCGGGGCGAGGACTGAGCCCCGCCCCGCTTCGGCGGTCAGTGGACCTGGGGCCGGCCGATCACCAGGCCTTCGGCGCCTGTCGTCACGGCGATCACGGATCCGTCCGTCAGGTCGCCCTGCAGCAGCTTGCGCGCTACGGGATCGACCAGGTCCTTCTGGATCACCCGCTTGAGTGGCCGGGCTCCGTAGACCGGATCGTAGCCCTTGTCGGCCAGCCAGGTCATGGCCGCGTCATCGAGAGACAGGGTCATCCGACGGTCGGCGAGCAGCTTCTCAAGGCGGCTCAGCTGGATGCGGACGATGTTGTCCATCTCCGCCCGGCCCAGGCGCCGGAAGAGGATGATCTCGTCCACCCGGTTCAGGAACTCGGGCCGGAAATGGCTGCGGACCACGCCCATGACATCGCCCCGCACCGCCTCGACATCCTCGCCCGCCTTCTGGGTGGCAAGGAACTCGGAGCCCAGGTTGGACGTCATGATCAGAAGGGTGTTTCGGAAGTCGACCGTCCGGCCCTGGCCATCGGTCAGGCGACCGTCGTCCAGGACCTGGAGGAGCACGTTGAAGACGTCCGGGTGGGCCTTCTCGACCTCATCGAACAGCACGACCTGATAGGGCCGGCGACGGACCGCCTCAGTCAGGGCCCCGCCCTCGTCGTAGCCGACATAGCCGGGAGGCGCGCCGATCATCCGGCTGACCGAGTGCTTCTCCATGTACTCGCTCATGTCGAGGCGGGTGATGGCGGACTCGTCGTCGAACAGGAACTCGGCCAGGGCCTTGGTCAGCTCGGTCTTTCCCACGCCCGTCGGGCCCAGGAAGAGGAAGGAGCCGATCGGGCGCGCGGGGTCCTGAAGCCCAGCCCGGGCCCGGCGAACGGCGTCAGAGACGGCCTCCAGGGCCTCCTCCTGCCCGACCACCCGGCCGCGCAGGGAGTCTTCCATCCGCAGAAGCTTCTCGCGCTCGCCCTCGAGCATCCTGTCGACAGGAATGCCGGTCCAGCGCGAGACGACGGCGGCGATCTGGGCGGCATCCACCACCTCTGGGCTGACCGGATCGCCGGCGGCCATCTGCTCGGCCTCGGCAAGCTGCTTCTCCAGGGGCGGGATCTCGCCGTAGGCGATCTCCGAGGCCCTCTGGAGGTCACCGCGCCGCTGGGTGGCGACGAGTTCGGCCCGTAGCCGGTCCAGGGCCTCGCGGATCTGGGCGGCGGAGGAGACCTTTTCCTTCTCCGCGCGCCAGCGGCCGGTCATGTCCTCGGACTGGCCCTCGAGGTCGTCGAGCTCATCCTCGAGCTTCTCCAGCCGCTGGCGGGAGGCGTCATCGCTCTCCCGGGTCAGGGCCTCGCGCTCGATCTTCAGCTGGACCACCCGGCGGTCGATCTCGTCCAGCGCCTCGGGCTTGGAGTCCACAGCCATGCGCACCCGGCTACCGGCCTCGTCGACCAGGTCGATGGCCTTGTCGGGCAGGAAGCGGTCGGTGATGTAGCGGTTGGAAAGCGTCGCCGCCGCCACGATGGCGCTGTCGGTGATCCGGACCCCGTGGTGGACCTCGTACTTCTCCTTCAGGCCGCGCAGGATGGAGACTGTGTCTTCCACCGTGGGCTCGGAGACGAAGATGGGCTGGAACCGGCGGGCCAGGGCGGCGTCCTTCTCCACGTGCTTGCGGTACTCGTCGAGGGTCGTGGCGCCCACGCAGTGTAACTCGCCCCGGGCCAGGGCGGGTTTGAGCAGGTTGGCGGCGTCCATGGCGCCCTCGGTCTTCCCGGCACCGACCAGGGTGTGCATCTCGTCGATGAAGAGGATGACCGAGCCTTCGGCGGCAGTCACCTCGTTCAGCACCGCCTTGAGGCGCTCCTCGAACTCGCCACGGTACTTCGCGCCGGCGATCAGGGCACCCATGTCGAGGGCCAGGAGCTTCTTGTCCCTGAGGCTCTCGGGAACGTCGCCGTTGATGATCCGTAGGGCCAGGCCCTCGACGATGGCGGTCTTGCCGACCCCGGGCTCGCCGATCAGGACGGGGTTGTTCTTGGTCCGTCGCGACAGCACCTGGATGGTCCGGCGGATCTCCTCGTCGCGCCCGATGACGGGATCGAGCTTGCCGTCCCGTGCGGCCTGGGTCAGGTCGCGGGCATAGCGGTTCAGGGCGTCATAGCCTTCCTCGGCCGACGCGCTGTCGGCAGTCTTGCCCTTGCGCAGGGACTGGGCCGCCGTCTCAAGGGCCGCCTCGGTGACTCCGGCCTCCCGCAGCACCCGGGCCGCCTCGCCGCCCTCCTTCGAAATTGCGATCAGTAGGCGCTCCGTGGTGACGAAGGCGTCGCCCGCGGCCTTGGCACCAGCCTCGGCGGCGGCGAAGACGCTGGCGGATTCCGGGGCCAGGTAGATCTGTCCCGACCCACCCTCAACGCGCGGCCGGCGCGACAACAGGGCGTCCACCGCCTGGTCAACGGCGTCGGGCCGCCCGCCGGCGCTCTGGATCAGGGCCCGGGAGAGCCCGTCCTTCTCCTCAAGGAGGACCTTGAGCAGGTGCTCGGGAGAAAATTGCTGGTGCCGACGGGCCAGGGCGAGGCTCTGGGCCGACTGGACCGCCTGCTTGGCGCGGTCGGTGTACTGGTCGATGTTCATATTTCCCCTCGTAAGGCGGATGCCAGACGGTCGCCTTGATCAAGCGCAACCGCTACACGAGGGATGTAGTGTGGCGCTTCCGCCACACAAGAGGCCCTGGGGCCGCGATCAATTCCGGGCGTAGAGCTTGACCACCTCGTAGAGGAAGTCCCGTCCCTCATAGAGGGCCTGGACGCCGATCCGCTCGTTGAGGCCGTGGGCCCCGCTGTCGCCTGGCGGACTGAACATGCCCGAGAGGCCGTAGGTGGGGGTGCCCGCGGCCAGCAGGAATCGCCCGTCCGTCGCCCCCGTCGACATCGCCGGCACGATGGGCACGCCAGGCCACATAGCGGCGGCCACCTTGGTCGCCGGACCGAGGATCCGGGCGTTGAGCGGCGGCGGAGGCGAGACCGGGCTCAGCTTGCCGACCGGCTGGACGGAGATTCCCGGATCGTTGATAACCCGCACCAGGGCCTGGCGGACATCCTCGACCTTCTCGCCGGGAAGAATCCGGCAGTTGACGTTGGCCTCGGCCCTCTGGGGCAGGGCGTTCGGCGCATGACCGGCCTGCACCTGGGTGGGAACGCAGGTGGTGCGCATCATTGAGTTACGGCCCGCCGAACGCGCCAGCAGGGCGGCGGCTCCCGCATCAGAGGGATTGGCTGCCATGGCCTTCATCGCCGCACCGGTCTCGCCACCCTCGATATCGGCCATCCGGGCGAAGTGGTTGCGGGTCGCCTCGTTCAGGGCGATCGGGAAGTCGTAGGCGCCAACTTGGGTTAGGCCCGCAGACAGGCGCACGATGGCGTTGTCCTTGACCGGCCGGGAGGAATGTCCGCCGGGATTGGTGATCCGCAGGGTGAAGTCCTGGTAGACCTTCTCGCCGGCCTGGATGCCCAGGAAGACCTTCTTGCCATTGGCGTCGATCTGTCCGCCGGCGCCCTCGTTCAGGGCGAACTCGGCATCCAGCAGTTCGGGACGGTTGGCGATCAGCCATTCCACGCCATTGAAATTGTCGGGAGTCTCCTCGCCGCAGGTCAGGGCCAGGCGGAGGCTGCGCTTCGGCTTCAGGCCCTCGCGCTTGTAGCGGATCATGTTGTCCGCGAAGGCGGCGGCCATGGCCTTGTCGTCGCTGGCGCCCCGCGCATAGAAGAAGCCGTTCTCCTCGATCAGGGTGAAGGGATCCCGCTCCCAGTCCGCCCGGTTCGCCTCGACCACGTCAATGTGGGCCAGCAAGAGGATGGGCTTCAGCTTCGGGTCCGTCCCCGCGAGGGTGGCGACCAGGGCACCCTGCTTCGGCTGCTCGGGCGGGACCACAACCTCCATCTCCCGGTCAGTGTAGCCGGCGGCCTTGAGGCGGACGGCGAGCTTCTCGGACGCCAGGGTGCAGCTGCCGCTCGACAGGGTGGTGTTGGTCTCGATGAGCTCCTTGTAGAGGTCCCGGAAGGCCACCTGGTCCGGCCTCGGGCCAGACGCCTTGGTGGGCGCGGCGGCGGCGGTGGACGCTGCGCCCAGCGCGGCGACGGCGGCGATCAGAACGGAACGCATGCAGGATCTCCTTCTTTCCGCGCCATCCTAGACGGCGGCGGTTCCGCGCCCAAGGACCGAAGAGGGCTTGACAACACTCCCGGGGCGACCATAAGAAAATGATTATTTGCTTTTGCGTGGAGCCTCGGCATGAAGATCTTCGCGGCCGCAATGGCCTCTGCCCTGGCGATGGCTGCGGTCCAGCCGGCCGAAGCCTGCTCGCGCGCAACCTGGCTGGGAGATGACGGTGCCGTCATCACAGGCCGGTCCATGGACTGGCCCTACGACTTCAACACCCACTTCTACGTCATCCCCCGGGGCATCCAGAACGAGGGGATCAAGGGCGGCCTGACCTGGGCCAGCAAGTTCGGGACGGTCGTCGCGGCCGGCTCCATGACTCCCGGCGGTCCCATCGACGGCGCCTTTGACGGCGTCAACGAGAAGGGCCTGGGCGCCAACCTCCTCTATCTCGCCGAAGCCGACTTCGGGCCCGCGCCAGCATCCGCCAAGCCGCGGATCTCGATGGGCGCCTGGGTCCAGTACATCCTCTCCAACTATTCGACCGTGTCCGAGGTCGTGGAAGCGATGAAGTCGGACCCGATCTACATCGTGCCCTCCACCTTCGGACCCGGCGGCGCGGGCCACCCGACGGTCCACCTATCCATCAGTGACCCCTCGGGGGACTCCGCCGTCATCGAGTACATCAAGGGCAAGCCGGTGATCCATCACGACCGGTCCTTCCAGGTGATGACGAACAGTCCGACGTTCGAGAAGCAGCTGACCCTCAACACCTACTGGAGCCGGATGGACGGCTCGCGGGTCCTGCCCGGCTCCCACCAGTCCGAGGACCGCTTCGTGCGGGCCAGCTACTACCTGAAGCGCCTGGGCACGAACGAGACAGACCCGCGCAAGCAGGTGGCCGGCGTCTTCTCGGTGATGCGCAATGTCTCCGTGCCCTGGGGCGCTCCCGACCCCGATCACCCGAACATCGCCCCCACCTACTGGCGGACGGTCATCGACCACACCCGCGGTGTCTACTACTTCGAGTCCGCCCTCAGCCCCTATGTCGTGGCCCTGGACCTGAAGACCCTCGACTTCTCGCCCAAGGCGGGGATGCGGAGCGTGGCCCTGGAAGGGAAGGACAGCTATTCGCTGGTCGGCCTGATCAACAAGTCCCTGAAGCCGACGGGGCCGATCGCCTACTTGGCGCCCTGACCTACCTGGCGCCCTGAGACCCGATCAGTTGAGGTCCTGGCGGTCTGGAGGGGTCTGGGGCAGCGGGGCTACGGGAACACCATCCTCGACCAGCGCCTTCACCTCCTCGGGCGTCGCCTCCCCATAGATCCCGCGCTCTTCGGAGCGGCCTTCATGGATCGCCCGGGCCTCCCGGGCGAAGGCGTCGCCCACATCGTCGAAGTTCTCCTCGACGTGACGGCGGACCCGACTGGCCATCTCCATCATCATCTCGCGCGAGGGGCCGCTCGCAGGGCCCTCGCGCCCCTTGGTGGTGAACACCGCGGGGGCCATGATCTGTTTCCGCACCTCGGCGGAGCCGCACATGGGGCAGGAGACAAGGCCTCGGACCGACTGGTCGTCGAAGTCCCCTGAGCTTCCAAACCAGCCCTCGAAGTCATGGCCGACGCCGCAGGCCAGGGCGTAACGGATCATGCCAGGGACTCCGGGCCTGAGAAGGCACGGGCGTTGGCCAGGGCCGGGATGGACCGGCGCGCACGGGCGGAGGCCGGAAGATCAAGGTCCACCACAAGGACGCCAGGCTCGTCGTGGTCGAGGACGCCCAGGACCTCGCCCCAGGGGCCGACGGCCAGGCTGCGGCCCCAGGTGCCGCGACCGTCCTCGTGGAAGCCGCCCTGGGCGGGGGCCAGGACAAAGCTCCCGGTCTCGATGGCCCGGGCGCGCAGCAGGATTTCCCAGTGCGCCTGCCCCGTCGGCCGGGTGAAGGCGGCGGGCACGGTCAGGACCTCGGCGCCCGCCAGGGCCAGGGCCCGATAGAGGGCCGGGAAGCGCATGTCGTAGCAGATGGTCAGGCCCAGCCGGGCCCCGCCGGCCCGGGCGGTCACGGCCCGGTCGCCGGGGGCATAGGCGGCACTCTCTCGCGCAGTCTCGCCCGTGGGCAGGTCGACGTCGAACATGTGCAGCTTGTCATATGCGGCGGCGACCTCGCCGTCTGGGCCCACCAGCAGGCTGCGGTTGGCCGCCTTCTCGCCGCCGGCGTCCACCAGGGCCGAGCCGATCAGGACGTGCACGCCGCGCTCGCGCGCCAGGGCACGAAGGCCGCAGACCACGGGGTCCGCCTCGACGGTCGTCAGGGCCGCCTTCAGGCGGTCGCGGTCCTTCTGCAGGATGTTGGTTCCCTCCGGCGTCAGGATCAGCTCGGCGCCGGCGTCAGCGGCCTGCCGCACCAGGGGCAGGACATGATCCAGGGCTGCGGCCTGCGAGGCCGGCGTTCGGGTCTGGACCAGGGCGACGCGCACCGCCTCAGCCCGCCAGCAGGGTGTCGAGGCGCCCCTGCGCCTCCAGGTCATGGAGGTCGTCACAGCCACCCACGTGCCGGTCGCCGATGAAGATCTGCGGATAGGTGGCCGCGCCGCCGGATTTCCGCAGCATCTCGGCCCGAAGATTGGCGTCGAAGGCGGCTTCGATCTCGGTGACCTCTGCACCCTTTCGCTCCAGCAGGCCAAGGGCCCGCACGCAGTAGGGGCAGAAGGGCTTGGTATAGATCGTCACGGCGGCCATGCGGCTCTCCCTCGGCTCTCTGGGTACAGTCTATAGGGTGAGGCTTGCCGGGTCTTTAACCCTGGCAATGACGGCGGCGTCCACCGCTGCGGCGCCCGCGGCGCGCAGGGCCCGGGCGCAGG
>NZ_JBAXIM010000071.1:0-12537 GCF_037138395.1 Phenylobacterium sp.
CCCCCTTCTATGCCGCCCGCCCCGTCCGCTGCGGACGGCCATGCACAAGGGGAAAGACCGATGTTTTCGCACATCATGATCGGCACCAATAACCTGGAGACGGCCAAGACCTTTTACGACGCCGTGCTCGGCACGCTGGGCGTGTCGCCGGCCCGGGTGGATGGGCACCGGATCTTTTACATCACGCCCACGGGCATCTTCTCGGTGAGCCAGCCGATCAACGGCGAGCCGGCCACGGCCGGCAATGGCGGCACCATTGGCTTTGCCTGCACCACGCCGGCCCAGGCCGACGCCTGGCACGCGGCGGGCGTCGCTGCCGGCGGCACCACCTGCGAGGACCCGCCCGGCGTGCGCGAAGGCGGCCAGGGCAAGCTCTACCTGGCCTACCTGCGCGATCCGGACGGCAACAAGCTGTGCGCCCTGCACCGGATGTGATCCGGGCCTGAAAGGGCCGGGAGCGGAAACGGGCGGCGTCCTTCGCGGGGCGCCGCCTTTTTCTTTGGGGCCGTCAGCCCTGCGGCGGGAAGCGCTCCAGCAGGGCCGCGGCACGGCCTCGCCGCCGGGGGCCGGGTGATGCTAGAAGGACCCCATGGCTGAAGCCTTCAACTCCATAGAACTCCCCCGGGACAAGGCCGCGCGCTATGCCGCCCTAGCCCAGGAGATCGCCTCGGTGCTCGACGGCGAGCCCGACCGGACCGCGCGGATGGCGGTAGTGGCGGGCATGTTGGCCCAGACCTTTCCCCACTTCTTCTGGACCGGCTTCTACCGGGTGGATCCGACCCGGCCGGGCGAGCTGGTCCTGGGGCCCTACCAGGGCACACTGGGCTGCCTGCGCATCCCCTTCGGCAAGGGGGTCTGCGGGGCTGCGGCCGAGCGTCGCGAGACGGTGGTGGTCGAGGATGTCCACGCCTTTCCCGGCCACATCGCCTGCGACTCACGCTCGGCCAGCGAGATCGTCTGCCCGGTCTTCGACGCCGCCGGCTGGCTGATCGCCGTGCTGGACGTCGACGCCGAGATCCCCGCTGCCTTCGATGCGATCGACGCTGAGGCCCTCAATCGTATCCTTGCCCAGGCCTTCTCGGCCTGAACCCCAGCCTGAACCCTGGCCCCTCTGCTCAAGTCGGGGCTTCGGAACGGCTTGGCTTCCCCCGCGTCCGGGGCCTATGGTCCCTACCCGATGCACTCTGGGATCGCCTGGGGTCGAGTGTGGGAGCGAAAACATGGGCGAAGCCTATATTGTTGCGGCGGGACGCACCGCCGGCGGCCGCAAGGGCGGCAAGCTGAAGGGTTGGCATCCGACAGACCTCGCGGCCGTCGTGCTGAACGACCTCGTCGACCGGACCTCCATCGATCCGGCGGCGGTCGAGGACGTGATCATGGGCTGCGTGATGCAGGTGGGCGAGCAGTCCACCAACGTCGCCCGCAACGCCGTTCTGGCCTCCAAGCTGCCGGAGAGCGTGCCCGGCACCAGCATTGACCGCCAGTGCGGCTCGTCCCAGCAGGCCCTGCAGTTCGCGGCCCAGGCGGTCATGTCCGGCACCATGGACGTGGTCATCGCCTCGGGCGTCGAGAGCATGAGCCGGGTGCCCATGGGCCTGTCGGTTTCCCTCCCGGCCCAGAACGGCTTTGGTTTGCCCAAGAGCCCCTGGCAGGAAGAGCGCTATCCCGGCATCCAGTTCTCCCAGTTCGTGGGCGCGGAAATGGTCGCCGAGAAGTACAACCTGACCAAGGACCAGCTGGACGAGTTCAGCTATCGCAGCCACCAGCGGGCGATCGCCGCCAGCCAGGCCGGCGCCTTCAAGGACGAGATCATCGGCGTCGAAATCACGGACGCCGACGGCAACAAGACCCTTCACACGGTGGATGAGGGCATCCGCTTTGACGCCAGCCTCGACGGCATCAAGGGCGTGAAGCTGCTGCGCGAGGGCGGCCGGATCACGGCGGCCTCGTCCAGCCAGATCTGCGATGGCGCCTCGGGCGTCATGGTGGTGTCGGAGCGTGCCCTGAAAGAGCACAACCTGACGCCCCTGGCCCGCATTCACCACCTGTCGGTGATGGGCCACGATCCGGTGATCATGCTGGAAGCCCCGCTTCCGGCCACCGAGCGCGCCCTGAAGAAGGCCGGCATGAAGGTCGAGGACATCGACGTCTTCGAAGTCAATGAAGCCTTCGCCTCAGTGCCGGTCGCCTACATGCAGCGTCTCGGGGTTGACCCGGAAAAGCTGAACATCAATGGCGGCGCCATCGCCCTGGGTCACCCCCTCGGCGCCTCTGGTACCAAGCTGATGGCCACCCTGGTGAACGCCCTCAAGAGCCGGGGCGGGCGCTACGGCCTGCAGACCATGTGCGAAGGCGGTGGCCTGGCCAACGTGACCATCATCGAGCGTCTGTAGGACGCTGGTGACCGCACGCAGGATCGTCGTCACCGGGGCCTTCGGGATCCTGGGCGCCGCGGTGGCCAAGGCTGCTGCGGCGGGCGGCGACCGCATCGCCCTGCTGGACTTCGCGCCCGAGCCCCCGGACGGCCTTGTGGCCGACTGCGGGCCGGGTGCCTTCGTCCTGTCCGGGGTCGACCTGACCGACCCGGCGTCCGCCCATCTGGCGGTGAACGCTGCTGCCTCTGCCCTTGGTGGGATCGACGCCCTGCTCAACATTGCCGGGGGCTTTTCCTGGCAGACCCTGGCCGACGGCGACGCCGAAACCTGGGACCGGCTCTATCGCCTGAACGTGGCGACGGCGGCCAATGCCTGCCGGGCGGCCCTGCCGCACCTGCAGGGGTCACAGGCCGGACGGATCGTCAATGTCGGGGCCAACGCCGCCCTGCGCTCGGGCGCCGGCATGGGCGCCTATGCGGCGTCCAAGGCTGGGGTTCACCGGCTCACGGAAAGTCTCGCCGAGGAGCTGAAGGGGGACGGGATCACCGTCAACGCGGTCCTGCCCTCCATCCTCGACACCCCCGCCAACCGGGCCGATATGCCCAAGGCCGATCCCGCCCTCTGGGTCTCGCCAGCGGAACTGTCGGCGGTCATCCTGTTCCTTGCCTCCGAGGCCGCCTCGGCGGTCACGGGCGCCCTGGTCCCGGTGACCGGCCGGGTCTGAACACCGCCGGGTAGGTTTTTTCTGGCCCTTTGGGGCGCAGCGCGTCAGACTCGCGTGCCTGGGGGTTCGGTTTTTATGCTTTTGTTAGTCCTTGCAGCGGTTTCGGGGCTCGCCCTCGCTGAACCGGCACCTCTCCCCGTAGCCCCTGCCGCCGGAGCCCCCGCCGCTGCGCCGGCCCTTGCGGCGGCCGCTCCGGCTCCTGCCTCCGAGCAGGGGGTGATGTCCTACCCGCCCTCCTATTTCGCCGACGTGGGTCCGTCGACCGCCCTGGAAATGGTGCAGCGCCTGCCGGGCTTCACCTTCGACAAGGGCGCCGCCGTCCGGGGCCTGTCCGGGTCGGGTGGTAACGTGCTGATCGACGGCGAGCCGCCAGTCTCGAAGAACGACACCCTCGAGGAGGTCCTGCGCCGGATCCCGGTGTCCTCCGTCCTGCGCATCGACGTCATCCGGGGTGGCGCCCCGGGTATCGACATGCAGGGCCGCACCGTGATCGCCAACGTCATCCGAAAGGGGTCCTCGGGGGGCAAGGGTGCGGCGACCTGGACCACCTGGCCCATCGCGGACGGACGGGTCCTCAACGGCCTGCGGGCCGAGGGCGAGTGGCGCTGGGGCAAGCGGCTCCTGGAGGCCTCCTTCGTTTTTGGCAAGGGCCCCAACGACCAGGCGGGCGACGGCGATCGGCTCCGCCTCGACGCCGCCGGCCGGCCCCTGATCCGCTCGAACATCGATTGGGATGCCCAGGGCGAACGCCGGTGGTTGATGGGCGCCTACGAGACGCCGCTGGCGGGCGGCCGCCTGCGCCTGAACGGCACCTTCATGGGCAATGACGCCGCCGGCGAGTACTACGACCACATCGTCTATCCGGGGGTTTGGCGGGAGTACCAGTACTCGGCGGACGCAAAGGTCCAGGGGGAACTCGGGGCCCGGTTCAATCGCCGCCTGGGCGCCAACCAGATCGACCTGGTGGCCTTCCAGCAGTGGAACAACTCCGACAGCTACGTCCGGTTTGAAAGCCCCAGCCTGAACCGGCTCTTCACCAACACCAAGGACGTGTCCGAGACTGTGGGGCGGTTCAATTTCCGGCGGACTGCATCCCCCTCCCTCAACCTGGAGGCGGGTATCGAGGGGGCGCTGAACACCCTCGACTCGGCCACCAGCCTCAAGATCAACAACACCTCCCTGGCCCTGCCTGCCGCCAATGTTCACGTGGAGGAAAAGCGCGGGGAGCTCTTCGGCGTCGCGGCCTGGCGGGCATCTCCGACCCTCGCCTTCGAGTTCGGCCTCAGGCAGGAGGTCTCGACGGTGACCTCCTCGGGCGATGTGGTCCTCGAGAAGTCCCTGTCCTTCACCAAGCCCCGGGCCACGGTGACCTGGTCGGCCATGACGGACCTTCAGGTTCGCGGCCGGCTCGAACGCGAGGTCACCCAGCTCAACTTCGACGACTTCGTGGCCAATAACAGCGTGGCGCAGACCGGGGCGGTGATCGCTGGCAATCCCGACCTCTCACCCATGCAGGCCTGGGTGGCGGAGGTGGCCGTGGAGCGGCGCTTCCTCAAGCGTGGGTCCGTGATCGTCACCGTGAGACATGCCGAGCTGAAGGACGTCATCGATCGGGCACCCGTCTATTTCGGGAACCTTGTGGCGGATGCGCCCGCCAACATAGGCGATGGCTGGCGGAACGAGATTCAGCTGAGCCTCAGCTCTCCCCTCGACGGCCTTGGCCTTCCCCTCTCCATGCTCAAGGCCCAGGTTACCTTCCGGGAAACCGAGGTCACGGACCCGACGACAGGAACGCCCCGGCAGATCTCGGCCATCGTGACCTACGGTCCGCCTCCCGCCATCCAGGCGGTGCGGGAATCCGAGTGGGAACTGCACTACACCCAGGACCTGCCCAAGCTCAGCTCCACCTGGGGGATCGACCTGGTTGGGCCCTATATCGACCGCTTCTTTAGGGCGTCCGAGATCGAGACCCAGAAGGTTGAGACCTGGATGGTCGTCTATGGCGAATGGAAGTGGCGTCCCGACCTGTCCTTCCGGGTCGAGGTCCAGGCGCCCCTCGCCCGGGACGTGGCCCGGGTGCGAGATGTCTGGTCAGGGCCCCGCAATACGGCACCCTTCAACTACCAGGACTACCGGAACCTACAGTACGACGGGGCCATCCAGTTCCGGCTGAGGAAGACCTTCGGGTGAAGGCGGGCCCTCAGGGGCGCTTGGGGGCGACCCGCCAGATGGCCTTGCCACCGTCATCGGCGACCAGCAGGGCCCCGGTCCGGTCCACCGCGACGCCGACCGGACGACCGTGCGCCTCGCCCGTCTGCGTGAGGAAGCCGTCCAGGAAGACCTGGGGCGTACCCGAGGGTTTTCCCTCCCGGAAGGGAATGAAGACGACGCGGTAGCCATTGTAGGGCTTGCGGTTCCAGGACCCGTGCTGCCCGATAAAGACGCCGCCGCGATAGGCCTCCGGGAAGGCCGAGGCCTTATAGAAGGCAAGGCCCAGGGACGCGGTGTGGGCGCCCAGGGCGTAGTCCGGCTTGAGGGCCTTGGCCACCAGGTCCGGCTTCTGCGGCTGGACCCTCTGGTCCACGTTGGCTCCGTAATAGCTGTAGGGCCAACCGTAAAAGCCTCCGTCTCGGACGCTTGTCATATAGTCGGGCACCAGGTCCGGGCCCAGCTCGTCCCGCTCATTCACTGCGGTCCAAAGGGCACCGGTGACCGGTTCGAAGTCCAGGCCGGTGGGGTTACGCAGGCCGCTGGCGAACACGCGCCCGGTGCGTGCGACCGGGTCGATGGCCCAGATGGCAGCGCGGCCTTCTTCCTCAGCCATGCCGTTCTCGCCGATGTTCGAGTTCGAGCCGACGGTGGCGTAGAGGGTCTTTCCATCCGGGCTGGCGAAGACGTTCTTGGTCCAGTGATGATTGCGACCGGCGGGCAGGTCAAAAATCCGCTCGGCCGGTCCCGTCGCCTTCATGTCGCCGGTCCTGTAGGGCAGGCGGACGATGCCGTCGTCCTGCGCCACATAGAGGTTCTCGCCGACCAGGGTCATGCCGAAGGGGCGCCGGATGTTCTCGGCGAAGGGGGTCTGGACTTCGGCCACCCCATCGCCGTCGGCGTCCCGGAGCAGGGTGATCCGGTTCGGGCTGGTGCTCTCGATGGCGCCGGCGCGCCCCATCAGCAGGTTGGCCGCCCGGTCGCGGAAACTGGGCTTGCCCTTCTTCTCCGAGGACGACTCCGCCACCAGGACATCGCCATTGGGCAGGACCAGGAGCCAGCGCGGATGGGCGAGGGCGCCGGCGAACCGGGTCACCACAAACCCCTCCGGCGCACGTGGCGCTTCAGAGCCCGACCAGCCCACGGGCTTGGCGATCCCGACCTGCGGGATGAGGGAGTGGGATGGCGGCGGCAACTTCGGCTCCGGACCAAACCCGGACAGGGCGTCCGGCGATCCGCCTGCCGAACAGGCCGCAAGGAGGAGGGTCGCGCCAAGGGCGCAGCGCCTGAGGGTGCGGGTCATCATGTCGAGGTCTCCTGGATTGCCTATCATCGCCCGGGGGAAGGGGATCGCCAAGGGCCCGTTGACGCCGGTGGGGAAGCGGCACAGCCTCGCCCCCTGTGGACGACACCATGAGGGGGTCGACGCAACAGGGAGGGACACATGCCGATCGAACTCAGGCTTCTCGTCTATTCGACCACTCTGCTTCTGGTTCTTGTCGTCATCCAGGCCGTGGCGGGGGTCCGCTCCAAGGGCCTTCAGGTCATGGGAGATTCCCGGGACGGGCTCAGCCCGCCAGAAGGCTTCCACGCCCGGGCGCTGCGCGTCGTCGACAACCATCGCGAGGGCCTGATGATCTTCGCGCCCCTGATCCTGGTGGCTGCGGCCACGGGAGTTCTCGGGGCAACGACGGCCCTTGGTGCCAAGCTGTTCTTCTATTCGCGAGTGGCCCACGCGGTGGTCTACCTGCTGGGCCTTCCCAAGATCCGCCCCCTGTTGTGGGCGGTCGGTCTAGTTGGGATTCTCATGGTCCTCGCCGCGGTCCTCGGGGTGGCCTGAAGCCGCGTGACCGTATCCGGGGCGGGAGCGGACCGGCGGTTTCCGCCGGTCCGCTGCGCGTCTTTCCTAGACCAGGGCGTCCTTGAGCGCCTTGGCGGGCTTGAACTTCAGGGCCTTGGAGGCGGCGATCTCGATGGTCGCGCCGGTGGAGGGATTGCGACCCGTGCGGGCCGGCTTGGACTGCACGGCGAACTTGCCGAAGCCAGGCACCGAGACTTCGTCGCCCTTGGCGGCGGCGTCGCGGATGGCGTTGAAGGTCGCTTCGATGGCAGCCTTGGCCTGGGCCTTGGTCAGCTTGGAGTCGGTCGCGGCGACAGCGTCGACCAGGTCGGAAATGTTCATGGAAATCCTTTCAAGCAGGGAATCGCTTGAGGAGACCCTGCCAAGCTCGCCGCCCGATGTCACGTGCGTGTAATGCTGGAATGGGCTAAAGGGCGGGCGTTTCGCCGTCCAGAACGCCCAAAACCTTGACTGACAGCCCCTCCTACCGCTTCTCCGTCGCCCCGATGATGGACTGGACCGACCGGCACTGCCGGTCCTTTCACCGGGTGCTGAGCCGTCGCGCCCTCCTGTATTCCGAGATGGTGACCAGCGCGGCCGTCCTGCATGGCGACCGCCAGTGGCTGCTGGGCTTCGATGCGGCCGAGTATCCCGTCGCCCTCCAGCTCGGGGGCAGCGACCCGGCGGAGCTGGCGGCGGCGGCGCGGATCGGCGAGGACTTTGGCTATCGCGAGGTCAACCTCAATGTTGGTTGCCCCTCAGACCGCGTGCAGTCCGGGCGCTTCGGGGCCTGCCTCATGCTGGAGCCTGGCCTGGTGGCCGAGTGCATGGCCGCCATCCGGCAGGCTGTGCAGGTTCCGGCGACGGTGAAGTGTCGGATCGGCGTGGATGACCAGGACCCGGAGGCCAGCCTCTTCACCCTGGTCGACGCCTGCGCGGGCGCCGGGATCGCCACCTTCGTGGTCCATGCGCGCAAGGCGATCCTGAAGGGCCTGTCGCCCAAGGAAAACCGCGACATCCCGCCCCTGGACTACGACCTGGTCCGACGGCTCAAGCGGGAACGGCCTGGCCTGACCATCGTGCTGAACGGTGGGATTGGCGACCTTGACGCGGCGGAGGCCCTGCTGGCCGACTTCGACGGGGTCATGCTCGGCCGGGCGGCCTATCACGACCCCGGACTGCTGGGAGAGGTGGACGCCCGGATCTTCGGCGAGGCCGCCACCGTCACGCCAGAAGCCGCCGTGGAGGCCTACCTGCCCTATGTGGAGGCGCGCCTTGCCGAGGGCGTGTCCCTGGCGGCCATGACCCGGCACATGCTGGGCCTGTTCCAGGGGCGCCGCGGAGCCCGAGCCTGGCGGCGAATCCTGACGGTGGAGTCCGTACGGCCCGGGGCGGACGCCGGGGTCATCATCAGGGCGCTCGCCGAGGTGGCGGGCTCAGGGGTGCAGGCGCAGGGTCTTACGGTCGGCGTCGAAGCCTGACAGCCGGCTGAGATAGCTCATCCCCAGCAGGGAGGCGTCTGTATCCCGGTCGAGGACCAGGGCGTCCACATTGCGGACCTCAGCCCCGTCGACGGCCACCGAGGGCAGGGTGATGCGTGCCGCCCGGGCCTCACCGGCGGCGGTGGCCACCTTCAGGCCATAGGTCAGGGCGGTGGGGTCGATCCCCACCCTCCGGGCGTCTGCCGCCGTCAGGGAGACGGCGGTGGCACCGGTGTCCACCAGCATGCGCACGGTCCGGCCGTTGACCCGGGCCTGGGCCCAATAATGCCCGTCCTGTCCCATCAAGACAGCGGCGGGCGCAGCGGCAGCGGGGCGGGAAGCCGGCAGACGGACGGCGGAGGCGCGAACCACAGGCGCCAGGACCATCACTGCCTGACCGGCAGCGACCGCAGCGACGGCGGCGATCAGGGCCATGACGGCCTTCCTCTGCATGTCCTGCGACCTTCCGGATCCGGCTCCAACGGATGGCAAGCTAGTCGGGGATGGTTAGCCGGAGGTGAACGCGGCCGGGCACGCGTCTGACCTAGAGCTGACCGAAGCGGATCTCGTCGCTTCCGGAGGGCAGGTCGATGGTCATGCCGTCCTTCGCCAGCCGCCAGTCGAGGGGGCCGCCGTCATCCATGCCCCGGGTGAAGGCCTCTGGCGTGAAGATAGGCAGTCCCGCCTGGGTCAGGTGGTAGAGGACCAGGCGTTTGGCGCCCGCCGCCCGGGCGAGGTCTGCGGCCTCGACGGGGGTGGTGTGGTAGCTGAGGGTATCGGCCATCATCGAGCTGGTACGGGCGTTTCCCATGCCCTTCAGGGCCTGGGAGAGCTGGCGGGTCATGGCCTCGTTCTGGGCCTCATGCAGCATGACGTCGACGCCCTTCGAGGCTTCGGCGAAGGCGGGCCATTTCTTCGTGTCGCCACTGATCGAGACGGAACGGCCCCGGTAATCGAACCGGTAGCCGAAGGCCGGGCTCACGGGGTCATGCGACACCCTTATGGCGGTCACGGTCAGGTCCCCGTCGCGCCAGGCGGTCGCGGTAGGGGCCCCTGACGGAATCCGGATGACCTTGGGCTCGATCAGGCCGGCAGCGATAGGGAAGCCGAAGCCGCCGTGCTCGTGGTGGGCCCGCCGGAAGCCGTGGTCGTTCTCGTAGGCCAGGTTGAACCCCCGGGCGGCCTTATCGACCCCGGAGGGGCCGACAAGCGCCAGGGGCCGCTCCCGGCCCTGGACCCAGCTTTGCATATTGAATTCGCCAAGGTCGCCGATGTGGTCGGAGTGCAGATGGCTGAGGAAGACCGCCCGCGCCGAGGCCACGGGAAGCCGCCAGGACATCATGTTCTCGGTGGACTCCGGGCCAACATCCACGAGGTAGAGACCCCCGCCAGCCAGTATGGCCACGCAGGGCTTGGCCCGGTCGCGGACGGGCAGGGGCCCCGAGGTGCCGACCAGCACGATCCTCATTCCGTCGTTCCCGGCCGTCGGGGTCGCCGTCTGTGCGGCCGCTGGGCTGGCGGCGAGGGCGGCGAGCGCCGCCATGAGATTTCGCCTGTTCATTACGGGTGCGTCCTTGGAGGGGGCGTTGGGGATGGGGGGCTCACGAGAACATGGCCAGCTTCTCGGGGCGGATCTGGCTGCGGCGGGAGGGAAGCTCCGCCATGACGGCGTCCCGCGCCTCAGGCGTCATCTTCGACCAGCCGGCCACCTCGGTCAGGCGGCGGTAACATCCCATGCAGAGCCCGCTCTCGCCGTCGACGATGCAGACGTTGATACAAGGGGTGCGCACGGCATTCGCGGGGCGGTCCTGATCGCTCATGCCTGTCTGCCGCCTCCCGCTGTCCGGTTTTCATACTGCGTCGGGACCGGCCCGGGCTACAAGCCCCGGATGCTGTTCCTGGCTCTGCTCCTACTCGCCGCCGCTGACACCCGGGACCCCGGACAGGGTCGGGCGTCGGTGGATTGCCGGGTACTCGCGGACGGGCGCGTGAAGGACTGCCGTCTGGTCTCTGAAGACCCAACCGGCGCCAATGTCGGGTCCTTCGCCCTTCAGCTCGCCCGCAACACCCGGGTTGCGCCCGATGACCGGCGGATCCGCTCCGGGCGTATCGTCCTGACCTTCAGGATGAAACTCCCCTGACGCGAAGGCCCTGCACCACTTTTCAAGCGGCCATCCGTCGCCTATCTGGGGGCGGCGGAAGGACGCGTATCATCGCGCCTGCGGCCGGAGCTCAATCATGAACCTGGATTTCCCACCCGAAGACACTGCATTCCGCGATGAAGTTCGGACCTTCCTTGCAGAAAACTATCCGAGGGATCTGAGGGAGAAGCAGGAGCGGGGAGAAACCCTTAGCAAGGAGGACTATCTCTCCTGGCACCGGATCCTCGCCAAGAAGGGCTGGTCCGCGCCGTCCTGGCCGGTCGAGTTGGGCGGAACCGGCTGGACGCCGACCCAAAAGTACATCTGGTCCGAGGAGCAGGCCCGGGCCGACACCCTCGCCGTCCTGCCCTTTGGCGTCTCCATGCTGGCACCGGTCCTCTACACCTTCGGGACCGAGGAGCAGAAGCAGCGTTTCCTGCCCGGTATCCGCGACGGAATCGACTGGTGGTGCCAGGGGTATTCCGAGCCCGGTTCCGGCTCCGACCTCGCCAGCCTGAAGACCCGCGCCGAACGCATCACCGGCGATGACGGCAAGGAATATTACGTCGTCAACGGCCAGAAGACCTGGACCACCCTCGGCCAGCACGCCGACTGGGGCTTCTTCCTGGTCCGGACCGACCCCGACGCCAAGCCGCAGGCCGGCATCTCCTTCCTGCTCATCGACATGAAGAGCCCGGGCATCGCGGTGCGCCGCATCACCACCCTTGAGGGCGGTCACGAGGTCAACGACGTCTTCCTCGACAATGTGAAGGTCCCGGTCGAGAACCGCATCTTCCACGAGAACCAGGGCTGGACCTGCGCCAAGGCCCTGCTGGCCCATGAACGCTCGGGTATCGCTGGGGTGGCCCGCTCCAAGCGAGGCCTGGAGCGCCTGCGCCAGATGGCTTCCAACGAGATGTCGGACGACGGCGGCACCCTGATCCAGGACGCCTTCTTCCGCCGCAAGGTGGCAGAGCTGGAAATCGACCTGACGGCTTTGGAGTTCACCGAGCTTCGCACCCTGGCTGGCGAGTCCAGCGGCAAGGGCCCCGGCCCGGAAAGCTCGATCCTCAAGATCAAGGGCACCGAAATCCAGCAGCGCCTTCAGGACCTGGCCCTGGAGGCCGCCGGCCACTACGGCGCCCCCTTCCTTGGCGAGGCAGGCCACAACTCCGGCATCGGGCCCCAGCACTCCCTGGACCTCGCCGGCGACTACTTCAACGGCCGCAAGACCTCGATCTATGGCGGTTCCAACGAGATCCAGCGCAACATCATCTCCAAGATGGTATTGGGCATCTAAGGCATTCTCGGAACATTCAGCAGGGGCTGCGGCCCCCGGGCGGGACACACATGGATTTCAGCTTCACCGAAGAACAGTCGATGCTTCGCGATACGATCGCGAGCTACCTTGCCGACAACTATAGCTTCGACCAGCGTCGGGCGGGCCTGGGGCGCGAGCCCTTCTGGAGGCCTGACGTCTGGAGCGCCTTCGCCGACGAGCTCGGCATCCTGGGCGCAGCCTTCCCGGAGGCCCAGGGCGGCCTGGGCGGCGGCTACACCGAGAACATGGTTGTCATGGAAGAGCTGGGTAAGGCCCTTGTGGTCGAGCCCTATCTCGGCACGGTCGTCATCGGCGGTGGCTTCCTGAAGCACGGTGCCCCCGCCGGCGCCGAGGAGATGATCGGCCAGATCATCGCCGGCAAGGCCATCCTTTCCTTCGCCTATGCCGAGCCCCAAGGCCGCTACAATATCCGCGACCTGAAGACGA
>NZ_JBAXIM010000072.1:0-12180 GCF_037138395.1 Phenylobacterium sp.
GTTCCCCAGGTGGCTCTCGTCAGCCCGACCAACAAAACCTTCACTGAGCGCCTTGAACTGCTCGGCGTCGCCAAGGGGCGCCAGTCGGTGATCCTGTCTGCAGCTACGACCCAGTTGGTCAGTCGCGTGCTTTTTACCCCCGGCCAGAGGGTGGCGAGCGGCCAGGTCCTTTTAGAACTCAAGGCTACAGAGCAGGACGCTGCGCTCGCCCAGGCCCAGGCCCGCGAAGTCCAGGCTCGTCGCGCCTATGAACGCTGGCGGACGCTCCGGGAGCAAGGGTACGCTTCAGCCGCCGCGGTGGACCAGTACGAATCGGCGTGGAAAAGCGCCCACGCAGATGTCGGCGTCGCCCAGGCCCGGCTGGCTGATCGGGTCATCCGGGCACCCTTTGCTGGCATCGTTGGGCTGTCGGATATCGCCCCAGGCGCGGTCATCAATCCCGGTGCAGCCATCGTGACCCTCGATGACCTTTCGGCCATCCGGGTGGATTTTCAGGTTCCGGACCGTTTCCTTGCGGCGATCCGTGAGGGACAGGACCTGTCCGCGACGGTGGATGCCTGGCCCGATGTACGATTTTCAGGACGGATATTGAAGCTCGACACCCGGATTGACGAGCGCACCCGAGCCCTGACCGCCCGCTCTGAATTCGCCAATACCGAAGGTCGGATCCGGCCCGGCATGATGTTGCGGGTCGGCGTCAGCCAGGGCGTCCGTTCTGCCCTGGCCCTGCCGGAGTCCGCCGTGGCGGTGCAGGGCGAGGGGGCCTCGGTCTTCGTCGCCGTCCAGCAGGGCGGGCGGATGACCGTCCAGCAGAAGCCGGTTGTCGCGGGCCTGCGACAGGATGGCTGGGTCGAGATCCTAGAGGGCGTGGCGCCGGGGGACCGGGTCGTGGCGGACGGCCTCAACCGGATCCAGTCCGGCCAGCCGGTGCGCCCGGTGGGTTCGCCCCCCGCCGGAGCCACCGCCCCGCGCAGGGCCGGATGACCCTCTCCGACCTTTCGGTTCGCCGTCCGATCTTCGCCGCGGTCGGTGCGGTCCTCCTCTGTGTCATCGGTCTGGCAAGCTACCTCTCGCTTTCGGTCCGCGAGCTTCCCAGCGTAGATCCGCCGACGGTCAGCGTCTCGACGATCTATCGAGGGGCCTCGGCTGAGGTGGTCGAAGAACGCATCACCCAGGTGATCGAGCGGCAGGTCTCCGGAATCCAGGGCATTGACCGGGTCAATTCGTCCTCTCGGGACGGGGTGAGCCGGATTTCTATCTCCTTCACCCTGGACCGGAAGCTGGATGACGCGGCGAACGACGTCCGCGACGCTGTCAGCCGGGTCTCGTCCCTGCTGCCTGACCAGGCGGATCCGCCGCAGATCGCCAAGGCGAACGCAGACGACTCTCCGATCATGTTCATCAGCCTGACGTCGACGACGCTGAACCGGCTGCAGCTTACGGACTACGCCAACCGTTATCTGGTCGAGCGCATGTCCACGGTTCCTGGCGTGGCCCAGGTGGGTGTGGGCGGGGCGCAGATCTACGCCATGCGCATCTGGCTGGACCCCATGGCCATGGCCGCCCGGGGCGTGACGGTGGATGACGTCGAGACGGCCCTGCGGAGCCAGAACCTCGAGCTTCCCGCCGGGGCTTTGGAGGCGCCCACCAAGGATTTCACCATCCGCGTATCGAGGGGCTATTCGACGCCAGAGGACTTCGCCCAGCTGCCGGTCACGCCGTCCTCAAGCGTCCGGGCCTCGGCTTCCGTCGCCGGCCAGCAGGGCGCCCTGGGTACGACAGCTTCGGCCGCCGGAGCCGCCATCTCGCCGCTCTCCGCGACGGCCAGCGCCTCCAACCCCAACGCCTATGTCGTCCGCCTTGGCGACATCGCCCGGATCGAGGAAGGCCCGGATGAGCGCCGCCGCCTTTTCCGGTCGAACGGCAAGGACCAGGTCGGCCTGGCCATCACCCGACAGTCCCAGGCCAATGACCTCGAGATCTCCGACGGGATCCGCGCACAGGTTACCGAGATCAATCGCAGCCTTCCCCCCGGCACACGTATGGAGGTGGCGGTCGACTACACCGCCTTCACCCGTCACGCCATCCAGGAGGTCTGGGTGACCATGGGGATGGCCCTGGCGCTGGTGGCGCTGGTGAACCTGTTGTTCCTGGGCTCCTGGCGGGCCGCGGTTGTCCCAACGGTTGTGGCCCCCATCTGCATACTCTCGACCTTCATCGTCCTGGCCTTGCTGGGGTTCTCCGTGAACCTCCTGACCCTGCTGGCCCTGGTTCTGGCGATTGGATTGGTCGTCGATGATGCCATCGTCGTGGTCGAGAACATCCAGCGTCGAATCGACGAAGGCGAGCCGCCCCTCTTGGCGGCGCAGCGCGGGGCGGGACAGGTCTTCTTCGCTGTTGTGGCGACGACCGTCGTCCTGGTGTCAGTCTTTGCACCGCTCATGTTCATGCCCGGGTTCACCGGTCGCCTGTTCGTGGAACTGGCGGTGGCTGTGGCTGCCGCCGTTATCTTCTCTGCGATCCTCGCCCTCAGCCTGTCGCCCATGCTGGGGTCCCTCCTGCTACGTCCAGCGCGGACCGGCGGGGGCATGACCCAGGGTGTGAACCGGGTCATGGAGGCTCTGAGGGTCTCATACCAGGCCTCACTGGAGGCACTGCTGGCGCCCAGGCGGATGCGTCTGTCGGCGACGGGGGCGGGCATCTCAATCCTGGTCTTCGGGCTCATCGCCGGCGGCCTCGCCATGATCATCCCCAAGGAACTCGTGCCGACAGAGGACCGCGGCCGGGTCGACATCTCCATCCAGGGGCCTGAGGGTGCCGGCTTCGATTACATCCTGCCCGCGGGCCGCGCCGTGGAGCAGAGGCTCATGGACCTGCTGGGGAAGGGCGTGATCGAGCGCTATACCCTCAGTGTGCCAAGCTTCGGGCGTAGTCAGTTCAGCGCGGGCGGCGGCAATGCCAGCCTGCCCGATACCCGCACGCACAAGGTCACCTCCCAGGACCTGGCCGCCCAGCTGAACCGCGAGTACTCGGCCATCACCTCGGCCCGCGTCATCGCCTCCGTGCGGCCTTCGATCCAGCGCGGCGGCGGCGGTGGCGGGGGCTCCAGCGTCAACGTGATTGTCGTCGGGGACGAGTATCCGCAGATCGAGCAGGCGATACGGCCCCTGCTGGCGGCGGCACGGAACAATCCCGGTCTGGCCCGCCCGCGCCTTGACTATGAGCCGACCTCGCCCCGCCTTCTGGTCAAGCTTGACCGGGAGAAGGCCGCCCAGCTCGGCGTATCAGCCCAGTCCGTCGGTCGGGCGCTGGAAACCCTATTCGGGTCGCGCAAGGCTACCACCTACGTGAAGGGCGGCCAGGAATACGACGTGATCCTGCAGGCTGACCGGCCGCAGCGGATGAATGAGTCGGACCTGAGGAACGTCTATGTCCGCGCCGCCTCCGGCGCCACCGTCCCGCTGTCCGCAGTCGTCACCACGGAGATCCGAGGCGATACCCCCAGCCGCGAGCGGGTAGACCGCCTGAGGGCCATCTCGCTCTCCGTCCAGCTCAATCCGGGCTACACGGTCGGCGAGGCCGTTGCGTTCTTCCAGTCGGAAATCACCAGGCATCCTGGAATGACTGTGAAATGGGGCGGACTGGCCCGGGATTACCTCGAGGGCGGCGCTGCGGTCTACGGCGCCCTGGGCCTGGCCCTGATCCTCGTCTTCCTCGTTCTGGCAGCGCAGTTCGAGAGCTGGATCCATCCGATGGTTATCATGCTGACCGTCCCGGTAGCGGCCCTTGGGGGCCTCTTTGGCCTGCTGATCAGCGGCTCGACCCTGAACACCTACAGCCAGATCGGATTGATCATGCTTGTGGGGATCGCCGCCAAGAATGGCATCCTCATCGTCGAGTTCGCCAACCAGCTCCGCGACGAGGGCCGTTCGGTCCGCGAGGCAGTCATAGAAAGCGCCGTCGTCCGCCTGCGTCCCATTGTGATGACGTCGATTGCCGCCGCTGCCGGAGCCCTGCCCCTGGTCCTGTGGGGCGGCGCAGGGGGCGAGTCCCGGCGCACTATCGGCGTTGTGATCTTCTTCGGGGCGATCTTCTCGACCCTACTCACAGTCTTCCTTGTGCCGATTTTCTACAACCTGCTCGGCGGCTTCACCCAGCCGGCCCAGACGCGGGCGCGGCGGATCGAGGCCTTCGAGGCCGCCGAAACGGCCCCGCCAGCGGAGTAAGGCGCTAGATCCTGTTCCGATAAGTGGGATCCAACCGCGATATCACTTTTTGGACTATGAGCCTGTTTTGCCCCGTCAGACATTCCGTCTGAAGGCGACAGGCTCTAGTTCGCCGGGCTGGTATTGACCTTGAGCCAGGCGATCAGTGCGACCCGGTCCTCGGGTGCCTTCATGCCGATGTAGGACATCTTGGTCCCTTCCACGAGGCCGCGGGGGTTCTCGATCCACTTGTCGAGGGTGGCCAGGTCCCAGACCAGTCCGGAGGCCTTGAGCCCGTCGGAATAGTTGAACCCGGCCACATGGCCTGCCTTGGCCCCGACCGTTCCCCAGAGGTTGGGTCCCGTCATGTTGCCCCCCCCTTTCACGTAGGTATGACAGGAGCCACACATGGCGTAGAGGGCCTTTCCCTTGGCCAGGTCCGCACTGCGGTAAGGCTCCGGCATGTCCGCCAGCAGGGCCGCCTTCTGCACGTCCGTCACGACCGCAGCCGGGGCGCCGGTCGCTTCGGCGCCGCCCCCATCCGGCGCTTCGGACTTGCCGCAGGCGGCTAGGGACAGGCTCACGAGGAACAGGATGGCCGCCAAAGGACGGGAGGCGTGGGGACGGGAGGCGAGAGGACGGACGGGGGACACGGGCGACTCCGGAAAGACGAAAATCCATGGTGCCGGCTACAGGAATCGAACCCGTGACCTTCGGTTTACAAAACCGCTGCTCTACCAGCTGAGCTAAGCCGGCCCGGGCGTTCCGATGCCACGTGTCGCCCGAACTTCCAAGTGCCCAATGGTCAGATCTTGTCGGCAAGCGGACCTCCTTCTCTGGCTGGAACTGGCCTGCAGGCGTACGTGGTCCTAGTGTCGCCTCGCCGACGGGAAACCGCCGTCCCGAAGCCCGCCGGAGCCCACCATGCCCGACCCCGTCCTTCTGCGCCTCGAGGCCCGCCCGGAGGGCAGGGTTGCCTTCGTGACCCTCAACCGTCCTGATCGCCTCAACGCCATGAACTCCGAGCTCATGGAGGCCTTCGTGGAAATCCTGGGCCGGCTGTCGACGGACCTTGAGCTTCGGGCGCTTGTCCTCACCGGGGCGGGAGACAAGGCCTTCATCGGCGGCGCCGACATCCAGGAGATGGCGGGCTTCGCCGATCCGGTGGCGGCCCGAAAGTTCATCAGCCAGGTCCATGCCTGCTGCGAGGCCGTCAGGGCGTTGCCCGTTCCGGCCATAGCCCGGATCAATGGCTACACCTTCGGCGCGGGCCTTGAGCTGGCCGCCGCCTGTGATGTCCGCGTCGGGGCTGCGACGGCAGTCTTTGGTATGCCGGAGGTCCGGCTTGGCATTCCCTCTGTCGTCGAGGCGGCCCTGCTGCCGCAGCTGATTGGCTGGGGACGAACCCGGGAATTACTCCTCTTCGGCGAGACCTTCACGGCGCCCGACGCCCTGGCCTGGGGGTACCTGGAGAAGATGGCGGCCCCGGACCAGCTGGATGCAGCGGTAGAGGTCTGGCTGGAGTCCCTCTCGCTTTGTATGCCCACCGCTGTCCGTTCGCAGAAGCGGCTCATCCGGGCCTGGGAGGACCTTCCCCTTCGCGCCGCGATCGCAGCCGGGATCGACGCCTTCGAGACCTCCGTCGCAGGCGGAGAGCCCGCCGCCGCCATGGCGGATTTCCTTGAGGCCCGCCGACGCGCGAAGGCTGACTCCTGAACAGCCGTGACGCAGGGCTGAAGTCGCCCCTTTGGCATGCTGGCGCGGTGCCCTATAAGCCACCGCTCCAAAGCCTCCTCATTTCGAGCTTCGCATGACCCGCATCCTCATCACCTCGGCCTTGCCCTACATCAACGGGACCAAGCACCTGGGGACCCTGGCGGGATCCATGCTGCCGGCAGATGTCTTCGCCCGGTTCAAGCGGGCCCAGGGGCATGAGACCCTCTTCATTTGCGCCACCGACGAGCACGGGACACCCACCGAGCTGGCAGCGGCTGAGGCAGGCATGGACCCTGCTAGCTTCTGCCTTCGGCAGCACGAGGTCCAGTCGGACCTTGCCGCGCGGTTCGGCCTGTCCTGGGATTACTTCGGTCGGTCCTCGTCCGCCCAGAACCGGGAGATAACCCAGGCGATGGCGCGCCAGCTCTGGGAGAACGGCTTCATCGAGGAGCGCGTCACCCAGCAGGTCTATTCCAACGCCGACCGCCGTTTCCTGCCGGACCGCTATGTCATCGGGACCTGCCCCCACTGTGGCTACGCCGCCGCCCGGGGCGATCAGTGCGAGAACTGCACCCGGGTGCTGGACCCGGCCGACCTGATCAAGCCGCGTTCAACGGTCTCGGGGTCAGAGGACATCGAGATCCGGCCCTCTAAGCACCTCTTCCTGAGGCAGAGCCTGTTCGCCGAGCGGCTCCGCGCCTGGATAGAGGAGAAGAAGGCGACCTGGCCCCTGCTGGTGACATCCATCGCCCTGAAGTGGCTGGACGAGGGTCTGCAGGACCGGGGGATCACACGTGACCTTGAGTGGGGCGTGCCGGTCAACGCAAAGGCCTGGGGCCCCAACCCAGATGGTCTCAGGCCGGATATTGAGGGCCTGAAGGGAAAGGTCTTCTACGTCTGGTTCGACGCGCCGATCGAGTACATCGGCGCCACCCGAGAGTGGGCAGATGCGACGGGTAGCGACTGGGAACGCTGGTGGCGGGGCGAAGCCGCCGCCGACGTTACCTATGTCCAGTTCATGGGCAAGGACAACGTGCCCTTCCACACGGTGGGCTTTCCCTGCACCCTGATCGGTGTGAACGAGCGACTGGCCCCCGACGGCACCTGGACGCCCGCCTCGAATGCACCCTGGAAGTTGGTCGACCGACTCAAGGGCTTCAACTGGCTGGACTATTATGGTGGCCGGTTCTCGACCTCGCAGCAGCGCGGGGTCTTCATGGACCAGGCCCTCGAGCTTCTTCCCGCGGATTACTGGCGCTGGTGGATCACGGCCAACGCCCCGGAGGGCTCGGACGCCAGCTTTGTCTGGGAGCAGTTCCAGGCCCAGGTCAACGCCGACCTCGCCGACGTGTTCGGAAACTTCGTCAACCGCATCCTGCGCTTCACCGAGAGCCGCTTCGAGGGGAAGGTCCCTGATGGCGGCCAGGATGGGCCGCTTGAGGTCCGGCTACGCGTCGATATCGCCGAGAAGCTGGGGGAGCTGACCACTCAGCTCGAGGCCATCGAGATGCGCAAGTCCGCTCAGGCCCTGCGCCAGCTCTGGGTACTGGGGAACCAGTACCTGACCGAGGCGGCACCCTGGACGGCGTTCAAGACGGACCCGGACCGCGCCGCAGTGGCCGTGAGGATGGGGCTCAACCTGGTGGCCCTGTTCGCCCGGGTCTCGCGCCCCTTCATCCCCAATACCTGCGATGTCGTCGCCGAGGCTGTGGGCGATGGTTCCAGTTCCGCCTGGCCCGATGGGGCGGGGGCTCTCGACCTCCTGCCCGCGGGCCGGGAAGTGAAGGCACCTGAGGTCCTGTTCCGCAAGATCGAGGCCGAACAGGTCGAGGCCTGGCGCGCTCGCTTCGGGGGCCTCGAGACCGGCTAGCGCCCGGTCTGCGTCTCGCGATCGCGGACTTCGTCGGGGCGGATGTCGAGACTATCTGGTGCCACAGCGTTGTAGGCGGGGGTCTTGTCCAGGTCGATCACCATGAGCCGATGCCCCTCCCACATCATGTGGAGAGCCACGTAGAAGATGATGGCGAGGCCGAGGAATCCGAGCCAGCGGAACCGTTGCAGCAGGCTGGCGATCCATGTGGCTGCCACGCCCATGAGGGTGATGGACAGGAGCAGGCCGGCGACCAGGACATAGGGATGCTCGCGGGCGGCGCCTGCGACGGCCAGGACATTGTCGAGCGACATGGTGATGTCGGCCACCAGGATCTGCATCAGGGCCTGGGCCATGGTCTTGGGCCGGGGGGTGGTCGTGGGTTCGCCCGCAAACTCCACGCCAGTGGCCGACTCCAGCGCTTCCTCGGCCTCGGCGGTCTCGGCTTCATGCCCGGCTCGCAGTTCACGCCACATCTTCCAGCAGACCCAGAGCAGCAGGATGCCGCCGGCGAGCATCAGCCCGATCAAGTGAAGGAGCTGGACGGTGATCAGGGCGAAGCCGATCAGCATGACCACGGCACCCGCCAGGCCCAGGATGATGGCACGGCGCCTCTGTTCGAGGGGCAGGCCCGCGGCGGCCAGGCCCACCGCGATGGCATTGTCGCCGGCCAGCGCGAGGTCGATCATGATGACCTGACCGAAGGCAACGAGGGCGGAGGCGGAGGGAAGCGCAAGTTCGATCATCAGCTCTTTTCGCCTGCCGTCTGCCCGGGGGCAACCTCCTACAGCTTGCAAGGCGAGGTCACCGCCCTCAAGGTACCGCCAACAAGACAAGGGAGGACCTGATCGTGAGACGCGCACCTGCGACGCCCGAACCCGTGCTGGATCCGGACCTGCCGATCATTGATCCCCATCACCATCTCTGGGACCGGCCTGGCGCCCGTGGCGCCGACCTGCCGCCGCCTTCCCACCCCTTCGAGGCCGTGATCCGCCTCTCGCCCCGCTACCTCTTCGACGAACTGCTGGCGGACATGACCTGCGGGCACAAGGTCGTGGCGACGGTCTACATGGAGTGCGGTGCCATGTACCGACGCAGCGCCGAGGTCGCTTTCCGGCCCGTGGGCGAGACCGAGTTCGTCAATGGCGTCGCCGCCATGTCGGCGAGCGGGATCTATGGTGACGTGCGGGCCTGCGCGGCGATCGTGGGTCACGTGGACCTGACCCTGGGTACAGCGGCCCGGGGTGTACTCGAGGCGCACATGGCGGCCAGCCCGCGGTTCCGGGGCATACGCCACGCCGCCTCTTCGGACGCAGACCCGGCGGTCCTGGGGCCGCTGGCGGGACGTCCCCCCGGCCTTTACCGGGACGCCCGGTTCCGCGAGGGCTTCGCCCAGCTGGCGCCCCTGGGCCTGTCCTTCGACGCCTGGCTCCTCGAGCCGCAGTTGGACGACCTCATCGATCTGGCCCGCGCCTTCCCGGATACGCAGATCATCGTCGACCACGTGGGTACGCCCCTTGGCCTGGGCGTCTATGCAGGGCGTCGCGACGAACGTTTTGCAACCTGGCGGGAGAAGATCGACGCCCTTGCGGCCCTGCCCAATGTGGCCTGCAAGGTGGGCGGCCTGGCCATGGCCTTCCCAGCCTTTCCCTCCTTTCTCTCCGATCCGCCGGCATCCTCGGAACAGCTGGCGCGGGAATGGCGGCCCTATGTGGAGGCCTGCATCGAGGCCTTCGGGACGGACCGCTGCATGTTCGAGAGCAACTTCCCGGTTGACCTGGGGGCCTGCGACTACCGGACCCTCTGGAACGCCTTCAAGCGCCTGGCGTCAGGCGCGTCCGCAACCGAGAAGACGGCGCTCTTCTCGGGTACCGCGCAGAGCATCTACCGGGTCGACCTGGCCTGATCCGGCTCGTGGCCTTGTCCCGGGACGCATCCGACATCACAGTGGAATTCAACATAAAGGGGAGAAAAACATGGCGATCGATTTCGAGATTCCGGAAGACGCAAAGGCCATGCGCGAGCGGGTCCGGCGCTGGGTGCACGAGGAGTGCATTCCGGCGGAGAAGCGGCTCGTGGACCGCGAGTCCTTCAAGGTGGTGCTGGCCGAACTGCGTGCCAAGGCCAGGTCCCAGGGCCTGTGGGCCCCCTTCATCCCCACGGAGCATGGCGGCATGGGCCTGGGCCCGCTAGCCAACGCCCTGGTCCAGATGGAGTTGGGCGAAAGCCATCTGGGCGCCCTGTCGATGAACAGCCAGGGGCCTGACGACGCCACCATGCTGACCCTGCTGGCGCACGGTACCGACTTCCAGAAGGAGAAGTATCTCAAGCCCCTCCTGAACGGCGAGAAGCGCGTCTGCTATTCCATGACGGAGAAGGCCGCTGGCGCCGATGCCACAGGCATGCAGACCCGGGCGGTGAAGGACGGCAAGGGCAACTACGTCCTGAACGGCGAGAAGTGGTTCTCCTCAGCCGCCAGCGCTGCTGACCTGGCCCTGGTCATGGCCATGACCGATCCGGAGGCCCCGCGCCACCAGCGCTACTCCACCTTCATCGTCGAACTGCCGAACCCCGGCTACATCATCAAGCGAGACATCCAGACCATGGCGGTGGAAGGCCCGCTCTCGCACATCATGGGCGGCGGCCACTCCGAGATCGACATCAAGGATCTGGTGGTCCCGGCGGAGAACCTGCTCGGCGGCGAGGGCAATGGCTTCAACATGGGCCAGCACCGTCTTGCCTACGGCCGCCTGCGGCACGGCATGCACAATGTGGCCCTGGCCCAGCGGGCTCTTGACCTGGCGGTCAAGCACGTGACGTCGCGCGAGACCTTCGGCCAGAAGCTCTCCAAGCGACAGGGCGTCCAGTGGATGCTGGCCGACTGTGCGAGCGAGCTCTACATGGCCCGCCTTATGCTCATCCACATTGCCTACAAGGCCGAGAAGGGCCTGGACCTGCGGCAGGAGAACTCCATCGCCAAGGTCTTCCTGGCGAACATGGTGCACAAGGTGGTGGACACCGCCATCCAACTGCACGGGGCGTTGGGCTACAGCCGCGATACGCCTCTGGCGGCCTGGTACACCCACATCCGCTCGCAGCGGCTGGTAGACGGGCCGGACGAGGTGCACCGCTGGACGACCGGACGCAACGTCATCCGCGCCTTCGAGCGGGACGGCACCACGGCGGCAGCGGCGGGCGGCGACCTGCTCTGACGAACGGGCTCAGCGGCGGGGGCGGGCGGCTTCGTAGAGGGCCACCGCTGCCGCTGCGGCCACGTTGAGGCTTTCGAAGCCCCCCGGCATGGGGATGCGGGCGGTTTCGTCGCAGTGTTCGGCCACCAGTCGGCGCACGCCTTCGCCCTCCGAGCCGAGGACCAGCACGACCGGGCCGCCATCCAGCACCTCCGAAAGGTCGCGCGCCGCCCCGCCATCGAGGCCAACAGCCCGCCATCCGAGGTCCGAGAGCCGCTCCAGAGCCCGGGACAGGTTCACCGTCCGGGCCACGGGGAGGATATCGACGGCGCCGGCGGCGGCCTTGGCCAGGGCGCCGGACAGGCGGGGTGCCCGGCGGTCCTGCAGGATCAGCCCCTTCGCCCCGAAAGCCGCTGCGGACCTCAGTATCGCGCCGACATTTCCAGGATCCGTGACCTGGTCCAGCATCAGCAGGACCGCTCCAGGCTCTGCAGTGAAGTCCTCGAGGTCAACGGACTCGGGCTCGGGCCCCTCCAGGGCCAGGCCCTGGTGAGCGGCACCCGCTGGCAGGGTCCGGGCCAGGGCCGGGCCGTCCATGACCTCCAGGCCTGTCAGCGCACCGAATCGGCGCTCGAGTTCCAGGGTCCGCTCCGGGGTCGCCAGGATGCGGCGAGGCGCGGGGCGTCCGGGGTTGGACAGGGCCGCCTCGACGGCGTGTACCCCCCAGATCCACTCTCCTGAAGTGGCCTGGAACCGGGGTTTTCCCGACCCCGCGGACCCAGGTATTGCAGGCGGTCCGCGGCGCTTCCGGCCTGCGTTGCGTTCGGGTTGCGAGGCCACTATAAGACGCGCTCCAATTTGAGGGCCGGACTTTTCCGGGTCTTGATAGGATGTCCGGCGCGCTGGGGGAATGTCCCGAGTGGCAAAGGGGGGGGACTGTAAATCCCCTGGCGTAAGCCTTCGTAGGTTCGAGTCCTACTTCCCCCACCACGCTCCGGAGCTGAACCTTAGTCGAGGAGGCTCGCAGGAGCGTCATCCAATTGCGGGTATAGCACAATGGTAGTGCAGCAGCCTTCCAAGCTGAGGATGCGGGTTCGATTCCCGCTACCCGCTCCAACCCTCTAGACCACCCGGCAGGACCCCATGGCCAAAGAGAAATTCCTACGTAACAAGCCGCACTGCAACATTGGCACGATTG
>NZ_JBAXIM010000073.1:0-12115 GCF_037138395.1 Phenylobacterium sp.
CGGGGCCTGCCACCCGTGCACCTCTGGAACCCGGCCCATTGCGGCGAAATCGACATCGTCATCAAGCGCAACGGACAGTGGTTCCATGAAGGCACCCCCATCGGCCGGGAAGCCCTGGTGCGCCTGTTCTCCACAGTCCTGAGGAAGGATCCCGACGGCTTCCACCTGGTAACGCCGGTGGAGAAGATGCGGATCACCGTCGAGGACGCCCCCTTCATCGCCGTCCGCGTGGACCGGGAGGGCGAGGACCTGGTCTTCCAGACCAATGTCGGGGACGAGGTCCGCGCGGGTCCGGAAAACGTCCTGCGGGTGGAGACCGATCCCCGGACCGGCGAACCGCGTCCCTACCTGCACGTGCGGCGGGGCCTGGAGGCCCTGGTCGCCCGTCCGGTCTTCTATGAACTGGTCGAGCTGGCGGAAGCGGAGTCCGGGCGGTTGGTCGTCCGGTCCGGCGGCACGGCCTTCGACCTGGGCTCGGCCGGGGATATCGAGGCGTGAGCCCGCACCAGCTGGCGGCCCCTGGGGCTCGGCCCCGGCTTCAGGCCCGGCTTGCCGAGCGCCTGGATCCCCTGGCGCACCGGACAGTGGACCAGATCAGCTCGGACTTCGACTTCGAGCCGGATCCCTACTTTCCCCCGCTGGACACCCTGATTCCCGCCGCCGTCCTGGTGGGCCTGATCGAGCGGCCGCACGGCTACTCCGTCCTCCTGACCACCCGGCTGGACACGCTGAGGCGGCATGCGGGCCAGATCGCCTTTCCGGGCGGGCGTTGCGACGCGGGCGAGACGCCCTGGCAGGCGGCCCTGCGCGAGGCCGAGGAGGAGGTGGGGCTGGCACCCGGCTTCGTCTCGCCTGTCGGCCTTTCGACGCCATACCGGACGGGGACGGGCTACCTGGTCACCCCGGTGGTGGCCTTCATCGAGGACGGCTTCAGCCTCCAGCCCAATCCTGACGAGGTGGCGGACATCTTCGAGACTCCCTTCGGCTTCCTCATGGACGGCGCCAACCACGAGACCCACGAGCGCGAACTGCCGGATGGCGGCAAGCGCCGGTTCTACGCCATGACCCACGACGAGCGGTTCATCTGGGGGGCGACGGCGGGGATGCTTCGGATCCTGTCCCATCGCCTGTTCGGGGTGCCGGCGTGACCGGCGCGTCTTCGGAGATCGTCCTGGCGGATGCCGGATGGCTGACGGATTCGGCCACGATCGCCGTCCTCGACGCTCTGGAGGCGGTGGGCGGTCCGGCTTGCGTGCGCTTCGTCGGGGGCTGCGTGCGCAACGCCGTCATGGGCCGCGCCATCGCCGACATCGACCTGGCGACCGCCCTCGAGCCGCCCGTCGTGGTTGCAGCGCTGGAGGCAGCGGGGCTCAAGTCGGTTCCCACCGGCCTGGAGCACGGCACGGTGACGGCGGTCAGCGGCGGCCTGGGCTTCGAGATCACCACCCTTAGGCGCGACGTGGAGACCGACGGCCGGCGCGCCATCGTGGCCTTTACCGACGACTGGGCGGAGGACGCCGCTCGGCGGGACTTCACCCTGAACGCCCTCTACGCCGACCGCAGCGGGCGAGTGTTCGATCCCACAGGCCTCGGCGTCGCCGCGGCCCGGGCGGGCCGCATCGTCTTCGTCGGAGACCCCGGGCAACGGATCCGCGAGGACCATCTGCGCATCCTCCGTTACTTCCGGTTCCTCGCCTGGTACGGCCAGGGCGCGCCGGACCCGGCGGCGGTCGAGGCTTGTGCGGCTCAGGCCGGGAGCCTTTCCGCCCTCGCGGCGGAACGCGTCCTCAAGGAGCTCGTCGTCCTGCTGGGCGCGCCCGATCCCCGGCCCGCCCTGCGCCTGATGGCTTCGACGGGCGTGCTGGCCCAGGTCCTGCCCTTCGCGGGCGACCTGTCGCGGCTGGAGGGCCTGTGCCGGGTCGAGGCCCTGGAGGAACGTCCCGCCGACGCCCTGCTGCGGCTTGGCGCCCTGTTCCCCGAGGGGGCCACGGATGTCGCCCGGGAGGCCGCGCGCCTGCGCCTGTCCGGCACCCAGAGGGAGCGGCTTGTGGCGGCGGCGGGTCGCGAGCCCCAGCTGGTCAGCTGGATGTCGCCCCGGCAGCTTCGCCGCGCCCTGCACATTCTGGGGTCCGGGACCGCCCTAGACCGGCTGCGCCTGGCCTGGGCCCGATCCCCCGAAGGCAAGGCGTCAGGTGACTGGCGCGCCCTGGTCGCCGAGGCTGGGGCCTGGCGTGCAAGGTTGCTTCCGGTGTCCGGTGCGGATGCTGTGGCGGCCGGTGCGCGTCCGGGCCCGAAGTTGGGGGAGGCCCTGCGCGAGGTCGAGGCCTGGTGGATGGACGAGGACTTCCCGTCAGACGCAGAGGCTGTCCGCTCTCGCCTGGCTGCAGTCCTTCGCGGAATGGGGGCCTGAGGCGTGAGGCTGGCCATACTCGAGACCGGCGCGCCGCCGGGCGACCTCTCCGAGCGCTTCGGGGACTATCCCGCCATGTTCCGGCGGCTGCTCCTGCAGTCGGGCGATGCCGCCGAGACCTTTGACGTGGCCTTGGGACAGCTGCCCTCCGACCCTGCGGCCTGGGACGCCTGCCTGGTGACGGGATCGTCTGCCGGCGTCTACGATCCCCTTCCGTGGATCGCGCCCTTGAAGGCCTTTCTGAATACCGCCTCCGGGCGCACCGCCCTGGTCGGTGTCTGTTTCGGGCATCAGGTGATGGCCGAGGCCTTCGGAGGGCGGGTGATCAAGTCGCCCAAGGGCTGGGGCGTGGGCCTGCACCGCTACGAGGCCCGACCCGACGGCTGGCTGTCTGGCCTCCCGACCCTGGCGGCCGCCGCCTCGCACCAGGACCAGGTGGTGGAGCCCCCAGGCGACGCCCGGCTCGCCGCGGCCAGCGACTTCACGCCCTTCGGCGCCCTGGCCTATCCCGAGCGCCGGGCGATCTCGATACAGCTTCATCCCGAGTTCGAGCCGGACTACGCCCTGGCCCTGATCGAGGCCCGGCGCGGGAACCGCTACACCGATGCGCAGGCCGACGCCGCAGTCGCCAGCTACGCGGCGATCAATGATCGGATGGAGGTGGGCCGCCGGCTGCGCAGCTTCATCGAGGCTGGCGGCCGGATCTGACCGCCGGGGGTTGCCCTACGGCCAGATGACCTCCGGGGGCATGGAGGACAGGATGCTCTCGATATTGCCACCGGTCTTGAGGCCGAACATGGTGCCCCTGTCGTAGAGCAGGTTGAACTCCACGTAGCGGCCGCGGCGGATCAGCTGCTCGCGCCGGTCAGCCTCGGTCCAGGGCTCGTGCATCCGGCTCCGGGCGATCCTGGGATAGACCTCCAGCAAGGCCTCGCCCACATCCTGGGTGAACTGAAAGTCCCGGTCCCAGTCTCCGGAATTGTGGTGGTCGTAGAAGATGCCTCCGACGCCCCGGGGTTCCTTGCGGTGGGGCAGGTAGAAGTACTCTTCGCAGCGTGCCCTGAAGTCCGGGTACCAGGCCGGATCGTGCCGGTCGCAGGCGGCCTGTAGGGCAGCGTGGAAGGCGACGGCGTCCGGCGCCTCCTGGCTGCGCTGGACGTCCAGGGTGGGGGTCAGGTCGGCGCCGCCGCCGAACCAGCCGGTCTGGGTGGCTAGGAAGCGGGTGTTCATGTGCACCGCCGGGACCTTGGGGCTGCGCATGTGGGCGATGAGGCTGATGCCGGTGGCCGTGAAGCGGGGGTCCTTGTCCGCGCCGGGCATGTTGGCGGCCATCTCGGGGGTGAAGGTCCCGTGCACCAGGGAGATGTGCACGCCCATCTTCTCGATGAACCGGCCGCCGCGCAGGAAGCCCATCACCCCGCCTCCGCCGGCCTCGCGCACCCAGGGCTTGAGCTCGAACTTCCCGGGCTCGCCGGGGAAGAGGTCTGCGGGCGCGTCGACCTCGAGTTGCTCAAAGGCGGCGACGATGCGGTCCCGCAGGGCGTCGAACCAGGCGCGCGCGCGGGCATTGCGGGACTCCAGGACGGCGGGATCAATCATGGCTGGGAAAATCTTGCGGATGAAAAGCGGGAAATTGCCCGGTCTGACGAAGGGCCTCGGACAGGCCGATTGCCGCCGAGACGGTCAGGTTGAAGGATCGTCGCCCGCGGCTCAAGGGAATGATGACCCGGGCGTCGGCGGCGTCGTGGACGAAATCCGGCACGCCCGCGCTTTCCTGGCCGAACAGGAGGATATCGTCGGCCCGGAAGGCGAAGTCGTGCAGCGGGGCCGCGCCCCGGGTGGTGAAAAGGACGATCCGCCCTGTCGCCGCGGCCCGGAAGGCGTCCCAGCTGGAATGGCGGACCACTTCGCCCGGGTCACCGTAATCCATGGCGGCCCGGCGGATCGCCTTATCTGACAGGGGAAAGCCGCAGGGCTCGATGACGTGCACCGGTGTGTCCAGGCAGGCGCCCAGCCGGATGGCGGCACCAAGATTTTGTGGAATGTCAGGTTGAAAAAGGGCGAGCAGCATTCTAGGTGATCCCGCGACGGGGTGTACGCGCTCCGCAGCGAATCGGCGGGAGTTATTCGCCTTTGGCGAGATAGCTTCCCGTACGGTCCGTCGGCGCTCGGCGCGTTCAGTCCGGGGGACCCTTACCAGATCGACTGGCAGGGTCGAGAACGGACCGCGCCCTTCCGGCGCAGTCCCCAAGCGAAGGGTGACTTCAAAGTGGCCGATAGCATGGCGGACGCGAACCCAGAACATGGCGTGGAGGGGGACGACCCCAATAGGCGCGATTTCATTCATATCGCGGCGGGCGTCGCCGCGCTCGGTGCGGCGGCGACGGTGGCTTGGCCCATCATCGACCAGATGAACCCCGCCGGCGACACCCTGGCCCTGGCCTCAGTGGAGTTCGACCTTACCAAGGTTCAGCTCGGCCAGTCCGTCACCATCAAATGGCGTGGCAAGCCCCTGTTCATCCGGCATCGCACCGGCGTCGAAATCGCTTCGGCGATCAAGGATGACAAGGCGGACCTGCGGGACCCCTCCACTGATGAGGCGCGCCATAAGAAGGGCAAGGCCGAGTGGCTGGTGCTGATCGGCACCTGCACCCACCTGGGCTGCGTGCCAACCTTCGGCGGCGGCGACTATGGCGGCTGGTTCTGCCCCTGCCACGGCTCGCACTACGACACCTCTGGACGAATCCGTAAGGGCCCTGCGCCCAAGAACCTCGCGGTTCCGGACTACGCTTTCCTTTCTGATACCGTGGTTAAGGTGGGCTGACCAACATGAGCGGACATTCGAACTACATCCCGAAGACCGGTATCGAACGCTGGCTCGACGCCCGATTGCCGGTCCTACGCCTGGCGCATGACAGCCTGGTCGACTTCCCGACCCCGAAGAACCTGAACTACTGGTACACCTTCGGCGGGATCCTGGCGCTTTGCCTGGGCATCCAGCTGATCACCGGCATCGTCCTGGCCATGCACTACGTGCCCCACGTGGACTACGCCTTCGCCTCGGTCGAGCGGATCATGCGGGACGTGAACTACGGCTGGCTGGTGCGTTACATGCACGCCAACGGCGCCTCGATGTTCTTCATCGCCGTCTACGCCCACATGTTCCGCGGCCTCTACTACGGCTCCTACAAGGCGCCGCGTGAGCTGCTCTGGATCCTGGGCTGCGTGATCTACCTGCTGATGATGGCCACCGCCTTCATGGGCTATGTCCTGCCCTGGGGCCAGATGAGCTTCCACGGCGCGGTGGTGATCACCAACCTGTTCGGCGCCCTGCCGGTCATCGGCCAGTCCATCACCACCTGGTTGTGGGGCGGCTTTGCCGTCGACAATGCGACCCTGAACCGCTTCTTCTCCCTGCATTACCTGCTGCCGTTCATGATCGCCGGCGTAGTGATCCTGCACATCTGGGCGCTGCACGTGACGGGCAACAACAATCCCAGCGGCGTCGAGGTGCAGTCCAAGGCCGACACCGTGCCCTTCCACCCGTACTATACGGTGAAGGACGGCTTCGCGATCGCCCTGTTCATGATCATGTTCGCGGCCTTCGTCTTCTTCAATCCGAACGCCCTTGGCGACCCCGTAAACTACGTGCCGGCGGACCCGCTGGTGACCCCCGCCCACATCGTGCCGGAGTGGTACTTCCTGCCCTTCTACGCGATCCTGCGGGCGGTTCCGGACAAGCTGATGGGCGTGCTGATGATGTTCAGCGCCATTGGAGTCCTCTTCGTCCTGCCCTGGCTCGACACCTCTAGGGTCAAGTCCCTGCGCTACCGGCCGACCACCCGGCTGTACTTCTTCATCTTCGTGGTGGCCTGCCTCGTGCTGGGCTTCTGCGGAGGCCGCCTGCCGGACGAGCATGTCATCCCCGGCCTGACGACTTTTACGCTCCTCGACGCCGACCTGAACTCCATGGTCTGGCTCTCGCGGATCGCCGCCGCCTACTACTTCAGCTACTTCCTGATCATCCTGCCAGTGATGGGCCTGACGGAGAACCCCCAGGCGCAGCCGAAATCGATCAGCGATCCCGTCCTGTCGTACTCGGTCGCCCTGCCCGTGGGCGCCGCAGCCTCGCCTGAGAAGAGGGGTTGAGCCTGATGCTTCGCAAAGTTCTCGCCATCGCGGCGCTCGGCCTCGCCCTTGCAGGTGGGACGGCCTTCGCCGCAGGTACACAGGAGGAGCCCCGCACGGTCGCGTGGGCCTTCAACGGCCCCTTTGGCAAGTTCGACCGGGCCCAACTCCAGCGCGGCTACAAGGTCTACCGCGAGGTCTGTTCCTCGTGTCACGCCATGCACCTGATGTCGTTCCGCAACCTCGGGCAGAAGGGTGGGCCCTTCTATGATCCCGAGTATCCGAACCCGAATAACAATCCCTATGTGAAGGCCATCGCCAAGGACTACCAGATCGACGACATCGACTCGGAGACCGGCGATGTCGTGAAGCGTCCCGGCGTTCCTGCCGACCGTTTCGCCAGCCCCTACCCGAACGAGGCCGCGACGCGGGCGAGTAACGGTGGTGCCCTGCCGCCGGACATGTCCACCCTCTCCAAGGCGCGGGAGGGCGGCCCGGACTACATCTATTCGCTCCTGACCGGGTACGGCGAGGTTCCGGCTGGCCTCGAGGTTCCGGAAGGCAAGCACTACAACCCCTACATGGCAGGGGATGTGAGCGCCTTCTGGAAGGGTAAGGGCCATGCGCCTATCGGCGGCCTGATCGCCATGACCCCGCCCCTCGCCCCCGACAAGGTGACCTTCGACGATGGTACGAAGTCGACCGTGGACCAGCAGGCCCGCGACGTGGCTGCCTTCCTCGCCTGGGTTTCCGAGCCCAAGATGGAGGAGCGCAAGGCCTTTGGCGTCGGTGCCATGGCCTACCTGCTGATCCTCGCTGGCCTGCTCTATGTGAGCTACAAGCGGATCTGGCGGAACGTGGCCCACTAGGGTCTAGCCGCCGCGCGGAACCAGGGCCGGTCGCCTCAGGGCGGCCGGCCTTTTTCGTTGGGCCCACGATTGGTCGCCCGAGGGCGACCGGCCGCTTCCAAGGGCTCAGACGTTGAAGCGGAAGTTCATGACGTCGCCGTCCTGGACGACGTACTCCTTGCCTTCCGAGCGCAGGCGACCCACCTCGCGGGCGCCGGCCTCGCCCTTGAACTTTACGTAGTCGTCGAAGGCGATGGTCTCGGCCCGGATGAAGCCCTTCTCGAAGTCTGTGTGGATCACGCCCGCCGCCTGGGGTGCCGTGGCCCCGACCGGGATGGTCCAGGCGCGGGCCTCCTTGGGACCGGCTGTAAAGTAGGTCTGGAGGCCCAGAAGGGCGTAGGCCTCCCGGATCAGGCGGTTCAGGCCGGGCTCGATCAGGCCCAGGGTCTCGAGGAACTCGGCGCGCTCGCCGGCGTCCAGCAGGGCGATCTCGGACTCGATCTGGGCCGAGATCACCACTGACTTGGCCTGGTCCCGGGTGGCGCGCTCGGCGACCTGGCCCGAGAAGGCATTGCCTTGATCCGCGGAGGCTTCGTCAACGTTGCAGACATAGAGGGTCGGCTTGGCGGTGAGCAGCTGGAGCATGCGCCAGCCCTTCTGCTCTTCGGCGGGCACTTGGGCGGCCCGGGCTGGACGCCCCTCGACGAGTTGGGCGAGGGCGAGTTTCATCAGGGCGAGGGTGGCGGCGGCCTCCTTGTCCCCGGTCTTGGCTCGCTTCTCAAAGTTCACCACCCGCTTCTCCAGGCTCTCCAGGTCGGCGAGCATGAGCTCGGTCTCGATGATGTCGAGGTCCGAGATGGGGTCGACCCGCCCCTCGACGTGGGTGATGTCGTCATCGACGAAACAGCGCGAGACAAAGGCCACGGCGTCGCAGTCCCGGATGTTGGCCAGGAACTGGTTGCCGAGGCCCTCGCCCTGCGAGGCGCCGCGGACAAGGCCGGCGACATCCACGAAATTGATGCGGGCGGGGATGATCTCCTTCGACCCGGCAATGCCGGCTAGGGCCTCCAGCCTTGCCTCTGGCACCGCCACGTCGCCGACATTGGGCTCGATGGTGCAGAAGGGATAGTTCGCGGCCTGGGCGGCGGCTGTCTGGGTCAGGGCATTGAACAGGGTCGACTTACCCACATTGGGCAGGCCGACGATGGCGACTTTCAGGGCCATGATTCAGAAAACTCCTCGGAACGGCAGGCGCGGCGACTAGCACGCGCCTGTGAAATGGTCACGCCAGATCGCCGGGCCTGCGGGGATCCAGCTTCTCGGCGGGCGCAAGGCGCAGGACTTCGGCCTGGTAGCGCTCATCCTCCCCTGCAGCGAGGAGGGGTGCGGCATCGGCGACGGCACCGACGAGGGCTGAGACCCAGGCCGCCTCCGACTTGTGGAAGTCTGAAAGAACATGGCCCTGGACCCGGTCCTTGTGCCCCGGGTGCCCCACGCCCAAGCGCGCCCGACGGAAATCGGGCCCGATATGGGCGGTGACAGAGCGGACACCGTTATTGCCGGCTGCCCCGCCTCCCGTCTTCATCCGGAAACGTCCGCCGGCGAGGTCGATCTCGTCGTAGAAGAGCACCAGGTCCGCTGGCGATAGCTTGAAGAACTTGAGGGCAGCCGCCACGGCCCGGCCGCTTTCATTGTAAAAGGTCTGGGGCTTCAGGGTCAGGGCCCGGACCGGCCCTTCCGGGGTCTCGATGACACCTTCCCGGGCCAGGCCCTGGAAGCGACTGCGCTCGGGGCCGAATCCCCAGCGCGCGGCAATGGCGTCGACCGCCCTAAAGCCGATGTTGTGCCGGTTTCCGGCGTAGGCCGGGCCCGGGTTCCCCTGGCCGGCAAGGATCAGCATTCGGGCCCGTCAGGCCGGGCCTCAGGCCTCGGCACCCTCGGCTTTGGCAGCCGAGGCGCCGGCGGCCGAACCCGCCACGGTGGCCACGACCACGTCGCCGGAAGCCACGGGGGTGATGCCGGCGGGGAGGGTGAGCGAACTGATTCGGATGGCCTCACCAATCTCCAGGCCGGTTAGGTCGTGGAGGATTTCCTCGGGGATGTGGTCGGCCGGGCAGTTCAGTTCGATCTCATGGAGAGTGACGTTCAGCGTACCGCCACGCTTCAGGCCCGGGGAGGCCTCCGAGTTGCGGAAGTGCACCGGGACGGCGACGCGGATCTGCTGGTGTGCGTCGACCCGGTACAGGTCGAAGTGCCAGGGATCATCCGTCACCGGATGTAGATCCACGACCTTGGCGATGACCGGCTGGGTCTCATCGCCATACTTCAGGGTGACCAGGTGGCCCTGGAGCTTGCCAGTGTGGAGAGCCTTGCGGAACTCGTTGGCCTTCACGGCGATGGCAACGGGGTCCTTGCCGCCGCCGTATAGCACGCCGGGGACCTTGCCCTCGCGACGGGTGGCGCGGGCGCCGCCCGTACCCGTGCGCTCGCGGACTTCGACGTTCAAAATGATATCGGCCATGGCCCTGCCTCGAAGCAAAGTCGCCGCGCAGACGCCGCGCGGCGACGAACGACCCAGGAAGAGTCGAAAGAGGCGGCTAATTACACAAAACCCCGGCGGCTTGCAACGGGCCAGCCACCCTTGGACGGCGGCTTACTTCTTCTTGGCTGGGGGCTTGCGCGGGGGTGTGGCCGTCTTGGCCGGTGGATTTGGCCTCACCGTCGGAACGAAGTGCGCCTCGTAGGGTTCCTTCTGGCCGGACGCCTTGATGACGCACCTGCCACTGTCCATCATGACGTGCTGGCCGAGGCAGAAGATGTCCTCGTAATAGGGCTTGGAGACGGCCAGGCACTGGTTGAGGTTCAGCTTGGTCATGCGGGTACAGGTCCCGATGTTCGCATCCTGCATGATGGCGTTGACGCTGTCGTTCCGGGCTGGGCCGGCCTGGCCCAGAACGGCCAGGGCCGCCACGGCGACGGCCCGGACCACGGATTGGGTGTAGGGCGGTTCGACCGGGCCGCCGGGGGGATGCCGCGGGGCGGCGTGGCTCCTGAGGTCTGCTTCACTGAGGTCGCTGTCGAACAGGACTGCCGCCCGCGCCTTGGCGCTGGCCAGCCGCCCGGTCCTGTCGGCCACTTCGACCTTCGACCAGGCCTGCTTCTGGACGCCGTAAGCCGACTGCTTCACCGCCTTGCCGGCGTCGTAGAGGCGTTGGCCGTCCTCGGCCAGGACCAGGGTTACCCGGTTGGCGGCCTCGCCTGACCCGCGGATGGCCAGGACGTTGTAAGGATTGGCCGTCAGGGATTCGGCGAGTTGGGCCCTCTGGACGTCTCCGATCGCCTGGGCGCGGACGCCAGCGACGAAGGCGGGCTCCTCAAGGGCGACAATCACCCCGTAGGCAATAGCGCCCTGCATGATCTGGCTGGGCTCGATCGTGCTTCCGGTCGCCACCGCGCTGGATACCGAGGCGCCATCGGTGAAGGCGGGCGAGATCGCAGTCGTCCGGTCGATGAAGTTCCGGTAGGCACCAGCCTGATCGATGATGCGCGCCCCGATGACGATCTCCGGCGGCTTGCTTGCCGCCACAGTCAGGGGCGTCGGGCTGCAGGCAGCCAGGACGATGGCCATGGCCGCGAGGCCAGCGAGTGTGGTGATGGTTTTTGAGGCTTGGGACATGGCTCTGGCTCCCCGGGGCTTCCGCGGCGGGTCATGCGGACAAGAGGCACTATTCCCTGCTTTGGCGGAGGGAGTAAACCCGCAGGATCAGTCAAACAGCTTCGAGACAGATTCCTCGTTGGCGATCCGGCGCACGGCCTCGCCGATCAGGGCTGCGCAAGAGACCATCCGGATCTTTGAGGCCCCAGCCACTTGGGTTGTCGCCTCGATCGAGTCGGTGATCACCAGTTCCTTCAAGACCGAGTTCTGCACCCGGTCATAGGCGGCTCCGGAAAGCACGCCGTGGGTGACATAGGCCGAGACCTCGACAGCACCAGCGTCGATCAGGGACTGGGCAGCGTTGCAGAGCGTCCCGGCCGAGTCGACGATGTCATCGAACAGGATCAGTCGGCGGCCCTCGACATCGCCGATGATGTTGGCGACCTCGCTCTTGCCCGGCCCCGAGCGCCGTTTGTCGACAATGGCCAGTTCTGCATTGAGCCGGCTCGCCAAGGCGAGGGCCCGGACCACGCCGCCGACGTCGGGAGACACGATCAGCAGGTCTTCGGTCTTCTCGTAGTGCCTCTTGATGTCGCCGGCCATTAGGGGCGCGGACACCAGGTTGTCGGTCGGGATGTCGAAGAAGCCCTGAATCTGGCCGGAATGGAGGTCCATCGTCAGGACCCGATCGGCGCCTGCGCGGGTGATGAGGTTGGCCACCAGCTTGGCCGAAATGGGCGTGCGGCCACCGGTCTTCCGGTCCTGACGGGCATAGCCAAAATAGGGCATGACCGCCGTGATCCGCCGTGCCGATGCCCGCTTCAGGGCATCGATGCAGATCAGCAGTTCCATCAGGTTGTCGTTGGCCGGATAGCTGGTCGACTGGATGACGAAGATGTCCTCGCCGCGGACATTTTCTTCGATGGCGACGAAGATCTCGTTATCCGAGAAGCGCTTCACCTGCGCCCGGGTCAGGGGAAGGTCGAGGTGGGAGGCGACGGCCTCGGCCAGGGTCCGGTTGGAGTTGCCAGCAAGCAGCTTCATCGGGACTCTCCACTTCATTTTGCCTTGCCC
>NZ_JBAXIM010000074.1:0-12061 GCF_037138395.1 Phenylobacterium sp.
GGACGCCTTCGCTGACATTGCCCAGCTTGTCCCACATGGTCCGGCCGGCCGGACCGCGGATTTCCTCCATGAGGCCGTCGACCTTGTCGGGGTCGAGGAAGGAGTTGAGGAGCCGCTGGGTTTGCTCGAACGAGCCAATGACGGTGCCGCCGCCGGAGATGTTCGAGATGAATTCGACCAGAAGGACCTCGACCACGTTGGACGTGACGTTGCCGAGGGTGGCCATGGCCTGGGAGACCTCTTTGATCTCCTCCTCGTCCAGCATCTGCCAGATCGCGGTGCCCTCCTCCCCCAGGGTGAGAAGAACAATCGCGGCCTTCTCCGGCCCTGTCAGCATGGAGGCGTCGGTGATTATGCCGCCTTTTTGGGGTCCCCGGCTCATGTTGGCTGGTGCAGCCAGGTGCGCAGCAGCGCCACCGACTCCTCAGGATGGGACTCAACGAACTCCGCCACGCGCTTGATCGAACTGGCCTTGACCTGGCCCTCGATCTTGGCGATCGCGATCCGCTGCTCCATCTCGCTCTGGTCGGGGCCGGGCAGGGAGAGCGGATCCCCGGTCGAGGGATCCATCGGCAGCATCATCTGCTGTCCATCTGCCGTCGTCACCAGCCGGGTCACGCCGGTCCGGGCCCCGGCCGAGCCGTTGAACAGGGGCCGGACCACGAAGAAGATGGTCAGCAGGGCGACGATCAGCAGGATCACCCACTGGACGATCTGCATGATGTCGTTCTTGTCGAAGCCCATCAGGGGGTTGGCGGTAACGACGCCGCCGCCGGTGTCGGCGCTGGGGAACTGGACGTTGATCACCGTGACCTGGTCGCCTCTCTGGGCGTCGAAGCCGACAGCGGTCCGGACCAGTTGCTCGATCCTCTGCATTTCCGCGGCCGGGCGGGCCTTATAGGCGCCGGGCTTGCCGTCCTTGCCGGCCGGGGCCGTCACGCCATCCACAGCCACAGCGACGGAGAGGCGCTTGATCTGTCCTGGCTCCTTGACCTCGGTGCGTACGGTCTTGGAGATGTCGTAGTTCGTGGTCGTGCCAGTCCGCCCGGATACCGAGCTGACATTGCCGTCCGCATTCGGAGGCGCGCCGGGGATGTTGGCCGCCGCGGTGACGGCGCCGGACGGGTTCGGCTGGTTTTCGTTGGCGTTTTCCTCGCTGGTGGTCTCTGAACGAATTACCTGGCCTTCTGGGTCGAAGGTTTCCTGCTGGATAGTCACCTGAGAGAGATCAAGGTCGGCCGTGACGTTGACCCGCGCCTTCCCGGGCCCGACGACGCCCTCCACCAGAGTCTTGACCGTCTTTGCGACCCGGGTCTCGACGGCGGACTTGCGGCCATCGGAGGCCATGGCGTCGCCCTCGCTGCCACCGGAAAGGGTCTTGGCGTGCTGGTCCACCACCGTGACCCTGTCGGGCTTCATGTTGGGCACGGCGCCCGCCACCAGGTTCTGGATGGCGCGAACCTGGTCCGGGGTGGGCTCCCGGGCGCCGACGGCGATACTGACGGAGGCCGAGGCCTGCTGGATCTCGTCCTCGAACAGCTCCTTCTTGGGGAGCACCAGGTGAACCCGCGCCGAGGTGACGCCTTCCAGGCCCTGGATGGTCCGCGCCAGCTCGCCCTCAAGGGCGCGCTGGCGGTTGAGCTGCTGGACGAAGTCTGTCTGGCCGACGACGCCGGTCTGGTCGAAGATTTCGTAACCGACGGAGCCTGCCGTCGGCAGCCCCTTGCCGGACAGGAGCAGTCGGGTGGTGGCGACCTCATCCCTCGCCACCATGAGGGTCGATCCGTCACCCTTGGCCTCGTAGCGGATATTGGCCTGGTCCAGGGCCCGGGTGATTTCCCCGGCCTCCTTGAGGTCGAGGTTCGAGTAGAGGAGCGCGCTCGGACGTCCCACGTTCATGAACAGGGCGCCGAGGGCCGCGGCGATACCCACGCCGATGCCGGCGAAGGCCGCCAGGCGGCCGAAACCAAATCTCTGCAGAGCGGCGAAGAAACCGTTCACGGTTCTCAGTCTCCCACCGTCGGCTGCAAGGGGTGCAGTTCCTGCCGACGAATAGGCAGGAATTACCCAGTGGTTGGTAAACGAGGAGTTTACGCGGGAATTTTGGTGGGCCCGTCGCGAGGATCGCTGCATCGTATTCCGATAGGTGCCAACGGGTTATCGGATCGAAAGAGGCTCTAACTTTTTGGACCTAGAGCCTATTTTGCCCCTTCAGACGTTCCAGCCAGAGGGAACAGGCTCCGGGCGCTATCCGGCCCAGGGCGAGAGGCCGCCCCAGAGCGCCAGTAGCAGGCCGAAGAGCAGGGACAGCCCGACAGTTGCGATGTAACCGATGCGCCGGCCTGGGCTCCAGCTGTCCAGTCGGCGCCCGCTGCGGACCACCAAGGGGGCAAGGCCCGCGCAGACCAGGGTCATCAAGGTCGCCACCAGGGCCGTAGCCGAGGCTGCGAGCAGGTTGAGCCCTGGCCAATCGTACAGGAGCCGGTCCGGGGGTGTTGTCAGCATCCAAAGTACCGAGAGCCCCAGGGCGACAAGCCACAGGGTGGACCCCAGCGCCAGCAGGACGCCGGCGCGGGCCTGGATCGGCGTCTGGCGGAAGTCCCGGCGATTGCGGAACAGGGCACCCCACAGTGTGGCACCACTGGCGAGGGCGGTCGCAGCGGCGGCCACCCCGAGAAGGCTGGCTCGGCTCCACCAGGGCGCGCGCTCATACACCTGGGTGTTGAGCGCCGTCAGCATCCGAGCCGCGCGGTCGCGTTCGATCTTGAACACCCTGCGCTCGTATCCCGTATCCGAGATGAAGAGCCCCGACTTCGGCGAGCCTTCCGGGACCCAGGTCTGGGAGCGCCCCCCCTCACGCGTTACCAGACGGCCTTCCCGGGTCACCTGCACGGTCAGGCCGCCATTCAGGCGATCCAGCATGCCCTCAAGGCCTGAATAGGCCCGGCGTGTCCCGAGGTAACGGCCTTCATAGAGGGCGCGTTCGGCGTAGAGCCCCGGCGCCGCCGGACGCGGCCAGGCCGTGGAATTCTGCCCAACCTGCTCCACCACCCGGGCAGCAAACCTCTGGGTGAGAACCCGACCTGTGCTGGTGTTGGTACTGATGAAGATCCCAAGGCGAAGTTCCGGAACAATCGTCATGTTGGTCATGAAGGTCTGCGTCGCCCCATCATGACCATAGCCGGAAAGGCCCCCGGGAAGCGCATAGGCGATGAAGCCGCGTCGCCAGCCGTTAATCCCGGGCGGGGTGCGCCTGAGGGGTTGGGCGAGGGCCTGGTTTGTCGCCTCGCCCCAGACGCGGGTCTCGGCCCTGACGCCGCCGCCCAGCAGGGTGATCATGTAGCGGGCCATGTCCTCAGCGGTAGAGGAGGCTGAACCGGCCGGGGCGACCTGGCCGATGTACTCGAAGGGTTCGGCACGCAACCCGACCCCGGTCCAGGAAAACCCACTGGAGATGTCCGCGGCCAGGGCCGGGGCCAGGGGGGCCGGAAGGTCCTGCCGGGCCGGATGCGGCTCACGGAAGCTTGTCCGCGCCATCCCCATGGGTTCGAACAGGCTCTCCTCGGCCAGGCGCTCGAAGGTCTTGCCCGAGGTCCATGCCGCCGCCTCTCCCGCCAGGGCGGCGCCATAGTTGGAATAGCTGGAGAGAACCCCCACTGGCCGTACCCGGCGCGGCCGCTCCTGGCGGAGATAGACGGCGAGGGGGCGGATACGTGCGGGGTCCCGCTCGAAGAGGTGCCCGAGGGCCCGGTCCTCAAAGCCCGCCGAATGCGACATCAGGCTCTCCAGCGTCACCGGGCCTGGATAGCCCTGGTCGCGTACCTGAATGGCTTCCGGCAGGAACAGGTTGACGGGCGCCTGCAGGCGCAGTCGCCCGGCCTCCGCCTCCTTCAGGACCGTCAGCCAGGTAAAGGTCTTCGAAACCGAGCCCAGGCGGAACAGGGTCCGGTCGGGATCCACGGGTCGCCAGGGATCGAGCGAGGCCGCGCCATAGCCCTTCTTCAAGACAATCCTACCGTCCTGGACGATCGCCACTGTCGCGCCAGCGATATGGTCCTGGACCAGGGAGTCGCGGACGAGACCGTCGACGAAGGCTTCCAGCCCGCGATCCTGTGCGGCGTCTGCCGGCCTTGTTTCCGGCGCCTTGGCGGCTCCTGCGGACGTCCGTGTCGAGGCCGGCTTCGCGGCGACGGTGGCGCCTACGCCCGCTGTCGGGCCCGGAGCCGCAGGCGCACGCCAGGGAGTCGCCAGGGCCAGCATCAGGGTCAGCGCCGCGAACAGGCGGGGCGTGGAGGAACTCATGGGGGAGGGGCCCGTACCGGAAAGGCGTAGAGGGGCAGGACGGGCCTCAGTTGCGGGCCGATGAAGAGTTGAGGCTCCGAGGGTGGGCGAGCCCCCTCCTTGATCTCCCGCTCGGCGACGCAGACCTGGACCTGGGCGGCGAGGGACGCAAAGTTCCTGGCCGACGGCGTGCTCTGCAGGAAGCACTCGTCGAAGAAGGGATACCGGTTCGACTGCCCGCAGCCGAAGGAGGTGCGGTCGGGGCGCGCCGCGGTCAGGACCATGCGGTTCGGCGCGCTCAAGTCGGGCACGAAGACGCCGGAGAAGCAGGCTGAAATCACCGCAATGGTCGGCCGGGTCCCACAGGTCCTGTTCAGCATGGCGGCAAGAATGTCGGGTGGCAGGATGGACTGGTCGACAACCACGCCCTGGGGTGCCCCGTGCGATGTGAAATAAACTAGGCAGCCTTCCGGCCCGCCCGAGGTGAGCTTGGTCAGTCCGTCGAAGATCGCCCGGATGTCGGACTTTGCGGGACGGTCCTTGGCGTAGCGTGTTGGCCGGACTGAGTACTGAAGGATGTTGGCCGGCGAGAAACCGAGGCGGACGAGCTCGGCGGAGACATCATGCCGGGCGTTGTCGAAGGCCTCGGTCGCGCCCCCGCCAGACCCGCGCCAGTCGCCGGCGATGACGACGGCCGCCCAGTTTCCGAAGGTGGTGTCGGCCGCCTGCGCCCGCCCTGGAAGGGCCAGGAACAGGGTGACCAGGAGCAGGATGAGCGCGCGCGCGGAGGACATTCAGCTCTTGTAGGATTTGAAGGGCGTGGGGACTGCGGTCCCGGTGGCCTTGGCCAGAATCCGGCCCTCGGGGTCATAGAGTTCGCCCTCGGTAAAGGCCAGGGTCCGCCCCCACTTTGCGACCCGGCCGACGCCGCGGATCGGGCCCGGCAGGGCGGGGCGGAAGAAGGAGGTCTTCATCTCTGCGGTTGGGGCGACATGCGTCATGCCAGAGGCGACCATACAGGCCACCGACATGCACTCGTCGAGCATGGCGCAGAGGTATCCACCCTGGATCTGTTTCATGGGATTGAGCAGGAGCTCGGCGCGGGCCTCGAAGGCGACCTCGACAGACTTGTCCGCCTGGCTGACCGCGACAATCCGGAACCCCAGGGTCTGGGAGCCGGTCGGCTGGTTCTTTGTCCTCTGGAACCGGGCCAGGATGGCCTCGTCCGTCAGGGGTTCCGGGGTGTCTGCCGGGCGGGTCTCCGGTGGGATCTCTGACACGGTATGAAGCCTCACTTCTTTCGGAATTGGTCGAGGGAAATGACCTTCGGAGAGCCAGGCTCAGGCTCCGGACCTGACTCCGGTACGATGGATGCGACCGGTGACGGTGCGGGGGCGGGCGCCGGCCCGGCGGCTTCGGCCTCGAACTGCAGCAGGAACTGTACGCTGGGATCGTAGAAACGGCTCATGGCGGCATAGGGCACTGTCACCCTCTGCGGCCGGCCGCCGAACTTGAGCGTCACGGAAAAACCGACTGCGTCCAATTCGAGGTCCCAGAACTGGTGCTGCAGGACAATGGTCATCTCGTCCGGGTAGCGCGACAGCAGGTCTTCCGGCCCTTCGACGCCGACGGCCCCTGTCTTGAAGGTCAGGTAGAGATGATGAGCGCCCGGAAGCCCCCCGGGCTGGCCAGCCCGGATGAGAGCGGCGCGGACAACCCCGCGCAGGGCCTCCTGGGCCATGGCCTCATAGTTCATGAGGTCCTGGGCGGGTGGTTCCTGAGCCATTTGGGTCCTGTCCAGAGGTCGTTCGACAAACTAGCGCCCCCGGAGCCCCGCGCAAGGTTCCATCCCCCATCCCGGTGAAGGGTCAGGAGTCTTTGTCACAGGTCCGTCTCCGGGAAGGTGGAGGGGTTCTGTTGCCGGGCCCCCTCCCGGCCCCGCCTGACGCTGCTAAGACGCCAGGGCTTCAGGTCGAAACCCGTCGGGTCGCTTACGCGGCCAGACGAACCTCTCCAGCGAAGTTATCGTTCGCATTTAGATTAAAGCCCGAAACGGTGGGCCAAGCCGGAAGAAAGCAACACCTTTACACGTCTGTCGATGCTGATCGGCCCCGCATTTCCCCGCCAAGGCGAGGGAAGGAGTTTGGTGGAGCCGCCGGGAATCGCACCCGGGTCCAGTCCGCTTATTTCGTGCGCGTTTATCCCCATAGTCCGGCGAACCGGACAGTTGTCATATAGTGCAGGCAGGCTGAATTCTCAATCCCCCAACGGCTCCGACGGCCCTGCGGCTGGTTTCGTAAATTCCCTGTTCACCAAATCCCTGGATTGGCGCAAGCTGGATCGACAAACTAGGGAGGGCTTCATGTCCAAGATGTTAGCGGAATTCATTGGCACGCTTACGCTCGTGCTGTTCGGATGCGGCTCGGCGGTGCTCGCCGGAGCTGACAACGTCGGCCAGCTCGGCGTTTCTCTCGCCTTTGGCGGTGCGATCATCGCCATGGCCTATGGCATTGGCCCGATCTCGGGCTGCCACGTAAACCCCGCCGTCAGCCTGGCCGTCTTCATCGCGGGACGCATGAACCTGCGCGATATGCTCAGCTACTGGGTGGCCCAGTTCGCCGGGGCGCTGGCGGGCGCCGCCATCCTCGCCGCCATCGTGGGCTCCACGGCCCATCTCGGTCAGAATGGTTGGGGTCCGGGGTACCTTGGTGAGTACAGCCAGCAGTCAGCCCTGATCTTCGAGATCGTGATGACCGCCCTGTTCGTCATCGTGATCCTGGGTTCGACCTCCGAAAAGGCGTCGCCGGGTTTCGCGGGCCTCGCCATCGGCGTGACCCTGGCTGTGATCCACATTGTCGGTATTCAGGTCACGGGCGTCTCGGTCAATCCAGCCCGCAGCTTCGGACCGGCCATCCTTGCGGGTGGCCAGGCCCTGTCTCAGCTGTGGCTGTTCTTTGTGGCACCGGTCATCGGCGCCGTGATCGGCGCCTCCCTCTACAGGGTTCGCCTGCTCTCGTGATCTGAGCAACAGCTCTAGACGACGGCCCGGGTGGAGACGCCCGGGCCGTCTGCGTTTCAGAGGGTCTCGGCGCCCCGAGTAATCGACAGAATCCCGGTCCGGGCCAGTTCGACCAGCCCCAGGGGGCGCATGAGGTCGATGAACTTGTCGATCTTCGATGAGGGCCCGGTCACCTCGAAAATGAAGCTGTCGATCGTCGTGTCCAGGACCCGGGCCCGGAAGATCTCGCTGATCCTCAGGGCCTCGACCCGCTCGGCGCCGACCCCGCGAACCTTCACCAGGGCCAGTTCCCGCTGCAGCCCATTGGGATCGCGGGTAACGTCCTGGACGTGACGCGCCGCCACCATCTTCTGGAGTTGGGCTTCGATCTGGGTCAGAACCTGCGGGGCACCGCGCGTCACGATCGTGACCCGGCTGGTGTGGGCGTTCCGGTCGGTCTCCGCCACCGTCAGGCTCTCGATGTTGTAGCCGCGGGCCGCGAACAGGCCGACAAGGCGGTGCAGGACACCCGGCTCGTTGTCCACCAGGATAGCGAAGGTGGCGAGGCTCTCGACCTGCTCGGCATGGTCGAGATCGTAGACGGAGGCGGGTTGAGGGTCGGTCATGGTCGGGGTTCCCTGATCTTTGGGCGAGGTGTCACAAGCCGGCGCGGTGGGCAAGGGCTGGCGGCGGCCTCGGCTAATGTGACAGTTGCGTGAATGCACAGCCAGATCAGCCGGGAATTGGCTGCAGTGGCTCGGGACGGGGGGTGGATAATGGTCGGAAAGTTTGTGCGTCCTGAGCTGGGGCCTCTGGGAACCGGGCGCCTGGCCCAGTACGCGGCCCTGGTCTGGCGGCCCCCCGCGTCCGGCGGCATCGAGGTCCTGCTGATCACCTCCCGTGAAACCCGTCGCTGGGTGGTGCCGAAGGGTTGGCCGGTCAAGGATCTCAAGCCGCACCAGACAGCGGCCCGGGAGGCCTGGGAGGAGGCTGGCGTGGAGGGCAGGACCGGGGCCCGCAAGATCGGCGTCTTCGACTATGACAAACGGCTGTCCAGCGGTGCTCTCCAGCCCGTCAGGGTCAAGGTCTATCCGCTCCGTGTCGAGACCGAGCATGACGAATGGCCCGAGGCCGGCCAGCGGGAAAGGCTCTGGCTGGCACCGGAGGAAGCCGCTGGCCGCGTCGACGAACCGGGGCTGTCCCGTCTGCTCGCCGGATTCGCCAAGGTGGCGAGCTGAGGGTCAGACCCTGCGTGCGGTGATCGGCAGGGGATTGCGCAGCATTTCGCCCTTCATGGTCCCGACCCCGGCGGTCGGCGAAACCGGCAGGGCCATGATCTTTTCCACCGTCTCCATCCCCTCCACCACATAGCCGAAGCAGGCGAAGCCCAGGTTATCGCCGGGCCCCGAGGGATCGGCGTCGAGATAGCTCTGGTCGCCAGCGCAGATGAAGAAGTCCGAAGTCGCCGTTCCGGGCGCCCGCCGCCCCATGGAGATGGCGCCATTGGTGTGCTTGAGCCCGGTCCGGGCCGTGGACTCGTGGCGGACCGGGGGCAGGATCCAGGCTGGATCGTTCTGCAGGCCGCCCTGGATCACCCCGTAGTCGAAGGTCTTGGACCCCGGCGGAACGGAGCGCCGGTAAAAAGTCCCATGATCCATGCGGCGTTCGACGACATAGCGGAGGAAGTTGGCCGTCGTTGCGGGGGCCTTGTCACCCCGCAGTTCCAGAAGGATGTCGCCGAGCTTTGTTGAAAGCCGGACCCTAACCAGGCCGGGACTGCCCGCGGCGAGTGCGGGGCCTGCGGCCAGGAGGGCGGCGGCCAGGACTTGGCGGCGTCGGATCATCGGGACCTCCGTTGGGAACCTCAGCCTAGCCCGCGCCGGACACCCGGAAAAGCGCTGAGGCTCAGCCCGGCTCGACCTCAAGGTCCGCAGCCACCCTCACCCCCGCCCAGCGGTTGAGCACTGCGAAGAGTTTGGCCGGGACGATCGGCTTGCCGATGTGGTCATTCATGCCGGCGCGCTCAGCGGCGTCCACATGTTCCGGCAGGACATTGGCCGAAAGGGCGATGATCGGCGTGGTGCTGTTCTCGGGCGACAGGCGGCGGATCGCCCGAGTGGTCGCAAAGCCGTCCATCCCCGGCATCTGCAGGTCCATCAGGATCAGGTCGAAGGTCTGCGCCACGGCCAGAGAGACCGCCTGTGCGCCCCCGGACGCCTCGTGCACCTGCTGGCCAGCGGCCTCAAGGAGCGCGCGGACGATCTCGCGGTTGGCGTCCAGGTCGTCGACGACAAGGATGCTGAGGCTCTCCCCGGGGGCTTCCTCTGCGGCGTCCGGCACAGTCTGGAACACCGGAGGTTCGGAAGCCGGCGCCCGGATGTCGAATGTGAAGGCCGAGCCGGCGCCTGGCGTCGAGGCGGCGCGGATCTCGCCGCCCATCAGGCCGGTCAGCTGGCGACAGATCGAAAGCCCCAGGCCTGTGCCCCCGTAACGGCGGCTGATGGAGCCGTCGGCCTGGGTAAAGCGCTGGAAGAGGAGTTCAAGTTGCTCGGGATTGATTCCGACGCCTGTATCCCTCACCGAGATTTCCAGTGCCGCAGTCTTTGCGTCATGCCTGGCATGGATAACGACCGAGCCCCTCTCTGTGAACTTGATGGCATTGCTGAGGAGGTTGGACAGGACCTGGCGCAAACGACCGCAGTCCGCGAGGACGTAGTCGGGCGCAGGCTCGGCAATACGGACGTCCAGTTTCAGGCCCTTGGCGTCCGCCCGCTCTGCGAACAGGCCCGTGGTCTCTGTGAGGAAGTCCCGGAGATGGAACGGCGCGGGGTCAAGCTCCACCTGGCCGGCCTCGAGCTTGGAGAAGTCGAGGATGTCGTTCACGACAGCCAGAAGCGCTTCACCGCTGGAGATCACCTTTCCGATGTAGCCGAGCGCCGCCGAAGACTGGCCCGGAAGCTGGGCGAGCAGACCTGAGAAGCCGATCACCCCGGTCAGGGGGGTCCGGATCTCGTGGCTCATATTGGCCAGGAACTCGCTCTTGGCCTCGGCCGCGGCCTCGGCGCGGGACTTGGCCTGGCGCAGGTCCGCCTCCAGTTCATGCCTCCGTGTCACGTCCCGGAAGTTGATCACCGCCGATCGCGCCCGGCCATCCGGACCCCGGATGGCGCTGGCCTTGCCTTCAAGCCAGACATGCTCAACCGGGCGGCCCGGGCTCAGGAACCTGAATTCGCCGCGAAGGTCGTCCTCGCTTTCCTCGTCTTCGAAGACCCGGATCATTAGGCGCGTGACCTCGCCGTGGTCGTCTGGATGCACGTAGTCCATGGCCGGCCGGCTGACCATGTCGTCTGCGGCGTAGCCCAGGGTGGCGACCGAGGGCGAGGCGTAGAGGATCCTGCCGCCAGGGCTCAGCCAGATCACGATATCGGTCACATTGTCGGCGAGCAGGCGGAGCTGGGCCTCGCTCTCCGCCAAGGCCTTCTCCCGGCTGCGGGCCTCAGAGATGTCCAGGGTGACGCCGAATATGGCACCGACACGACCGGATGCACCAATTTCCGGGCTGATCTGGGTCAGCATGGCCTTCCGGCGGCCATCCCTCAGCGTGGCCTGGGTCTCGATGCGCATAGGCTGCTTTGAATTGATCACCTCGCTGACCATTTCCCGGACCCGGGTCTGGTCCGCGGGATCATGCAACAGCAAGATGTCGTTAAGGTTAGCGGCACCCCCGGACTTGTCCCAGCCGTAGAGGTCAAAGAAACCATCTGAGAAGCTTGCTTCCGCGGTCCGCATGTCGAGCCGGAAGTGTCCCGATCCCACCAGTTGTTCCGCAAGCAGGGCGACCCTGTGCGCATCCGCGACCTGAACGGTTTTGTCCTGGCTCTCCGCCAGGACCCGCACATATGAGCTTCGGCGCTCCTGAAGTGTCACGTAGACCGCACCCAGGGCCGCCAGGATGAAGACCAGTCCAGCGATGTCCGCCAACGCCAACCCGTACGCGCCCGCCAGGACATGCTCGTAGAAGAGGTTAGCCTGGCGCCAGAAAAAGGCGATGAGGACCGGGCCGAACCGGATCCAGAGCTGGTCTGTGCGGCGATAGTCGACCACGATGGCGCGGAAGGCCATGGACCCCCAGAGCGCGACGGCCACGACGGTCGCATCCTTGAAGGGGGACGATAAGAGATAGAGACCTAAGGCCGCCCCGGCCAGGCTCCGCGCGAGCTCCAGAAGGTCTCCCAGGCGGTGGCGCCTAAGCCCGCCCGCCGTGACGAGGTATTCCGCCACTGCAGTGGCGATAACGAAGGCCAGCCAGGCGAGTGCCATCCGGGGCCCGGTGTAGGGCGCGGACGCGACCGCGACCGCTATCGCGGCCAGGGAATCCTGGCCACCGCGGTCGGAGACCGCGCGCCAAATCCACCCGCCCAACGCTTCCCGGCGCGGGTTCGACTTCAGAACTCTGATTTGTTTCGGCATCTCGCCTGGTTCCGGCGTCCGATCCGACCGGCTCCCGAACGTCCGGTCTGGACAGAATGGGTCTCAACCGTGAAGAAAAGCTTGTCCGTCGGCGATTGTTCCCAATCCAGGCTGTCGGCCCCTTGAACCCGGAGATCAGGAAATGGCGATTTCACTCTATGACGTGAGCGTAGGCTCCATGCTTCAGACCGTCGGCGCCGTGTCCGCCTTCCTCGAGAAGGGCCGGGCCTGGAGCCAGGATGCAGGGATCAGCGTCGATGCGATCGTCGAGGCGCGCCTGGCGGATGACATGTTCCCCTTCCGCTTCCAGCT
>NZ_JBAXIM010000075.1:0-11757 GCF_037138395.1 Phenylobacterium sp.
TGAGGCGGCGGCGGACCGGCTCGACCCGGAGGGATCCCGCCCACCCCTGACCCTGGTCTGCTGCCCGCTCATGCACGGGACGGGGCAGTTCTCGGCCTTCATTACCCTGAACCAGGGCGGCACCGTCGCAACCCTGCCCTCTCGGGGATTCAGCGCCGCAGAATTGTGGAGCGAGGTCGAGCGGCTCCGGGTTGATGGCATCGTAATCGTCGGCCTCGCCTTCTCGACACCCATGCTGGAAGCCCTGGAAGCTGAGCCCGGGCGCTGGGACCTGACTTCCGTCCTCTCGATCAGTTCCTCAGGTTCAATGTGGAGCCAGGAAAACAAGCGCGGACTCCTGAATCACTGCGTCAACGCGACCATTTTCGACTCCTTCGGTTCCTCGGAGGCGGTGGGACTGGGCGCATCGTCCTCGACACCCGGGGCCGAGGCTGCGACCGCGGCCTTCGTCCTCGGTCCCACCTGCGCGGTCTTCACCGAAGAAGGGCGGCGGGTATCGCCGGGCTCGGGCGAGCGCGGCCTCGTGGCCGTCAGCGGCTTCCTACCGGTCGGCTACTACAAGGACCCTGAAAAGAGCGCCAAGACCTTCCTGACCTTTGAGGGCCAGCGCTGGTCAGTCCCCGGTGACTGGGCGGAGGTCAATGCCGATGGCTCTCTCAAGCTGCTGGGCCGCGGCTCCCAGTGCATCAATACGGGCGGCGAGAAGGTCTTCCCGGAAGAGGTCGAGGAGGCCCTCAAGACCCACCCGAATGTCCGCGACGCAGTGGTCGTGGGCGTTCCGGATGCCCGGTTTGGGGAGAGGATCTGCGCCGTGGTCGAACCGGATGGCGCAGCGGAACTGGAGCTCGCAGATCTCTCCGCCCATGTGCGGGGTCGCCTGGCGGCTTACAAGGCGCCCAGGGAACTGGTGGTCGTGGAGAGCATTGGCAGGGCCCCCAACGGCAAGGTCGACTACAAGGCCTCTCGCACCCGGGCCCTCAGGGCCCTCGGCCTCGAAGGATGATCCCCTGGAGCCTGTTCCCTTCAGACGGAACGTCTGAAGGGACAAAACAGGCTCTAAGTCCAAAAAGTTAGATCCTGTTTCGATCCGATAATCGGTTCCCGCCTATCGGAACAGGATCTAGCGATCCAGCTTGGCGACCATCCGGGTGAGACTTTCGAGGATTTCCTGGCTGGCCTGAGCGTCGAGGCCTGTCCTGTGGAGGAGCTTCATGGAGGCGATGTGGACCTGTACGGCCTGGGGCTTGAGACGACCCGTTTCGATGGAATGATCCAACAGTTCGCAGAGGGACCGCGCGACCTCGGAAAGAGCCGGGTCCGGAAGAACGGCGCAAAGGCTCACGATATCCGTGGCGCAGCGATACATCTCCTCGGGATCACTCTTGGGATCGGCAAAGAGCGTCTCGATCCTGGCGAGGGACACGTCAATCAGGTTCAGGCTGGCCTCAGATTGGACGGCAATGGCCTCCTCCCCCCGCTTGAGCGCCTCGCTCACATGAATCCCGCCCGGCTCCTTGATCAAAGTCGAGAGCCGGGTCTTAGCGCGAAATTTGCGAACGGTAGTCAAGTGATCGTCTCCTGGCCTTCGGCACTGGGGTCGTCTTGTGTGGATTGTGCAGCGACCTCGGCCTTGGCGGCTTCGGCGGCGGCGGCAGCCTCGGCATCGCCGCTGCGGCGGCCGACACCGTATTCTGAGGGCGGCGCTGCCTTTCGGAAGCGACGGTCCGGGCCAATATAGGTCTCGGTCTCGACAAAGAGCCGGATAGACTGAGCGACCCAGACGATACGCTCAAGAATGATTTTGGGCGTGATGGGCTTGGCGATGATGAAGTTCGCGCCGCAGTCCCGCGCCTTTGTCACCTGGCTTCTGCGGGTGTGAGCCGTGACGATGATGGCCGGGGTCAGGCGGATCTGTTCGTCAGGGGACCGCCGGAGCCATCGGATGAACTCATAGCCGTCGACACCTGGCATTTGGGCGTCCGTGAGGATCAGGTCGAACATATTTTCCTTGCAGGCTTCCTTGGCCTCTTCAAAACTCATGGCCCTCTTGAACTTCCGCATTCCAAAGCCGTCGAGAACGCCACACAGCAGTTCTACAGCCTGCGCGTTGTCGTCGACGACAAGCGTGGAGGCGCTGGACAGGTTGATCCGGGCGGATCCGTTCATCGAAATATCTCCGTCGCCCTACTGGGCGTCCGACCGGCGATATACTGCGCCTGGCGCGTAAAGGGTTGGTTCCCCATCAAGGTTTCGAAGAAATTAACCCTACCACGCGTTTCCCGGCGTGCACCATCCGGGTTAGAAGCGCCCGCCCGCCCACAGGAGTTCCTGATGCGCCTCGCCATCATCGCCTGCACAGGCCTGGCCCTCGCCATACCCCTGTCCGCTGCCGAAGCAGCGACTCCACAAGCTGAGGTGACGCGAATCGAGAACAGCCCTGGGTACCGGAAGGCCGTCAGTGTGCTGGCCGCAGAGCACGCGCGGACGGTCGAGGACATTGTCCGCCTGACCGAGATTCCAGCACCGCCCTTCGGAGAGGCCCTTCGAGCCGCCGCCTACCGGCGCGACCTCGAAGCCCTTGGGTTAGTGGATGTGAAGGTGGATGCGGAGGGCAATGTCACGGGGATCCGTCCGGGTCTGAAGACCCGGGGTAAGGGCCCCTTCGTAGCGGTGGCGGCCCACCTGGATACGGTCTTTCCGGCCGGGACCGATGTTAAGGTCCGCCGGCAGGGCTGGCGGCTGGCCGCGCCGGGAATTGGCGACAATACCCGGTCCCTGGCCACCTTGTTGGCCTGGGTCCGGGCCCTTGATGCGGCCAGCGTACAGACCGACGCCGATCTTCTGATTGTCGGTAATGTCGGGGAGGAAGGCGTCGGCGACCTGCGCGGGATGAAGTCCCTTTTCCAGAAGGGGCCCTATGCTGGACGGATCTCGGCCTTCTTCTCCGTTGATGGCTCGGACCCCTCCGGCGTCGTGACAGCGGGTGTCGGATCCCGGCGCTATCATGTGGTTTTCAGCGGCCCCGGAGGGCATAGCTATGGTGCCTTCGGGATCGTCAATCCCATGGTCGCCATGGCGGGCGCGGTGACGGGGCTCTACGCGGTGAAGCCGCCGCAGACGCCCAAGACAACCTACTCGGCAAGCGTGACCGGGGGCGGTGCGTCGGTGAATGCCATTCCCTCCTCGGTCTTTGTCGACGTGGACCTCAGGTCAGAGGACGCTGGCGCCCTGGCGGACCTTGACCGGCAGTTCAGGGCCTCCGTGGAAAGTGCGGTCGCTGCGGAGAACGCCACCCGTTCCACCGCCTTCGGACCCATCAAGGCCGAGATGAAGCTCATCGGCGAGCGCCCTGCAGGAAAGACTCCGTCCGACAGCCGTCTGGTCCGGATCACTCAGGCCGCCATCACCGCAAGGGGCTTCGAGCCCGCCGAGGAGGCCTCGTCGACGGACGCCAACATTCCCATGAGCCTCGGGATTCCCGCCGTGACGATCGGTGCCGGGGGCCGCGGGGGCCGCGCCCATGCACCGGACGAATGGATAGACGTCGAACCGGTCGAGATGGTGCGCGGCATGTCCGTCGGCCTGCTGGCGATCCTTGCGACGGCGGGCTTGCGTTAGGCTTCAGAGCCCGAGGACAAGCCGGGCCATGATGTTCCGCTGGATCTCGTTGGATCCCCCGTAGATCGAGCTGGCCCGGTTGTTGAGATAAAGCGCCATAGCCGTCAGGCCATGCTCCGGTCCGATGAAGTCCTGGCCTCCGTCCGGCGCCCTTGCGGCCTTCTGGTCGACGGCGGCGTAAGCGGCGATCCCCTCGATGGCCAGCTCGTCCAGCTTCTGCCGGGCCTCCGTCCCCTGGGTCTTGAGCATGGACGAGGCCGGCCCGGGATTTCGTCCGGAGGCGAGCTCGGCGAGTACCCGGTGTTCCGTCATCTCTACGGCATCAAGGATGATGCCCAGGGTGGCGAGCCGGGACCGAAACCCTGGGTCTTCAAGGAGCGGGCCGCCCCCATCCGCCAACTCCTGACGAGCCAGGGCCTTGAGCCTTTCGAAGCCAACCTTCAGCCCGGCGGCCGAACCGCCCCCGCGCTCGAACTCAAGAAGATACTTGGCGACTGTCCAGCCCTGGTTCTCCTCACCAACCCGACCCGAGACCGGAACCCGCACATTGTCGAAGAAGACCTGGTTGACCTCGTGCTCACCCGCCAGGGTCACGATCGGGCGGACCGAGACCCCCGGGGTTTCCATGTCGAGCAGAAGGAAGGTGATCCCCGCCTGCGGCTTGCCGTCGCTCCGCGTCCTGACCAGGCAGAACATGCGGTTCGCCCAGTGGGCATGGGTCGTCCAGATCTTGGTCCCGTTCAGAACATAGGCGTCGCCGTCCAGGTCGGCGCGGAGTTGCAGGGCGGCGAGGTCCGAACCTGCGCCCGGTTCGGAGTATCCTTGGCACCAGTAGTCCTCGCCCGACAGGATCCGCGGCAGGTCGTGCGCCTTCTGGTCCTCCGAGCCGTAGCCCATGATGACCGGGCCGACCATCTTCAGCCCCATGGGCGCAAGCGATGGCGCCCCTGCCCGGGCGCTTTCCGCTGAGAAGATGTAGCGCTGCATCTCGCTCCATCCCGTACCGCCGTGTCGGACAGGCCAGGCAGGAGCGACCCAACCCCGGCGGTGCAGAATTCGCTGCCAGGCGAGGCTGTAGGTCTTGTCCATGAAGACACTGGTGGCGCGCCGTCCGGCCCGCCTCAGCTCGGGCGTAAGGTTCGCCTCCAGGAAGGCGCGGACCTCGTCCCGAAAGTCCAGGTCCTCGCGGGATAGATCGAGATGCATTCGGTGTCCTCTCGGGGTCGAAATTTCTACAGGCGCCGACCCTGAGTCAATCCAGGCCCGGAGGATCAGGCCGTCCGCTGGAGCTCCTGCTTGACCCGTTCCGCCAGGGTCTTGATGTCGATGGGCTTGGCGAGGAAGGAGACATTGGTCTCGCCCTCCAGCAGGTTGGAGAACTCCGCCTCGGCATAGCCGGAAATGAACATCACCGGCGCACCGGCCAGGTACTCCCGGGCCGCCTTGAGGAGCTCGGGTCCCTGCATGCCGGGCATGACCACGTCGGAAATCATCAGGTCGATCTCGCCAGCGTGCGCCTCTGCCAGTTCGAGCGCCTCCTCGCCGCTGGACGCCTCGATGACTTCATAGCCCCGGGCGCGCAGGAGCTTGGCGGCTACGCTGCGGACCGCATCCTCGTCCTCCACGAACAGGATGCGACCGGCGCCGGACAGGTCCCGGGCGGCCGGCCGGGCGGGACGCGGCGGGGTCGGCGCGGTAGCGGCGGCGATGTGTACCGGTAGGAAGATGCGGAAGGCAGCGCCCTGCCCCGGCCGCGAGTCCACGGAGATCCAGCCCTCCGATTGCTTGACGATGCCATAGACCGTCGCGAGCCCGAGGCCCGTCCCCTCTCCCACCGGCTTGGTTGTGAAGAAGGGGTCGAAGATCTTTGTCATGACCTCGGGCGAGATCCCGGCGCCGTCGTCGGAAACCTCGATCAGGGCCTGTTCCGTCCCGGGATCGGGATAGCCGAGGGCCTGGGCCTCAGCCGCCGAGACCCGGGCGGCCCAGATTCTTACGGTCGAGCCGCCGTGGGAGCGGATGGCGTCCCGGGCATTGACGACGAGATTCATCACTGCGGTCTCGAGCTGGCCCCGGTCCGCCCGCACGGTCGGCAGGCTACGGCCATATTCGGTCACCAGGGCGATATCCTCAGGCAGCACGCGCCGCAGCAGGACCTCAAACTCGGAAATGAGTTCGCCAAGATCGAGGCTTTCACGCTGGACCGTCTGCTTGCGGGAGAAAGCCAGCAGTTTACGGACGAGTTCTGCAGCGCGTGTCGAGGTCTGCCGAATCTGGTTCAGGCCCTCATAGGAGGGATCACCCACAGGATGGCGCTGCGACAGCTCGTCGAGCTGCATGAAGATGGCCATCAGCAGATTGTTGAAGTCGTGGGCCACACCGCCGGCGAGTTGGCCGATGGCCTGCATCTTCTGGCTCTGGGCCAGCTGGAGTTCGATCTGCTTCTGTTCTGAAACGTCGACGAGGAAGGCCAGCCACCGCTCTCCGGAGGGCGACAGGTAGAGATGTACGATCCGCGCAGGCTCGCCAACCATCCGCATTTCGACGGCTTCAAGCTGGGGTCGGCCCGTCGCCAGGCGCTGCGCCGCCTCGCCCAGCGATACCGCGTCAAAGAGGTCACCGAAGACGCTTCCGGCCCGAGGCTCGCCGGCCATGGCCTCCAGCGCCGGGTTGGCTTCGAGTATGATGGCCGCAAAGGGATCACCGCCATCCAGGAGGGCGGCTCCGAACGGTGCCCCCCCCGCGAAGGCGTCAAGACTGTCGGGGGTCGCGGCAAGGCGCCCGTCGGGTACCCTCTCGACCAGAGTGTCTGACGAAGAGATCGACAGCGGTTGGGCGGGGGTGGAAGACAGCCGGACCAGGAACCGCCGCGCCCCGGCCGCGCTGACCACGGCGGGGCGATCTACCCCGCCCATCCTGAGCGCTGCCCGGCCCACGCCGCCCCTGCGCGCTTCGGAGAGGGCCTGGAAGAGGCCTGGCGCTTGGGAGGGTGCACGCGGCAGACGTCCCGCCGGGCCGACGAGGTCGAGCCAGGCGCGGTTCGCAGAACGGATCCTGCCGTCGACCGCGGCGACCGCCGCCGGCTCCTCCAGCGCCATGACGAGGCGCTCGTCACCCTCCAGGGCGGCGCTGGCCACGGGCCGACTGCCCCGGAAGACAAGGAGGCAAAAGGCAACAAAACCCGTCAGACCTGCCAGCATCAGCACGCTCGACGCTGTTTCTGGGCCAGACTTCATCACAGTCCAGGCCGCAAGGGCCACGACACAGGCAAACAGGGCGAGGACCAGCAGGTCGACGCCGTCCATCCCGAGTCCCCGACGCCTCGAGCCGGTCATGGTCCCGCCTCCCCTGCCTGAATCAAGTCAGGCGCGATTCCGCGTGGAATAACAACCCAGAAGGGTTTCAGAACCATTGAGGCGAAGCTTCGGCTGATCAGCGGGCCGCGGAGAAGCGGCGGCGTCCGGCAAGGACGAAGCCGATGACCTTGGCGACCGCCTCGTACTGGGCGATCGGGATCTGTGCGTCGACTTCCACCGCAGCGTAGAGGGCGCGAGCCAGCGGGGCATCCTCGACGACGGGAACGCCTGCCGCCTCGGCGACGGCGCGGATCCTCAGGGCCAAGGAGTCCACGCCCTTGGCGACGCAGGTCGGCGCAGACGATTCGCCCTCTTCATAGGACAGGGCAACGGCGTAGTGGGTCGGGTTCATGATCACGACCGTGGCCTTGGGGACTGCCGTCATCATCCTCTGGCGCGCCCTCTGGGCACGGATTGCCCTCTGGCGCGCCTTGATGTGGGGATCGCCGTCAGACTGCTTGAACTCCTCCTTCACTTCCTCTCGGGTCATGCGCTGGCGGCTCATGAATCTCTGCATCTGTATGATCCAGTCGATCGCAGCGATGGCCAGGAGAAGGCTGATCACCAGGACGGCGAGCTTCTTCAGGATCTCAAGGGAAAGCGGAAGCAGGGCCAACACATCGACGGCGGGAAGCTGCTGGAGCTCCACCCAGTAGGGCCGCAAAACGAAGAAGCCGATGGCGCCGACGACAATCAGCTTGATGAAGGACTTGGCGAACTGGATGAGGGCGTCCGGCCCGAACAGCCTTTTGAGACCGGACAGTGGCGAGAGCTTGCTGAAATCGAACTTCAGGCCTGAAGGCGACCACACGGGTCCGGTCTGGATGACATGGCCAAAGACACCGGCCAGCATGGCGGCACCGGTGACGAAGAGCAGGATCGGAGCGACGACGCCCGCCAATCGCCAGCCCACCGCCATGGCCCCCCCAGGGGTCAGGTCGATCTTGTCCGGATCCTGAATGAAAGGCGCCAGGCCGACGAGGAGGTTGCGGCTCAGAGCCCCGCCGGAAAAGGCGATGACACCGGCGACGGCTGCAAAGGATGCGATCTGAGGAAGATCCGCAGTCTTCGGAATGTCGCCCTTCTCGCGCGCCTGTTCAAGGCGGCGACCTGTGGGCTCTTCTGTCTTCGACGCGGAGTCGTCTTCTTCAGCCACCGGTCACCCCGGCAAAGCTGTTGAGGAGGCGGCCATAGCCATTCACCCAGACCATGCCGATGAGCCCAAGGCTCAGGGCGAGGATGGCGAGGGAGAAGAGGACCATCAGGGGCGAAGCCACAAAGAAGACCTGAAACTGCGGCATGATCCGAGCCGCCAACCCCACCGCCACGTTGAAGACAAGCGCCAGGACCAGGACCGGCGCGCTAAGCTGAACTCCCATCCGGAAGGCTTCCGAAAGGGTGCGGATGGCCAGGGCCCCGGAGTCCGTCACGGACGCGGCGGTCCCAAAGGGAAAGATGGCGTAGGACTTCACCATGGCACCCAGAAAGAGGTGATGAAGGTTGGTGGAGAAGATCAGGATCAGGCCGATCAAACCAATGAATGTCGCCACCGTAGTCGAGGGCTCCACCAGGCCTGGGGCGGACGTCTGGGCGAAGGACAGGGTCGACTGGATCGAGATGATCTCCCCGGCCACGGACAGGGAGGCCATGAACAGCCGCAGCACGGAGCCGATCATCAGTCCGATAAAGACCTCGCGCACCACCTGCAGGGCCATGGTCGCCAGCTCGGCCGGCGGCGCAGGCGCGACTGGCATGACGACAGGCGTAAGGACGAGGGTCAGCAGAAAGGCAAAGGACAGCCGAATACGGACGGGCACCGCCTGGTCGCCGATCCCGGGCATGGTCATGACCATGGCTGCAAGCCGGGTAAAAACCATGGCTCCTGCGTAGACCTGCTGGACGGTAGCGTAGGGATCCACTGCCGCTACATCGCGGCGATGCGGCCGGCGATCTGGGTCATGAAGCCCGACATCAGGGCCCCCATGATTGGCAGAAAGATCAGCAGGGAAATGAACACGGCAACGATCTTCGGTGCAAAGACGAGGGTCGCCTCCTGGATCTGAGTCAGGGCCTGGAAAAGTCCGATCACGACCCCCACGACAAGGCCGACGATCAGCATGGGCGCCGCCATCTGGATGGTGAGCCAGAGCGCACTTCTGCCAATATCAAGAACTTCTGCGCCATTCATGACGAAACTCCCTCTACCGCCGACCCCCGGGGGTCAGATCGGCATACGCATGATTTCCTGGTAGGCGCTGATGACCTGGTCGCGCACCGCCATGACCGCCTCGAGGCTGGTTTCAGCGGCGGACACGGCTGTAGCGACGTCGATCAGCTGGGCCTTGCCCTGGGCGTGCGACACAATCTGCTGCTCGGCGGTCTTCGAGGTGTCGATTGCATTGCCAACGGCCGTCTTGACCATTGCGCTGAAGTCCAGGCCGCCAGCCTGTCCGGCCGCGTCCGTCGCCAATCCTGACACGCCCTTCTGGGCGGCGGCGTAGGCCTTTGCAACGCTGAGGGCGGTGATCATTCAGCTTCTCCCATCACTTCCGGATCAGGTCCAGGGTCCGGAGTTCCATGGCCCGGGCGGTCTCGATCACGTTGAGGTTGGCCTCGTAGGCGCGCTGGGCGGAGCGCATGTCCAGCGACTCAATGAGGGTGTTGACGTTCGGCAGCTTGACGTAGCCGTTGGCGTCAGCAGACGGATGACCTGGATCGTACTCGGTCTTGAACTCGCTCTGGTCGGGCATGACCCGTACCATCTTGACGCCCTGCCCGGCCTCGGTCCGCAGCGGCTCGAAGACCGGGACCTGCCTGCGGTAGGGATCCCCGCCCGCCGACCGGGAGGTGGAGTTCGCATTGGCGATGTTCTCGGCAATGATCCGCATCCGCGCCTGCTCAGCGCGCAGGGCGGTGGCAGCGATGGCCTGGACCGCATTAGACGGGGGACGCACATCAGCCATTCAATCGCTCCTATCTGCCCGGGGCCCGGGCGGCAGTCCGGATCATGGACATGGACTTTTGATAGAAGCCGATCGCGGCCTCATAGTTCATCCGGGAGTCCGACATCCTCATCATCTCGTCCTCGAGAGAGACCTGGTTCCCGTCGAGCGTGGTGACCGTGTCCGCGCGACGTTCGGTTCGAAAGCCGCTGGCCGCAGCGGCGGCGTCTGGTCCCGATGGCTGCATATGCCCAGGGTTGGTCACCTGCATGACGGTCGGCGACTCCGACCCGCTGCCGTTGATCCGGAAGCTGAACGGGGTCAGATCCTTGGCCCGATAACCCGGCGTTTCGGAGTTTGCGATGTTCTCGGCCACGAGCCGTTGGCGGTCGGAGAAATAGTTCATCCGACTGCGCAGCAGGGCGAAGAGAGGGATGGAGGTGACGTCCATGGGGGTACGGTAAACAAACAGGGTTAATCGTTCCTTAACATCCTCTTGGCAGGCTGGTGGCTATGGACGCTATGACCCTCGCCCGGGCGACCTTCGCCCTCCTCTTCACACTTGGCCTGATAGGGATCGCTGCGGTTCTGCTGCGGCGCTTCGGGCCAGGGGCGACCCTGCGACTTCCGGGCTCGACCCGCGAGCGCAGGATGAAGGTCCTCGAAACCCTGGTGCTGGACCCGGCACGGCGGCTTGTCCTTGTGGAATGCGACGGCGAATCCCGGCTTCTGATGCTTGGAGAGGGTCGCGAACTCAGCCCGCCGGCCCGGAAACCAGAAGCCTGAACATGTCCAGAGCCGAGTCACAGACCCTCCGGATGGCTGAGCTCAAGGCGGACCTCCGTCAGGCCGCCCGACTTGCCCTCATGGCGGGGGCCATCGGCCTCGTCTTCCCGGCGGCGGCCCTCGCCCAAGCTGTCAATATCGACCTGGGGACGGGAGCGGGCCTTACCCAGAGAGTCGTCCAGCTGATCGGCCTGCTGACGGTCCTGTCGCTGGCACCGTCCATCGTCATCATGACCACCTCATTCGTTCGGATGGTGGTGGTGCTTTCGCTCCTGAGGACCGCGCTGGGCATCCAGCAGAGTCCGCCGAACGCCGTCTTGGTCAGTCTGGCCCTGTTCATGTCGGCGATCGTCATGACCCCGACATTCCAGAAATCCTATGACCTCGGGATCAAGCCTTTGATGAACAACCAGATGGAGCTTCCCGGGGCCATTGAGGCGGCCAGCGGACCGGTGAAGACCTTCATGCTCAGCCAGGTGGACCGCGAGGACCTCGCCCTCTTCATCCGCCTCTCGAAGATTCCCCGTCCCGCCACCGCCCAGGAGGTCCCGATCCGCGTCGTGACCCCGGCCTTCATGATTTCCGAGCTGAAGAAGGCCTTCGAGATCGGCTTCCTGCTCTTTATCCCTTTCCTGGTCATTGACCTGGTGGTGGCCAGCGTCCTGATGAGCATGGGCATGATGATGCTCCCCCCAGTCGTGGTGTCCCTGCCCTTCAAGCTGATCTTCTTTGTCCTGGTGGACGGTTGGCGGCTCGTGGCCGGTAGCCTGATCGAGAGCTTCCAGCGCGGCTAGATCCTGTTCCGCTAGGTGGGAACCGGTTATCGAGTCCAAACAGGCCCTGGGGCGGCGGACCCTGGAACTTCACATCCGACGGTGCGCGACGCCCGCCCTCTTCAGGCACTCCTCTTCAGGCGGCCATCTTCAGGCGGCGCCTTTCAGGCGGCCCACTTCAGGCAGGACGTGAAGGCGTCTGCGGACGGGGTGGGGCCGGGGGTGAGGCCGGAGCCGAAGGCGCGGCGGCCGTTGTCGAGCGCGCGGCAGGCGGGGTGGCGC
>NZ_JBAXIM010000076.1:0-11753 GCF_037138395.1 Phenylobacterium sp.
CCATGAGGCCGGCGGGTTCGCAGAGGCACCCCGCCGGCGGTCCACCCGGACGGTGGACCCGCGCGTTTGGCTCTACGCGATACTGTTCAACCTCGCTCGGCGGCGAGGGTGCTCACGGATGCGTTGATTGACAGTTCCGGGCCCGGGCCAACACTCCTGGGCCACACTGGGGGATTCCTGATGAAGACTCTTGCCCGCACTGCCTCGCGGATGGCCCTGGTGCTTGGCCTCGCCGCCGCCCTGCCCGCCGCCGCGCACGCCCAGGATGCGCCCAAATGGGATGTTGCCGCACCGCCGGGGATGAAGGTGCGTCAGGTGCCGATTGCGGTCGAGGAAGGCACCTGGATGAACCTGGATGTCAGCCCCGACGGGCGGACCCTGGTCTTCGACCTGCTGGGCGACATCTACACACTGCCGATCGGCGGCGGCACGCCGACGCGCATCTCCGAAGGCCTGCCTTACGAAACCCAGCCGCGCTTCTCCCCCGATGGCCGGCGGATCGCCTTCACGTCTGACCGGGGCGGCGGCGACAACATCTGGATCATGAACCGCGACGGCAGCGACAAGCGCCAACTCACCAACGAGAGCTTCCGCCTGCTCAACCAGCCAAGCTGGAGCCCGGATGGCCAGTACATCGTGGCCAAGAAGCACTTCACCACCCAGCGCTCGCTCGGAACGGGCGAGGTCTGGATGTACCATGTCTCTGGCGGCGACGGGGTGCTGCTGGTCAAGCGCCCGAGCGAACAGCACCAGAAGGAACTGGGTGAGCCGATCTTCGCGCCCGATGGTCGCCACGTCTATTTCACGCGCAACACCACGCCGGGTCCGTCCTTCCAGTACGCGCAGGACAGCAACAACGCGCTTTTCGGGATTGATCGCTATGACCTCGAGACCGGCAAGACCGAGAGCGTGATCGGCGGCGAAGGCGGCGCGGTGCGTCCCACGCCTTCGCCCGATGGCAAGAAGATCGCCTATGTCCGCCGCGAGGCGACCCAGCCGCGGCTCTATGTCCGCGACCTGACCACGGGCGAGGATCGCAAGATCTATGACGCCCTGGACATGGACATGCAGGAAACCTGGGCCGTGACCGGCGTCTATCCCAACATGGCCTGGACCCCGGATTCGGGCAGTGTGGTGATCTGGGCCGGCGGCAAGCTCAACCGGGTCGATCTAACCACGGGCAAGGCCACGGTCATTCCCTTCAGGATCGCCGATACGCGCGGCCTGATCGATCCTCCGCGCCCGCCTGTGGCGGTGGCACCAGACAGCTTCGAGACCCGGATGCCGCGGGGGGCCAGTGTCTCGCCCGATGGCAGGTCGGTGGTGTTCGAGACCCTCGGCAAGCTGTGGATCAAGCCGATGGCGGGCGGCGAACCGCGCCGCCTGACCCGTGACGAGGCCGCGATGGAGGCCTATCCGTCATGGTCGGCTGACGGCAAGACGCTGGTCTATGTCCGCTGGACCGACGCGGGCCTGGGCGAAGTGCGCACCCTTGCTGCCAGCGGTGGCAAGTCCACAGCCATCACCCCGGCCGGCCATTATGCCCGTCCGCGCTTCTCGCCCGATGGCAAGATCGTGGTCTTTGAGAAGGACCGCGGAGGTTTTCTTTCCAGCCCGCGCGGCTCGGCCGAGCCTGGTGTGTATCGTGTTGCGGCAACCGGCGGCCAGGCGACTCGCATCACCGACAAGGGCGGCAATCCCCAGTTCGGGACCGCCAATGACCGCATCTTCGTGGTTGAAAGTGATGCCAAGGAAAGCCGCCTGGTCAGCCTCGACCTCAATGGCGAGGCGCGCCGCGTCCATGCCAAGGGTGAACTCGTCAACGACTACCGCGTCTCGCCCGATGGCAAGTTCCTAGCCTTCCGCCAGAACTACCAGGCCTTCGTTACCCCCATGGTCCCCGGTGGCCAGGAGGTCTCGCTCTCCACCAAGGGCGGCGCCCTGCCGGTCGTCAAGGTCAGCGGTGACGGGGCTGACTGGATCCACTGGAGCGAAGGCGGCAAGCGGCTGAACTGGTCGCTTGGACCCACGGTGTTCAGCGCCGACCGGACTGTCATGTTCGCCGACGCCCCGCTGGCCAAGGGCGCCAAGCCCCCGACCTTCGAACCACCCAAGAGTGGGATTTCGCTCTCGATGCGGATTACCGCAGACAAGCCCAAGGGCAGCCTCGCGATTGTCGGCGCGCGCGTGGTCACCATGAAGGGCATGGATGGCGGCATCATCGACGATGGCGTTGTGCTGATCGAGCACGACCGGATCAAGGCCGTGGGCAAGCGCGGCGAGGTGGCCATCCCGGCCGGCACGCCGACACTCGACGCCCGGGGCAAGACCCTGATCCCGGGCCTGATCGACGCCCATGCCCACGGCCCCTACGGGATCGACGAGATCACCCCCCAGGCCAACTGGGCGGAGATGGTCAACCTAGCCCTCGGCGTGACCACCCGGCACGATCCCTCCAGCAGCGCCAGGACAGTGTTCCCGGCGCTGGAGATGGTGCGCGCCGGCAAGATCCTGGGCCCGCGCACCTTCTCGACCGCCGAGATTGTCTACGGTGCCCGCGATCCTGGCGTCTACGCCCAGATCGACAGTTATGAAGACGCCCTGGCCCACGTCCGCCGGCTTAAGGCCCAGGGCGCGCATAGCCTCAAGAACTATAACCAGCCCCGCCGGGAACAGCGCCAGCAGGTCACTGCGGCGGCCCTGGCCGAGGGGATGCGCTCGGTGGCCGAGGGCGGTTCGCTCTTCGGCTTCGACATGACCCTGATCGCCGATGGCAACACCACGGTTGAGCACAACCTGCCACTCGGCGTGTTCTACGAGGACGTGCTGCAGTTCTTCAGCGAGTCCAAGACCGGCTACACCCCGACCCTGGTGGTGACCTATGGCGGCCCGGCGGGCGACCCTTACTGGCGCTCACACACCGAGGTCTGGAAGCATCCCCTGCTGCAGAAGCACGAGCCGGCCGCGATTTTGACCGCCAACAATGCCCGCCGCGAGATTGCGCCGGACGGTGACTACAAGGACGATGACAATGCCCGCGAAGCCGCCAAGCTAGCGCGGCGGGGCGTGCCGGTCTCGATCGGCGCGCATGGCCAGGAGCCGGGTATCGCCGCGCACTGGGAGCTCTGGTCCTTCGCCCGGGGCGGAATGACCCCGGTCGAGGCGCTTCGCACGGGTACGATCGAGGCTGCGCGCAGCCTTGGCTATGATGCGGATGTCGGCAGCCTGGAGCCCGGTAAGCTGGCTGACCTGGTCGTGCTCGACGCCGATCCGACCCAGGACATCCGTAACTCCGACAAGATCAGCAAGGTCATGATCGGTGGCCGCCTGCTGGACGCCGCGACCCTCAATGAAGAGCTGACTGGCACCCGCAAGCGTCCTGCCTACTGGTGGGAAGGCCCGGATGGCGCCCAGGGCTATACCGGCCCGGCCGGCGGCGGCCTCAGCGCCCAGGCCGATCAGGACGATGGGTGAGCGGAGAGGCGGCGATGACCTATCCCATCGGGGTTAGGTCCATCCTCACCACCTGAGCCGACGGTACGGACTCCATCTGGCTTGAAGGGGTTCCTTCCCGGTGACATTGAGGCGTTGGCGGGAGAGAGCACATGGCTCTTGCGACAATCACCCTTGCGGCCAACGCCAGGCTTCTCGACATCCTCGCCGTCACCCGGAACTGCATCACGCCCTGAAATCTGTCAGGGCCCCGACGGACGCCCCGACTTCAGGTCCTGGAGTGCGCGTTTCATCCTCTGGTCGTAGTCCGCGGGGAATGAAAGGACGCCGGTGTTCGGGTCCCGCACCAGGCCCCGGACCTCCGGAGGCAGGCGGTACATCAGCCTGATCATGAGGTCGCTGGACACCCAGGGACTACCGCGGAAATATCCGTGCCCGCTCCCGGCTGAGATGGCCGGGGCGGCGGAGACGTCAATGTAGGAAATCCGGTCTGAGCGGCTCTTGAGAAGGTTGGCGAAGGGCACCGGGACCTTGTCGGGGGGCAGGGCTTCCCCAAGTCGCTCATGCCCCGTGATCTTCTCGGAGATCTGCAGGGCCTGGTCTTGTTTCGAGGCGTAGATGATCAGGTGCCGCGAGACGTCCAGGGCTCCGTCGGCCAGGTAGGCACCGAAGACCGACCGGTCGACGTCGCTCGAGATCAGGAAGACGTTTTCCAGCCTGGCACCATAGCGCGTGCCGCCTGTTCCCTGGCCGCGGTTCAGAAGGGCCATCTGCTCCAGGGTGCGCGCCACCAGGCGGGTGCCGGCGCTGTAGCCGATGATGTGGATCCGCTCGGCGGCCGTGTCGGTCTCCAGCATGTGGACAAGTTCCCGAAGATTGCGGGCCATGCCCATGGCGGTGTCGACATCACCCACATAGGCCGTCGCCTCGGGGGTCGACGGCCAGGAATAGGCGACGAAAACCCCTTCATAGCCCATGAAGTGCCACATCTCGGCCGCCACCAGGACGGGGTTGTCGAAGGCCACCTTGTAGCCATGGACATAGATGTAGACGTCCTTCTGGCGGGTGCGCTCGAGTCTGCGGTTGACCTCGGCGGCGAACCTGGCGGTGGCTTGGGCTGGCGGGGCAGCCTGCTGGCCCGGGTCCACATAGGGCGTCACGGATCGGTTGAGGAGGCCGTACTCCGTGACCCCGGAGACCACAATCGGGTAGTCCTTGGACTGGTTCTTGAGCAGAGCCATTTCCCGCGCCTGCCGCCAGGTGATGGCGGGATTGCTGACGCTGACCTGTGCTTCACCCAGGTGCACCACAAGGCTGCGCTCGGTGGTGTAGAAGTCCCCCGGCGCATTGCCTGCACTCTTCTGCCGGCCAGTGGCGTAGAGGATGCCGCCGTCGGGGATGTCACCTACCGGGCGATCATCCGCTGCCCGGTCGAAGGCCCCGATGTCGAAGGCGTCCGGTGCGGGCATGAGGGCGAGGGTCGGCGGCGCCTTGCCTGCGCAGGCCTGCAGGATCAGCCCGAAGGCCAGGACAGCTACCAGTCGGATCCGTCTGGGGGCGGGCATTCGGAGGCTCCTGCCGAAATTCGCTCCCAAGAGGTACAGGGCTCGCCGGACTGTGCAAGCCGGAGGTTCCCTCCGGAGGCGGTGTGGACGCAAAAAAAGAGGCCCCGCTGTCGCCAGCGGGGCCAGTCGGGGTTGCCTCGGGAAGAGGATCAGAAGCGCTTGCGCAGGGTGATGAAGGCCTCGCGCGGGGCGGCCGTCAGCAGGGTCTGGTTGTCACCCGAATAGCCGAAGCCGTTGGAGCCGATGGTCGAGACGTAGTCCTCGTCCGTCAGGTTCGTCACGTTGGCCTGGATCTCCAGGCCCTCGACCAGGCCCTCGCCCTGGAAGCGGTAACCAAAGGACAGGTCGGCCGTCGTCGTGGACGGGACCGATTTGTCGTTGGTGAAGGTGAAGTACCGCTCCGAGACGTAGTGGACATTCATCGTCGCGAACCAGCCCTCGTGTTCGAAGTTGACCTCGCCGTTGAGGAGATGCTTGGGCGAGTCCACCGTGGTCTTGCCGCTGATCTTCTGGGTCACGACGCCGGCGGCGCTGCGGATGTCGTCGTCGTAGGTGCTGTCGTTGTAGGCGTAGGAACCGAAGAGGCTCCAGTCGTCGTTCAGCTCGAACGTTCCCGCCGCCTCAAAGCCCATGGCCGTCACGCTTCCGGCGTTGGACAGGATGGTGGGGTTGCCGACAATGCCCGCGCCCGCCGACGTACCGATCAGGCGGTCGTCAAACTTGACGTAGTAGGCGGCCAGGACACCCTGGAAGCCACCCGCGCGATACCGCCAGCCGCCCTCGAAGGTCTGCGAGGTTTCGGGCTGGAGGCTGTTGCGGATGGCGTCGAAGCCGGCCTGGGTGGTGGCGAAGGGCGACAGGCCGGTGTGGGCTGCGGCGAAGGCCCGCATGTTCTTCGCGTAGCTGGCGAAGATTTCGCTGTCGTCAGACAGGGCCCAGGTTGCGCCGACCTGGGGCAGGAAGCCCTCTTCCGACTTGATGGAGCCGTTGATGACGGGCGATCCAATGCGCGTGACGGAGTCGCTCTTTACACTGACGGACTTGAAGCCGAAGTTGACCTTGAGTTGGTCCGAGACGGTCCAGACGTCCTCGATGTGGAAGACGCCGGTGTTCGTGCTGAAGTCGTAGGCCCACTGGGTGTAGAAGGGACCAGAGAAGAAGTTGAGCGCCGATGAGGGTGCGGACAGGTTCTGGCCGTAGTAGCGGCGGGCCTGAGAGAAGTCGTTGGTCTCAAACCAGCCCCCGGCGGAGATCCTGTGGGCGCCGAGGTCGAGGGCCGCGCCGACGACCAGGCCCTTCCGGTCGATGGAATACTCCGTCGTCCGGGTCGAGATCGGGGCGTTCTGGCTCGTCGCGCCGGGGACGTTGTTGTTCGGCGAAGCCACGTAGGGGGTGTACCAGGTGCCCTGGCCGTCATTGGTATGGCCGTAGACCGTGGCGCTGAGGTCGACGCCGCCCAGGGGCCCCGCGGCCGTCACCGCCCAGAGGTTGTCGTCGCGCAGGCCCGAGGCGTCATAGTAGGCGTCGTCGACGCACTTCACCTTGCCCGGATAGGGGTTGGCGCCGGAGCCCGTGTAGCAGCCGTTCCCGTCGAGGATGGGCTTCGATCCCGTGTAGTTGGAGGCGGTCTGATAGGCGCGGGCGATCTGGACCGCGTCGGCCCAGTGGCCGGTGTTGTTGTCCCAGTCGGAGCCCAGGCGCGAGATCATCTCCAGGGACAGGTCCTGGTAGTCGTTCTCACGGCGCTCGGAATAGTCGTAGAAGGCGCTGATCGTGAAATCGCCGATCGGCTGGACGAACTTCAGGTCGATCTGCTTCTGGTTCTGCTCGCCCTGGCCCTTCCACTTGTCGGCCTTCTGGTCGGCATAGCTGATGGAGCCCCGCCCGCCGCCGGGCAGTTCACCGGTGTCAGCGCGCAGGAAGACGCGGAGCATGGAGCTTGACCCCGCGGTCACCGCCACATCAGCGCCCAGGTCGGAAGAGGGTGTGCGGCTGGTGAACTTCAGGGCGCCACCGAGGTTTGAGGTCGAGGCGACGCTGAGCGCGCCGGAGCCCTGGGCCAGTTCCACACCCGCCAGGTCCTCGGTGGCGATGGCGCGGCTGATGTGCAGGCCGTTGTGGTTGCCATAGCTCATGTCGCCCAGCGGGACCCCGTCGAGGGTGAAGCCCAGCTGGTTCTGGTTGAAGGCCCGGATGGAGATGCGGGTCGACCACTCGTAGGCGCCGAAGGCGTCGGCGGACTGGAAGTTCACGCCCGGCAGCTTCTCGACCATCTTGATCGGGCTGGAGCCCGGCGCCGCCCGCTGGATCTCTTCGACGGTCAGGGTCTGGACCTGGCGGCTTTCGCCTTTGCCATAGATGATGAGTTCCTCGACGCCGGTTGCCTCGTCTGCAGCGCATGCAGCGGTCGCGGCGAGAAGGAGGGCGAGGGCGGATACGCCCGTAATAAGACCTGATTTCATGATGATCCCCAGTGCCAGCCGTTCTGTCGGCTGAGTCGGGTACAGGCTAGGGAGCGCCCGCGACACATCCGCGACCCTTGCGTGACAGTGTCCTGACAGTCCCCACCCATTGCGCCGGCCGGGCCGGAGGGCTATCTGGCGGGCCTTCTCATTCCTCGATCCGCGAGCCCGCAAGCCCCATGGCGCAGCAATACATTTTCCAGATGCAGGGCCTGACCAAGGTCTATCCTGGCGGCAAGAAGGTGTTCGAGAACATCTGGCTGTCCTTCTATGCCGATGCCAAGATCGGAGTGGTCGGGGTCAACGGGTCCGGCAAGTCGACCCTGCTCAAGATCCTTGCGGGCCGGGACAAGGAGTTCAACGGCGAGGCCAAGGCAGCCGATGGCGTGAAGATGGGCTACCTGGAGCAGGAACCCCAGCTCGATACAGCCCTCAACGTCCGCCAAAACGTGGAGTCCTGGTGCGAGGAGAAGCGCCTTCTCGCCCGGTTCAACGAGGTCGCCGGCCAGCTGGGTGAGGACTATACCGACGAGCTCATGGAGGAGATGACCACCCTTCAGGAGCAGATCGATGCGGGCGACATGTGGGACATCGATTCCAAGGTCGAGATGGCCATGGATGCCCTGCGCTGCCCGCCGGACGACTGGAGCGTGGAAAGCCTCTCGGGGGGGGAGATGCGCCGGATCGCCCTGGCGCGGCTGCTACTTTCGAAGCCCGACATGCTGCTGCTGGACGAGCCCACCAACCACCTTGACGCCGAGAGCGTGGCCTGGCTGCAGCATCACCTGGAGGCCTTCCCAGGCTGCGTCATCCTGGTAACCCACGACCGCTATTTCCTGGATCAGGTGACCAAGTGGACCCTGGAGCTCGATCGCGGCAAGGGGATCCCCTACGAAGGCAACTATACCGGCTGGTTGGAGCAGAAGACCAAGCGCATTGTCCAGGAGCAGTCCGAGAGCGATGCTCGCCAGCGCGCCATGACCCGCGAGCTGGAGTGGGTCCGGTCTGGCGCCAAGGCCCGCCAGGCCAAGTCCAAGGCCCGCCTTGCCGCCTATGACCGCATGGTCACCGAGCAGGAGAGCTCCCGCCACGCCCAGAGCTTCGCCGCCATCCAGATCCCGCCCGGACCGCGCCTGGGAAACCTCGTGCTCGAGGCCTCGCACCTGACGAAGTCCTACGGCGACAAGGTGCTGTTCAAGGACCTGTCCTTCAAGCTGCCGCCCAACGGGATCGTCGGCGTGATCGGGCCCAACGGCGCCGGCAAGTCGACCCTGTTCCGGATCATCACCGGCCAGGAACAGCCCGACGAGGGAACCTTCCGCCTCGGCGAGACGGTCAAGCTGGCCTATGTGGACCAGAGCCGGGACGCCCTGGATGGCAACAAGACCGTCTGGCAGGAAGTCTCCGGCGGCCTCGACATCCTTGCGGTCGGCAAGCGCGAGATCAACACCCGGGCCTATGTGGGTTCGTTCAACTTCAAGGGTGGCGACCAGCAGAAGAAGGTTGGCCAGCTGTCGGGCGGGGAGCGCAACCGCGTCCACCTGGCCAAGACCCTGACCACCGGCGGCAACGTCATCCTCCTCGACGAGCCCACCAATGACCTGGACATCGAGACCCTGCAGAACCTCGAGGAGGCCCTGGAGGAGTTCGCCGGCTGCGCCGTGGTGATCAGCCACGACCGCTGGTTCCTCGACCGCCTGGCCACCCACATCCTGGCCTTTGAAGGCGACAGCCACATCGAATGGTTCGAGGGCAACTTCGAGGCCTACGAAGAGGACAAGAAGCGCCGCCTGGGCGCTGACAGCCTCATCCCCCACCGGATCAAGTTCCAGAAGTTCTCGCGGTAGGGCGGACACCTGCCGCACCTCAATTCCTCCCCCAAGGGGGAGGTGGCCCGAGGCCCCGGCCCCGGGACGGAGGGGGTCAGCTGAGAGGCCGTTGACCCCCTCAGTCGGCTTCGCCGACAGCTCCCCCTTGGGGGAGCAATTAACGTGCGCGGTTCCTTCCCTCGGGAGGCGGTGGATCGGGGCACGGCATCCTGGATGGCGGGGGAACTCCGGTTGTCATCCCAGCAAAACCCACCGCGCCGATGGCGCTCGACCTCCGGGCCTCAACCTGCCGGCAGACGGGCCCGCGCCAGAGGGCTTGCGGCGCAGAGCAGGGGCAGGGTGAGGCTGAGGGCGGCGGCGGCCAGCATGGCCGTGCGTATGCCCGCCGCCTCTGCAAGCAGGGCCGCGCCCAGGGCGCCGACCACGGCCATGCCTCCAGATCCGGCCTGGAAAACGCCCGACACACGGCCCAGGTGATCGGCGTCGACCCGCACTTGGCGCAGGCTCGACATCAGGATCATGGCGGTGACGCCGAACAGGTCGCCCAGGAACTGGGTGGCGACCAGCACGGCCATACCGCCCTTCACGCCCGTAGGCGCAAGGCCGATGGCGAGATTGACCAGGCCGCCGAGCAGAAGGGCCAGGGTCAGGGTCCGGCCGGCCCCCAGCCGCCGCTCCACAATCGGCCCCGCCGCCGCCCCGGCCAGGGCGCCAATCCCCCCGCAGGCAATCGCGAGGCCCAGCAGGCCGGTGGGAAGGTGCAGGGTGCGCAGGGCGAACAGGACGTAGAGGCTCCCAAAGACCCCGCCGGTCAGGCCCCACGCCATCTGGATCAGGAAGAGGACGCGGACCTCCCGATCCGCCCAGGTCGTCCGGAATCCGGAGAGAAAGGACAGGCCCTCCGCCGGTGTCCTGGGTTCAGCTTCCGCGGGTCGCTCGCTGCGGATGCGTAAAAGCAGGAGGGCGGAGGCCAGCCAGGTCCCGGCCGTGGCAGCGACGGCCAGGGGCGCGGTGAGGGCCTGGAAGAGGACGCCGGCCAGGGCCGGGCCGCCGATCTCGGCGACGGAGTCCGTGGCTGACAGGCGGGCGTTCGCTGTGATCAGCCGCTCGGGGGCCACCAGTCCCGGCAGGATGGCATGCTCGGCCATGATGAAGACGGTGCTGGCGCCCGCGATGACGGTTCCCGAAGCCAGGATCATCGGCAGGCTCAGGAACCCCGTCAGGGCCGCCAGGGGAATGACGGCGAGGGCGGCGGCCCGCACCAGGTTCATGGCGATCAGGACCCCCCGGCGGGGCCGCCGGTCCACCCAGCCTCCAGCGGAAAGGCCGAGGATCATTGAGGCAAGGCCGGTCAGGGCGGCGAGGAGACCCAGGGCCGAAGGCGAAGCCGCTAGGGTCGTCACCGCAGCGATGGGCAGGCCTTCCCGGGCGATCCGCGCCCCGAAGGCCGAGACCGCCTGGGCAGCCCAGAGGCGGTTGAAGTCCTGCTCTCCCGCCCCTGTCGCCACCACCTTCACCCCGCCGGCGTGTAGCTGAGAATTGGCGCCAGCCAGCGTTCGGCGGTCGCGCGGTCCCAGCCCTTGCGGCGGGCGTAGTCCTCCACCTGGTCGCGGTCGATCCGGCCGACGCCGAAATAGTGGCTGTCCGGGTGGCTGAAGTAGAGGCCGGACACGCTGGACGGCGGGTCCATGGCGAAGCTCTCGGTCAGGGTGATCCCCGTCCGGGGCGTCGCCTCCAGCAGCCGGAAGAGCTCGGCCTTCTCGGTGTGGTCGGGCTGTGCCGGATAGCCAGCGGCGGGCCGGATTCCCCGGTATTTCTCGCCGATCAGGAACTCCAGGTCGAAGACCTCGTCCGAAGCATAGCCCCAGAGCTCGGTGCGGACCTTGCGGTGCAGGGCCTCGGCCAGGGCCTCCGCCAGCCGGTCAGCCAGGGAGGTGGCGAGGATGGCGGAATAGTCGTCACCGTCCTGGCGGAAACGCTCAGCCATCTCGATCTCGCCATGCCCGGCGGTGACGGCAAAGCCGCCCAGCCAGTCCGGCGGGCCGCCGACCGGGGCGATGAAGTCGGAGAGGGCCAGGTTCGCCCGGTCGCCGTCGTTGCGGACCATCTGCTGGCGCAGGCTGTGGAAACGTCCGGCGACCTCGGTGCGGGACTCGTCGGCATAGACGAGGATGTCGTCGCCATCGGCCTGGGCCGGCCAGAAGCCGACCGTCGCCTTGGCGGTCAGCCAGCGGCCCTGGATCATCCGGTCAAGCATCCGCCGGCCGTCGGCATAGAGGTCGCGGGCGGCCTGGCCGACGATGTCATCCTGCAGGATGGCCGGGAACCGTCCAAAGAGCTGCCAACTGGCGAAGAAGGGCGTCCAGTCGATGTGCTCGGCGAGATCCGTCAGGTCCCAGTCCTCGAAGGTCCGCAGGCCCGTGAAGGACGGCTGCGACGGGGTG
>NZ_JBAXIM010000077.1:0-11650 GCF_037138395.1 Phenylobacterium sp.
GATTCAGGCTCCACCCGCGCCCTGAGCGCCCTGCGTCCCGCTTGCGGGGTCAGGCGGCGTCGAGTCCGATATCGAGCCCCGGGGCGGAATGGGTTAGGGCGCCGACGCTGATGACCTGGACCCCGGTCTCCGCAATAGCTCGCACCGTTGTGAGGTCCACCCCCCCCGAGGCTTCCAGGGTGACCCGGCCCGCAGTCATGGCGACGGCCTTCCGCAGGTCCGACAGGCTGAAATTGTCGAGCATGATGACGTCTGGCGACAGGGGCAGGGCCTCGGCCAGTTGATCCAGGCCGTCGACCTCGATCTCCACCTTCACCAGGTGGCCCGCAGCCGCCCGCGCGCGCTCCAGGGCCGGTCGGACGCCGCCGCAGGCCGCCACGTGGTTGTCCTTGATCAGGATGGCGTCATCCAGGCCAAAGCGATGGTTCACCCCGCCGCCACAGCGCACGGCGTACTTCTCAAGTTGGCGCAGGCCCGGCGTGGTCTTGCGCGTGTCCGTGATCCGCACGCCGGTTCCGGCGACCGCGTCGACATAGGCGCGGGTCAGGGTGGCGATCCCCGAAAGCCGACCCATGAGGTTCAGCCCCGTCCGCTCGGCTGCCAGCACAGCCCAGGCCGGCGCCTCGGCGCGGGCCAGGACATCTCCGGAGGACAGGGCGTCTCCGTCCCGAGCCAGGGCGTTGAATACGGCTTCCGGCGCGAGCTCGGCCAGGGCGAGGCGCGCGCAGTCGAGCCCGGCAAGGACCCCGGGGCGGCGCGCCGCCCAGATCACCGACAGGCGCGCCTCGGCGGGGACGCAGGCCTGGCTGGTAATGTCGCCGGCCCGGCCCAGATCCTCGGCAAGTGCGGCACGGACGACGGGGGCGATGAGGAGGTCGGGGAGGGGCGTGATCAAGCGGCCATCCGGGACAGGGTGCCGGCTTCCAGGGTGACAAGGGTCCTCTGGGCTTCCGGGGCCATTTCAGGATAGTCCGATCGGTAATGGGCCCCCCGGCTCTCCTGGCGCTCCAGGGCGCAGGCCGCCGTCAGCCGGGCGGCGATGAGGGGTCCTGAGGGCCCGTGGGCCTGTGTCAGGACTTCCGTCAGGTCCAGCAGGCGAGACAGGCCTGCGGCGTCACGGATGACGCCGGCGTCCCGGCTCATGGCACTGCGCAGGCGCGACAGGTCCGCCTCCGGCAAGGCTGAGAGTTCCGGCGTGCCAAGGAGGGGCCGTCCGGCCAGGGTCCTCCGGGCGGCGGCGCGGCCTGCGCGGATGCCGAACACCGCGGCTTCCAGAAGGGAGTTGGACGCCAGGCGGTTGGCACCGTGGACGCCCGTGGAGGCGCATTCGCCGGCGGCGAACAGGCCGGGGAGGCGGGTCGCCCCGTCCGCGTCCGTCAGGATTCCACCCATGTGGTAATGGCAGGCGGGTGCCACGGGAATGGGTTCGATCCGGGGGTCGATTCCCGCATCGCGGCAGGCGGCATAGACCGTAGGGAAGGCCTCGGGGAAGTGGGCGCCTACGGCCTTCCGGGCGTCGAGGAAGGCGCCGCGCCCGGCCTCGCGCTCCGCATGGATCGCCCGGGCGACGATGTCCCGGGGCGCAAGCTCGGCGTCGGGATGCAGGCCGGTCATGAAGCGTTGGCCATCCCGGTTGACCAGTATGGCGCCCTCGCCGCGCAGGGCTTCCGTCACCAGGGGCGCAGGATCGCGGCCGACGTCGAGGGCGGTGGGGTGGAACTGGACGAATTCGGGATCGGCGATCACGGCCCCGGCCAGGGCCGCAGCGGCCAGGCCTTCGCCAAGAAGGGTCCGCGGGGTCGAGGCACCGGCATAGAGGCCGCCAATCCCGCCTGTGGCCAGGATCACCGCTGGCGCGCGCAGGGCACAGGTCTCGCCAGCCTTCGCGAGCCGGACGCCGCATACCCGACCGGTCGCATCCTGCAGCAGGCCGCGCAGGCTCCAGCCCTCCCGGACCTCGATGTGGGACGCCATGCGGACCTGGCGGATCACGGCATCCATGATGGCGCGTCCGGCGGCGTCGCCGCCCACCCGGGCCACCCGGGCCTGTCCATGGGCAGCTTCCCGGCTGAGGGCAAAGCCACCGTCCGCGTTACGGTCGAAGGGCGCACCGAGGCCCGCCAGCCAGCGGACGGCGGCGGGGCCCTCCGAGGCGAGGAGCCCGGCCCGTCCGGCATCCACCAGGCCCGCGCCGGCCGCGAGGGTATCGGCGGCGTGCAGGGCGGGCGTATCCGCGTCAGACAGGGCCGCGGCCATTCCGCCCTGGGCCCAGGCCGAGCTACAGCCATCTCCCAGCGGGGCCGAGGCCAGGACGCACACCCGCCGCGGCGCCGCCGACAGGGCCGCCGAAAGCCCGGCCAGGCCGGCGCCAATGACCAGGACGCCGTCGAAGTCGATGACGTCCATGGTCAGATCAGCTCCACGTCGACGTGATGGAGGGCGCGGACCAGGTCGTATCGGGCCGGGACGGCGGGGGGCGGCAGGTCGATCATCCTCTGCACGGCAGTGCGGGCGCGGAGGCTCACCTTCGGGTCCACCGTCACCTCGTATCGGTCCTCCACCAGGGCCTCCAGAATATTCTCAAGGGTGATCCGCTTCATGTGCGGGCACAGGTTGCAAGGGCGGAGGAACTCGGTGTCGACAGCGTCGACGGCAACGTTGTCGGCCATGGAGCACTCGGTGATCAGCACCACCTGCCGGGGCTTGCGGGTCAGGACATAGTCGTTCATCGCCGCCGTCGATCCGGCGAAGTCAGCCTCGGCCAGGACCTCGGGCGGGCACTCAGGATGGGCCAGGACCTCGGCGCCGGGATGCGCCTCCCGGATCTCGCGGATGTCCTCGGCCGTGAACTGCTCATGGACCTCGCACCGGCCGCGCCAGGCGATGATGCCGATGTCCGTCTGACGGGCCACGTTGCGCGCCAGGAATTCGTCCGGGATCATGATCACCCGGTCGACACCCCACTCCCGGGCCGCCTGCTCCACGACCTGGACGGCGTTGGCGCTGGTGCAGCAGATGTCCGTCTCGGCCTTCACCTCGGCGGAGGTGTTGACATAGGTCACCACCGGCAGGCCAGGGTGCCGCTCCCGCATGAGCCGGACGTCGGCGGCGGTGATCGAGGATGCCAGGCTGCATCCGGCCCGAAGGTCGGGGATCAGGACCCGCTTGTCCGGGCAGAGGATCTTCGAGGTCTCAGCCATGAAGTGGACCCCGGCCTGGACGATGACGGCGGCGTCGGACCTCGCGGCCTCCCGCGCCAGGCCCAGGCTGTCGCCCACATAGTCGCCGACCCCGTGGAAGATCTCCGGGGTCATGTAGTTGTGCGCCAGGATCACTGCATTGCGCTCGCGCTTGATCCGGTTGATCTGCGCGATCATGGGCGCATGCAGCCGCCACTCGATCGGCGTGACGCGCCGGCTCACCTTTTCCCAGATGGCGGCGGTCTCGCGTTCGACCTCGGGGGTGAAGTCGGCCTGGGGGAACCCAGTCATGGCGCTCTCCTTTTGCTCAAAATGAGCATTAGAGGGGTAACGAGACTACGGATGGGTCCGACGCCTCCTCCCCTTATGCTCATTCCGAGCATATCTAAGGACAAATATGAGGGTCGCAAGTGGGCTTGGCAAGATGCGGGCGGGTGCCAGCAGACAAGAGCGCGTGATCGCGACGCCGGGTCATGGTAGACGCCAGCCTGTCCGATAGCAGAGGCAATCCCCTGAAGCTGGCCCGAACATATGCGCTGATCGTCCTTGTCGGTCTGCTTGGCCCGGGCGCGGCTGGGGCGGAGCGTGGCGCGCTGCCTGTCGCTTCGGTTGCCGGTGAGCCGGGCGTCTCCGTCGCCCGCGCCTTTTCCGAGCCCGCGCTTGAGGCGCGCTTCGCCGCCCTGTCCCCGACCCTGAGGGCCCTCGCCGGGGTTGGTCCCGCCCGCACCCTTGAGGCTTCGCTCAGCCTGACGCCGGGATGGGAGCGCCTGGACCTGGCTTCACCGCCGACCTTCGGCCTGGGTGCGCCTGATCCTGCCCAGGCGGCGGACGAGGCCCGGCTCATCAACGCCCTGCGCCCCATCTCCGGGGCGCCCGTCGCGCCCATGCCGGCCTTTCGACTGGCGGCCGACACGGAGGATTCCGCCCGCGCCGTCACCTGCCTGTCCCAAGCGGTTTACTACGAGGCGGCGCACGAGCCCGAGGCGGGCAAGGCCGCAGTGGCCCAGGTCGTGCTCAATCGCCTGCGCCACCCGGGATATCCAAAGTCAGTGTGCGGCGTGGTCTACCAGGGCTCAGCCCGGTCCACGGGCTGCCAGTTCACCTTTACCTGCGACGGAGCCTTGGCCCGGGCACCTGACCCTGGGCTCTGGGCGGAGGCGAACCGGATCGCTCGCCGCGCCCTGGCCGGCTACGTGGTTCCTGAGGTCGGGACTGCGACGCACTACCACGCCGACTACGTGTCGCCCTACTGGGCCCCGACCCTGGTCAAGCTGACCCAGATCGGCGCCCACATCTTCTACCGCTGGACGGGCCCCTCCGGGGAGCCTGGTGCCTTTTCCGGCCATTACGCCGGCAGTGAAGCCCGCCTCAGCCCGGCGGTCCTGGGTGGGGTTGATCCACGCACCCAGGGCGGGCCGGAGACCCAGCCGCCCCTGCTGGCGCCGCGGACCGTGACCCTGGCCCTGGCTGGCGAGACCCGGACCTACACGGTGGCCGAGGCGGACGCCGCAGGTGGCCTGGCGTCGCCGGCTCCCGGCCAGCTTTCCCCCGCCCGGCGCAGGCCGACCCCGGAGGAGATCCGCCGGATCAACGCTGCCCTGGCCGACATGGAACGGGGGGAAGCCCCCCCGACGGTCCCGGCGGTGGTGCCATCGACCGGCGTTCAGCCCTGATCCGTCGCCGAGAAGGCATCGGGATAGGCCACCATCAGCGGCGCATCCAGGGCACCCTCTGAAAGGGCGATCCCCATGAAGGCCGGGTTGCCGGAATACGGCGCGCTGACCTGCGCTGTTGCGGCGGTAGAGAACCCAAACTTTGGATAGTACTCGGGGTGTCCGAGCACGAGTACGGCGGCGGCGTCAAAATGCCGGGCGGCGTCGAGGCCGCGAAGGGTCAGGGCGGACCCGATCCCCGTCCGCTGGCGTTCCGGCCGGACAGCCAGGGGGGCGAGGGCGGCGTAGAGGTTATGGCTGTCCGCCCAGAGACGGCTGAACATGATGCTCCCCACCAACTCCCCGTCCTGAAGGGCGACCAGTTCGAACATGGCTTCGGCGTCGGCGCGCAGGCGCTCGACGATGCGACGCTCGGTCGTCCCCCCGAAAGCGGCGTCGAGGATGTCGGCGATCCCCGGATGGTCCCCGTAGCGGGCGTAGCGGATCTCGAGTGCCATGGCGGGGCTCCCTCTCAGTCTCCAGCCACCCATTCGACGTCGGCCCCGAGGGCGTTGAGGTTTTCAACGAAGCGGGGATGGGCGCGCTGGATCGGGGCGGCGTTGAGGATGGTCGAGCGTCCCTCGATGCTGGCCGCCAGCATGAAGAGGGCGATGGCGACCCGGATGATGTACGGGCTCTCCACCGTGGCCGGCATCAGGGGTTTGCCGCCGTAGGTGATCAGTCGGTGCGGGTCGCACAGAACCGAATGGGCGCCGAACTTGCCGATCTCTGAGCTCCAGCCCAGGGCGCCCTCATAGACCTTGTTCCAGAACATGACCGACCCTTCGGCGCGCACGCCGAGGGCGATGAAGATGGGCAGGAGGTCCGCCGGGACGTAGGGCCAGGGTGCCGCCTCGACCTTGGTCAGGATGTTGGAGGTGAAGGGCTCCCTTACCTTCAGGCCATTGGGCACACGCGCCGTCGACCAGCCGCCCTCGTGCGTCACCTCAACGCCAAACTTGGCAAAGGTGCGGTCGAGGAGGGGGAACTGCTCCACCGAGCCGTTCCGCACCGAGACTTCGCCACCGGTGATGGCCCCCATGGCCAGGAAGGTGGCCACCTCGTGGAAGTCATCAGCGAAGGTGAATTCGGCGCCCGACAGCCGATCGACGCCCTCCACCACGATCCGCGAGCCGCCGACGCCTTCGATGTGGGCGCCCATCAGGGCGAGGAAGGCGCAGAACTCCTGCACATGGGGTTCGCAGGCGGCGTTGGTCAGCTTCGAGCGCCCCGCAGCGGTGGCTGCGCAGAGGATGAAGTTCTCGGTCGTGGTCACCGAGGCGTAGTCGAGCCAGTGGTCCGAGGCCTGGAAGCCCCGAGGCGTCGAGATGTGCAGGGCGTCGGGCTCGCGGCGGACCTTCGCCCCAAAGGTCTGGAAGACCTCGATGTGGGGGTCGATCTCCCGGGCGCCCAGGGTGCAGCCTGTTGCGTCCTCCTCGATGGTCGCCGCGCCGAACCTGTGGAGCAGGGGCGGGATCAGCATCAGGGTCGAGCGCATGCCCAGGGGCAGATGCGCGGCCTTGGGATCGAGCCCCTCGCCGTGCCGCACCTTCAGCACGCCGGCCTCGAAGTCCATGTCCACGCTCGAACCGAGGCTGCGGAAGAAATCGAGGATCTTCCGGACGTCTGTGATGTCCGGCACCCGGTGCAGGGTAATCAGCTGGTCGGTCAGGAGGGTGGCGCAGAGCACCGGCAGGACGGCGTTCTTGTTGGCCGCGGGGGTGATCCGGCCGCGCAGGGCCCTGCCGCCATTGACGATCAGGCTGGTCACTGGGCCGCCGTCCGGCTGGTGGCGTGGTGGTCTTCCTCGGCGAGCATCCGGACCGCCTCCAGCGCCGCCATGCAGCCCATGCCGGCGGCGGTGACGGCTTGCCGGTAGACGTCATCCGTCACGTCGCCAGCGGCGAACACGCCGGGGATCGCCGTGGAGACCGTTCCCGGTTTCACCTTCAGGTAGCCCGAGTCATTCCTCTCCAGCTGGCCGGCAAAGAGGGCCGAGGCCGGCGCATGGCCGATGGCGATGAAGACGCCGTCACAGGCCAGGTCCCGGGTCTCGTCGGTCTTGGTGGACTTCAGCCGCACGCCCGTGACGCCCATGGGATCGGTCTGGCCCAGGATTTCGTCGACCTGATGGTCCCAGACCACCTCGACCTTGGGATTGGCAAAGAGGCGTTCCTGCAGGATGGCCTCGGCCCGGAAGCTGTCGCGCCGGTGGACCACCGTCACCTTTGAGGCGAATTTGGTGAGGAAGAGGGCCTCCTCGACGGCTGTGTTGCCGCCGCCCACCACCACGACGTCCTTGCCGCGGTAGAAGAAGCCGTCGCAGGTGGCGCAGGCCGAGACACCGAAGCCCTGGTAGCGCTGTTCGCTTTCCAGTCCCAGCCAGCGGGCCTGGGCGCCCGTGGAGATGATCAGGGTCTCTGCGAGCCAGACCTGCCCGCTGTCGCAGACCAGCCGGAAGGGGCGGGCGGAGAGGTCGGCGCTGACCACGATGTCGTTGATGATCTCGGTCCCGACGTGCTCGGCCTGGGCCTGCATCTGCTCCATGAGCCAGGGCCCCTGGATGACGTCGGCAAAGCCCGGATAATTCTCCACGTCGGTGGTGATGGTGAGCTGACCGCCGGGCTGGAGGCCCTGGATCAGGACCGGCTTCAGGAGGGCCCGGGCGGCGTAGACGGCTGCGGTGTAACCGGCAGGACCGGAGCCGACGATCAGGCAGCGGGCGGAGCGGGGCGTGGAGTCAGACATATCGTCCCTTTAGGGCAGAATCCGGCCGTGCGCGACTCCGGCTGTAAGGCTTGCGAAGACTTGGACTTCAGGTCTGGACTGGCCGGCCGCCGGAGGCGAAACTGGACCCTTTCCGGGTCGTCGGACGGGGAGGATTCCAGATGAAGTTCCAGCATGCTTTCAGCCTGATCCTGGTCGCTGTCACGCTTGTCGCCTGTGCAGCCGTCAGTGCGCCCGCACCGCCAGGTCTGGCCGGCCAGTGGCGGGTCGAGGACCTCGATGGCCGCGGTGTCCTGGACCGGGCCTCCCTTACCGTCGCCTTCGCTGACGGCGGGGTCTCGGCTTCAGCCGGCTGCAACCGGCTTTCGGGCACCTTCGAACAGTCGGGCGCCCGGATCCGGATCGGGCCCCTGGTCTCCACCCGGATGGCCTGCAGCCCCGCCCTGATGGACCAGGAGCAGCGGCTTGCGACCTCCCTCCAGGCGGTGAATACGGTCTCAGGGGCGGAGGGGGGTGCGGTCCGCCTTTCCGGCCCGGGTGGGGCCAGCCTGCTCCTGCGCCCTGCCGATCCCGTCCAGGCAGGAGCCGGAATGACGAACCTGCGCTGCGGCGACGAGGACTTCCAGGTCCGCTTCACGGCGACCGAGGCCCAGGTGAGCGGCCCCGGCGGCGTGACAGAGACCCTGCAACGTCTCAACGCCCAGGGAACCGATCCCGAGGCGCCGCGCATCTTCACCAATGGCCGCATGACCTTCACCCAGGAGATCGAGGGCGGTCGGAAGATCACCTTCGCCCGAGGACGGATGGCACCGGTTACCTGCGAGCGCCGGGGCGGCTGAGGCCACCGAAGTTCAGAGGGACGGGGTCTTCCGGCCGATCGCTTCCAGCAGGGCCTGCGCCGCTCGTCCGGCGCCCTGGCCGTCACAGACCGAGGCCGCCGAGGTCGACAGGTGGGTTCGCTGGGCGGAGTCGGTCACCAGCCGCATGATGGCCCTGTCCAGGGCCCCCTCGAAGCCCGGGTCGCTGGCATCGACCACCAGGGCGGCGCCCCGGTCCGCCAGGGCCTCGGCCGCCGGCCTCTGATTCCCGGCCACAATGACGACGGCGGCGGGAAGACCCAGGGTGCAGATCTCCCAGACCGTCGACCCGGCGGCGGAGATCACAAAGTCTGCGTCATGCAGCAGGGTGGCCATGTCCGTCGCGTCCACATGCAGGCGCAGGCGGCGGTCATGGGTCGCCATCCGTGACAGGGCCTTCAGGCTCTGGGCCTGGGCACCCAGGACGACATCAATCCCCACATCTCCGAGACGGGGTCGCAGGCGGTCGACGACCCGGCTGGTGATGCCGGCCACGTCACTGAGGCCCATGGTGACGAGGACCTTGCGGACAGGTCCCTCCCGCCGGGCGAGGGACGAGGCCCTGAGGGCTGCGAAACGGCTGCGGACGGGTGCGAACTCAGGGCCCAGCAAAAGCCGCGCGTCGCCGTCGGTCAGCAGGGTGTAGTCGAGGGGCCGCCGCGTCGGGCCGGAGTCCAGCACGACGTCGGCGCCCAGGGGGCGGTCGGCAAGGTCATCGATCACCAGGCAGGCCCTGCCGCCGGCGAGGGCCTCATGGTCAGCCCGGGCCAGGTGGTAGTGGTCAAACACCAGGGCGTCGAAGCCCTGGCCCGCAAGGGCGGCGGCCAAGGAGGCCCGGTCCGAGCCTGCAGCCTCGATCCTGGACATGGCCGGGGCGAAGGTCTCGAGCAGGGGCACGCCCTGCGGAGTTGCAAGGAAGGCACAGGCGGCGCCGCGGACGCTCAGCGCCTCAGCAAGGGTCAGGCTGCGCATCATGTGTCCGCCGCCGGCCTCAGGACCGGCGTCGGCGATGAACAGCACGCGCGGCGTCTCGGGAATCATGACGCAGACAGGGGAGCGCGAAATTGCGGCTTCGGAAAGGGCGTGTTCATACGGACCGCCGGTCAAGCGTCGCCAGAATGGCCTCAGCGGCCCGCCGGGTCTCGTCCAGGGGCGCGCCGGGGAAGATCTCCAGCCGCCCCGCGAACCGTCGCGCCGAGCCCCGGGAGATGAGATCCTCCTGCAGCCGCTGGAACTTCGGCGAGCCGCCGTCCATGGGCAGGAACAGCACCGGACGCCCCGTCGAGGCGGCCTCCGTCGCCATGTTGGCGCTGTCCTCGGTGACCAGGATGACGTCCGCCATGGCCAGCAGGGCGAAGTAAGGGTTCTCGCCCTCTCCGTCCCAGATGAACCCCGGCAGGTCCGAGAGGGCCGCGGTCATCAGCCGTCGCGCCGAGGCGGGGGTGCGCCTTGAGAATGTGACCATCACCGATCCGCCGGCCGAGAGGACCGCCTCCCGGATGCTGGCTGCGAGGTCCCGGGCGCAGGTATCCGACAGGTCGTGGACCTTGGATTTTCCGCCGACCAGGAGGGCGGCCCGGGGATGGGGCAGGTCGCCCATCACTCCCTCAAACCGCCCGGCAGCCTCGGCAAGGCGCGCCAGCGTGACGCGATGCGGCGATCCGGTAATGGCCAGGACATTGGGCCCGGCGATCTGGTCGTGCCGGGGCGCGACGATAAGGTCGAAGGCCCGGTGCGGCGCCCGGGGGTTCTGGACCTGCACCACCAGGGTGCGCCCGCCAGACCAGCGGCGCATGCGCAGGGAGAGGGGCAGGGTGGCCCGGCCCGCGGCGATCCAGATGTCGGGCCAGGGGGGCGCGATCCCGGTTCCGGCCTTCAAGGTGGCGAGGGGGAAGGGATGCAGATGCCAGGGAAGCCGCCCAGTGACGCCCTTCCAATGGACTGTGCGGGTCTGGACCTGGGCTGGCCGCAGGGCCGCCACGGCCTCAGCTAGGCCCAGAGCCGGGGCGGCGTTTCCGGCCTTGTCGTCGGATACGGCCCAGATGGAGAGGGGGGTTTCCAAGAGCCGGCCGGCCCTAGATCCACTCCACATTGACGATCTCGTAGGCCTTGACGCCGCCAGGCGTGTTGACCTCCACGACGTCCCCGGGCTCCTTGCCGATCATGGCCCGGGCGATGGGAGACGTGATGGAGATCCTGCCGGCGCGGACGTTGGCCTCATGCTCGCCAACGATCTGGTAGCGGGCCTGGTCCTCGGTGTCCTCGTCGACGACGGAGACGGTGGCACCGAATTTGACCTGGCTGCCCGAAAGCCTGGAGACGTCGATGACCTGGGCGCGCGCCATCCGGTCCTCGATGTCGGCAATCTGCCCCTCGATCCAACCCTGGCGTTCCTTAGCCGCGTGATACTCGGCGTTCTCCGAGAGATCGCCGTGCTCACGCGCCTCGGAGATGGCGGCGATCACAGCCGGCCGCTCGAGCGTCTTGAGACGCTTCAGGTCATCGTCGAGAGCTTGGTAGCCCTCGGCGGTCATTGGGACTTTTTCCATAACCGGGTGGTCTCGGATCTGCGCTGGGAATGAGTCGGACACTGCAGGCGAACGCGTCCGTTGGGGGGAAAAGGATAGGTCCCACGGGGCGGAAACTCAAGTGTGCAATGCAGCACGCTGGGAAGATCAGGGCCTTTACGGCTGCGGGACCGCTCCAGGCAGGGTGTCCTCAGCCTTGGCTGCCGCCGCCGGGGGCGCCTGTGCCGGGGGTTCGGGGTCTGGCCCGGCGATGTCGGGAACCGGTGGCGGATCCGGCGGGGCGGCAGGCGGCGGCGGCGGGAGAGGTCCCGCAGGAATGGGTCCGGAGGGCAGCCGGCTGATGGCGGCGCTCATGACCCGGCGCCAGGTCTCCGCGGGAAGGGAGCCGCCCGTCACGCCCTTCATGGGCCGGTTATCGTCGCGGCCCAGCCAGACCACGGTGATGATCCCGCCGGTGTAGCCGGCGAACCAGGCGTCCTGGTAGGCCGAGGTCGTGCCGGTCTTGCCGGCGATGTCGCGACCGGGAAGGGCGGCCCGCGTTCCCGTGCCGCTGCGAATCACCTGCCGCATCATCCGGTTGAGGTCCGAGAGGGCCGGATTACCGACGACCTGCCGGGGCGGGGCGG
>NZ_JBAXIM010000078.1:0-11626 GCF_037138395.1 Phenylobacterium sp.
ATCATCGGGGTCGACGTCAGCCGCGGCCTGTCCATCACCGCCGCCGACATTGTCCGGCCGCGCTCCATGCTGCGCTGGATCCTCTCGGGCCAGTGGCGCAAGGGGCCCCCCATCGTCTCCCTGCTGATCCGGGCGGCCACCGTATCCTCCGGCCGGGACCTGGCCGCGGATCGGGAGGCGGCGGACGTCCTCATCCTGCCCGAGCTGGCCGGGGTCGAGATCCGCGACTGGAGCGCCTACGACCCCGCTGTGGCCGCCGGCCACGCCGCGGCCATCGCCGCGATCGACCGCCTGGACCGCCCGCTGGAAGACCTGCGCAGGCGCAGGCCCCAGCCAGTCCCCGCATCCCCCTGACGGGACAAAAAGCCGGCTTGTCAGGGCGGCCGAAGTCGGTGCAGGCTGGTCTCCTTGTCCAACCCTTGAAAGGAGGTGATCCAGTGTCTCACCGTTATCCCTCGGAAGTCGCTTCTGGATTTATGACCTCCGCGCTCGCGCGGTAGCATTCTCCCATCGTCTTTGTGCGAAGCTGTGACTTCCACGATCGGTGTCGGGCGGCTCGGGAAACCGGGCCGCCCGTTTCGTTATGGCACCCGGATTCGGCTGTGACCGACGGGTAAAATGGAGGGCAAGGGATGCAGGGCGAGGACCAGGCCTGGGTCGCGGTGGATGCCTACTTCGCGAAGAGGCTCATCGGAAAGGACCCCTTGCGGTCCGAAATCCTGGAGACGAACGCCGCCCAAGGCCTTCCCCCCCACGACGTCTCACCCCTGCAAGGCCGGTTCCTGTCCCTTCTGGTCAAGGCCACGGGTGCCCGCCGCATTCTGGAGATCGGAACCCTGGGCGGGGTCTCGGCGACCTGGATGGCGCAAGCCCTGCCGGCCGGGGGCCAATTGATCTCCCTGGAGGTGTCCCCGGATTACGCTGCCCTGGCCCGGCAAAACCTGGACCGCGCGGGGATCGGCGACCGGGTTCAGATCCTCGTCGGACCCGCGCTGGAGTCCCTGGCCCGCCTCGCCGCAGACGCCTGTGCTGCGTTTGACCTCGTCTTCATCGATGCCGACAAGCCGAACAATCCCGCCTATCTGGACTGGGCGCTGAAGCTGACACGGCCCGGCGGCCTCATCATCGGCGACAATGTGGTTCGCGGCGGCGCCGTTCTGGATCCCGACTCCGAAGATGATCGCGTCCGGGGCGTCCGGACCTTCACCGAGCGTCTTGGACGCGAACCGCGCCTGTTCTCAACCGCCCTGCAGACCGTGGGCGAGAAGGGGTGGGACGGCATGACCCTGTCCTTCGTCGAGCCATAGACCCGCGTAGGAAGTCGCCTCAGGCGCCGATCAGCTCCCGGCCGATCAGGTAGCGGCGGATTTCGTTGGTGCCGGCGCCGATGTCGTAGAGCTTGGCGTCACGTAGCAGGCGCTCGGCGGGGAAGTCGCGGGTGTAGCCCGCCCCGCCCAGGGCCTGGATCGCCTCCAGCGCCACCTTCACAGCGTTCTCCGAGGCCAGGAGGATGGCGCCGGCGGCGTCGTGCCGAGTGGCCCGGCCCGCGTCGCAGGCCCGCGCCACGGCGTAGACATAGGACCGGGCTGAGTTCAGGGCGACGTACATGTCTGCCACCTTGGCCTGGATGAGCTGGAAGGAACCGATGGCCTGGCCAAACTGGCGGCGCTCGCGGACATAGGGCACGACCAGGTCCAGGCAGGCCTGCATGATGCCCAGCGGGCCGCCCGCCAGCACCGCCCGCTCGTAGTCCAGCCCGCTCATCAGGACGCCGACGCCGCCGTTCACCGGCCCCATGACGCTGTCCTCCGGGACCTCGCAGTCCTCGAAGACCAGCTCTGCGGTGTCGGAGCCCCGCATGCCCATCTTGTCGAGTTTCGGGCTCGTGGAGAAGCCAGCGAAACCGCGCTCGATCAGGAAGGCGGTGATGCCCCGGGGACCAGCGTCAGGCTCGGTGCGGGCATAGACCACCAGGACGTCGGCGTGGGGGCCGTTGGTGATCCAGAACTTGGTGCCGTTGAGGACATAGCGGTCGCCTCGGTGCTCGGCGCGCAGGCGCATGGACACGACGTCCGAGCCCGATCCCGCCTCGCTCATGGCCAGGGCGCCGACATGCTCGCCCGAGATCAGCCCGGGCAGATGGCGCGCCTTCTGGGCCTCGGTTCCCCAGCGGCGGATCTGGTTCACGCAGAGGTTGGAGTGGGCACCATAGGACAGGCCCACCGAGGCCGAGGCCCGGGAGATCTCCTCCATGGCCACCACGTGCTCGAGATAGCCCAGGCCAGCGCCGCCGTCCTCCGCCTCCACGGTGAGGCCCAGGAGGCCCAGGGCGCCCATCTGTGGCCAGAGGTCCCGGGGGAAGGCGTTGTCCCGGTCGATGGCCCCGGCGCGCGGGGCGATGCGTTCGGCGGCAAAGCGGGCGACGGAGGCCCGCAGGGCGTCGGTGGTCTCGCCCAGGGCGAAGTCGAATTCAGGCTGGCTCATGACCCCTGGGTTAGCACGGGGCGATCAGGGGGGCGAGGTGGCGGAGCCCGGCGCCACGCCTAGAGCATGATCAGCCGGGCGATGCCGAGGAGGGCCAGGAAGCCCATGAAGTCCGTCGCGAAGGTCACCAGCACGGAGGACGAGACCGCCGGGTCCCGGCCAAGGCGATCTAGCATGATCGGGGCCAGGATCCCGGCCAGGGCGGCGACGAAGAAGTTGGCCACGATGGCCAGCCCCACGGTGAGGGCGAGCCGCGGATCCTGGAACAGGACCCAGACGGCGGCGGCCAAGAGTAGGGCCAGGATGGAGCCGTTCAGGAGGCCTGTCGCCACCTCGCGGCCGATGATGCGGGCCGAGTTGGCGGCGTTCAGCTCCCGGCTCGACAGGGCGCGAACCGCCACGGCAAGGGTCTGGGTGCCGGCGTTTCCGCCCAGGGAGGAGACGATGGGCATGAGGATGGCCAGGGTCAGGACCTGGGCGATCACCCCCTGGAAGGCGCCGATCACGCTGGAGGCCAAGGCCGCGGTACCCAGGTTGAGGACCAGCCAGGGCAGGCGCGAGCGGATGGTACCGGCCAGGCTGGCGTCACGTCCGACATCGGACACGCCGGCCAGGGCCAGGATGTCCTCCTCGCCCGCCTCGCGGATGACGCCGACAATGTCGTCGACGGTAAGCTGGCCCACCAGCCGGCCGCCTGGCTCGACCACGGGGGCAGAGATCAGGTGGTACTTGTCGAAGATGTAGGCCGCCTCTTCCTGGTCCATGCCAACCGGGATCTCGGTAAGGGGCTCCATGATCCGGGCCAGGGGCGTATCGCGGTCATGCCGCAGGAGGCGGCTGACGGGGACGCCGCCCAAGGGCCGGTGGGAGGGGTCGACCACGTAGACGTCGAAGAATAGCTCCGGCATGTCATCGCCGGCCGCAAGGAAGTGATCGAGGGCCTGGCCGACGGTCCAGAACTGGGGCGCTGAGGCGACCTCGCGCTGCATCAGGCGGCCGGCGGACTCTTCGTCGTAGGCCAGGGAGGTCTCGATGGCGGCCCGGTCGATGTCGGGCAGGGCGGCCAGGACCTGCGCCCGCTTGTCGTCCTCCAGGTCCTCGACCAGATCCACGACGTCGTCGGAGTCCAGCTCGCCGAGGGCCCGGACCAGGGTGGCCGAGGACATGCGATCAAGCAGTTCCTCGCGGATCTCCGGCTCGATCTCGGAAAGGATCGCGGCCAGGGCCTCGGGGTCGAGGTGGGCCATCACCTCCTCGCGGTCCCCCGCCGACAGGAAGCCCATCAGGTCGGCGACGTCGGCGGGATGGAGGGCGGCCAGAAGCTCGCGCAGGCGTTCGGCGTCGCCCCGGTCGGCAGCGTCGACCACCAGGGCCACGAAGTCGGGATTAAGGGCATAGTCGTCGCCGAGGGCCAGGTCCTCGAGGTCCTCGACGACAGAACCGCCCGACATCCCGTCATCGCGCAGGGAACGTTCAGTGTCGCGACTCATGCGGACCTGCCCTCCCGGCGCTATGCGTTTCAGACTGGACCTTGTCCCCGGACTCTTTGACTCACTGGTGCGGTCGAGAAGACTCGAACTTCCACGGGTTGCCCCACAGCGACCTCAACGCTGCGCGTCTACCAATTCCGCCACGACCGCGCGTGGTGAGCGGGGGGCCTACCAAAGCCCGACGGCTTTGTGAAGCGCGATCAGGTACTGGAGCCCGCCATGAAGTCGTAGACATCCGCCGCCCGCGTCACCGTGATGGCGATGCGGTCGTCATTGACCTGGATCTCGCCGCGGGCCACCGGGTGGTTGTTGGCGAGGATCCAGACCTCGTCATTGACCGTGGCGTCCAGGGGGATGACGGCACCGCGGCCCATTCGGAGCAGTTGGGCCATGGGCAGGATCGACCGGCCAAGGAGCACCGAGATTTCGACGTTGACGGCGTTGATCTGGCCCAAGGGGGGTCACCTTCCAAGAACGCAAACCGGAGCCGCACACGGCTTGCGCGGCGACTCATCCAAGCCCAGATTGCCTGCAACATGATTGACCGGACGTTAAATATCCCCGATTTCCGGCGTCTGGACGGCGGTGCCTGTGGCTGGGCTGTCTCGCCCGGGCTGACGCCCTATCCCGAGGCGGCGGCGGCCATGGAGGCCCGGGCGGAGTCCATCGCCTGCGGAGAGGCCTCCGAACTGGTCTGGCTCCTGGAACACCCGCCTCTTTACTCCGCCGGGGTCTCGGCACGGGACGCCGACCTCCTCGATGCCGACCGGTTCCCCGTCTTCCGAAGCCCCCGAGGCGGTCAGTACACCTACCACGGCCCCGGCCAGAGGGTGGCCTATGTCCTGCTTGACCTGTCAGCACGCCAGAAGGACATCCGCGCCTACGTGGGTGCCCTTGAAGCCTGGATCCTCGCCGCCCTGGCCCGGTTCGCCGTCGACGGCGTCGTCCGCAAGGGCCGGGTAGGCGTCTGGATCGAGCGCGGCAGCCCTGGGGCGACGGTCCGGGAGGACAAGATCGCCGCCATCGGCGTCAAGGTCCGGCGCTGGGTCTCCTTCCACGGGATTTCGCTGAACGTCGAACCGGACCTCTCGCACTTCAGCGGCATCGTGCCCTGCGGCCAGACGCAGCATGGGGTAACCAGCCTTGCAGACCTGGGCCTGACCTGCAGCCTGGAGGAGGCGGATGCGGCCCTGCTCTCCGCCTTCACCGGGGTGTTCGGGCCGGTGACGCCAGCGGAACCGCCGGTCTAGGCGAGGGCGGAAACCCCGGCTGGCGGCGGCCCATAGCGGTTCACGCCGGTCTCGCCGGAGAGCACGCCCAATTCCACGACGGCCCAGATCAGTACCAGGACGAAGGGAAAGTCGAGGAACCCCGCGGGCTGGGGCCAGACGGCGACCAGGGCGGCCAGGACCAGGGCGGCGAACCAGCCGTTCCGCCCGCGGTCATGCAGGCGCCGGGCCAGGAGGCAGGCCGCGATCCAGACCAGGAGCGGCCAGACCAGCCAGCCGGTGATCCACTGCAGGGGGCCCGCGGACACGGTGTCGTAGACGAGGGCGATGGCCAGGAGGACCAGGGCCGAGACCAGAAAGTCCCGGCGGCCCAGCCGGCCCTCCCCGCTGAGGAAGCGGGCGGCCAGAGCGTCCCGCCCGGAGGCAGACGGCGCCGACCCTGTCATGTGGCGCGCGCCGGATCGCTCTGGGCCCAGGCCGGGCGCCGGGTGAAGGTGTCGAAGAAGGCGGTCAGTCGGGGCCGGGCGGGGCGCCAGGGCTCGGCGGCGAAGCGGAAATCGAGATAACCAAGGGCACAGGCCGCGGCGATGTCGCAGATCCGGGCGTCATCGCCGGGGCGGAGATCCGTGCCCTCCAGCATGTCCAGGACCCGGCGGATCTTTTCGCCCTGTCCCCGCCGCCAGTCGGCCCAGCGCAGGGGCTCGGGCCGCAGCGCCTCCTCGTATCGGGCGAGCAGGGCCGCATCCAGCAGGCCATCTGCAGCCGCGTGGAGGGTCTGGACCCGCCAGCGGGCCTCGCCATCGGCAGGGCACAGCCGCCGGGGGGTGAGGCTGTCCAGGTAGTCGGCGATTACCCGGCTGTCGTAGAGGGCCTCGCCCTCATCCGTGATCAGGACCGGGATCTTGCCCAGGGGGTTCAGGGCCCAGAGCTCGGGCGTGTCGGCGACCGGCGAGGCGGATGCGTTCGCCACCTCGACCCGGCCTTCGAGGCCGAGTTCGGCGGCGGCCAGCCAGACCTTGCGGGCATAGGGCGAGGCGGGGGAGAGCAGCAGCTTCATGGCACCATCTTGCCGCGCCAGCGAGGCTTAGGGTAGCGGCAAAAAGCAGTCCTGCGCCTCAGGCCGGGTCAAAGCGCAGGGGGCCGCCCCAAAATTCGGCAGCGAGGGTGTGTTGCAGGCCGGCCTCGCCGGTGGTCAGGAAGACCCTGCGGCCATCCTGGCCAGGGTCGTACTCTGGCCGCCGCTCGAGATAGGACGCCAGGGCCTCGGCCGTGGCGTCCGGCTGGTGCACCAGGGGCGTTCCCGGCCTGAGGGCCGCACGGAAGACATCTGAGATGATCTCGTAATGGGTGCAGCCCAGGATGGCGCGGTCCGGCGCGCGCCCGATCCGGCGCGTCACCGCCGCCACATGTCCGGCGACGAGGGCTGCAAGCTCTCCGCGCCCCGCGCCCGCCTCGATCCGGGCGGCGAGATCCGGGCAGGCCTCGACGAAGACGGCGACGTCCTGCCGCCGCTTGTCGATCTCGATTTCATAGACCCGGGAGGCCGCCGTCGCTGGCGTGGCGAAGACCGCAAGCACGTCGAGCTTCTCCACCTTGTCGCCCCGGCGCTCGGCCTCGTGCTCCCACGGCAGGCCGGTGGCCGCCTCGATGGTCGGGACGATGATCCCTACGACGTTGGTCGGCCGGCCGCGGGTGGCGCGGATATCTGGCAGCCAGGTCTGCTGCAGGCGCCGTAGCGCGATGGCCGAGGCGGTATTGCAGGCCAGGATGACCAGGTCACAACCCTCGGCAAACAGACGCTCGCATCCGGCCCGGGTCAGGGCCACGATCTCTTCTCCCGGACGGCCGCCGTAGGGGGTGTTGGCCTGGTCGGCCAAGTAGACGAAATCGGCGCGCGCAAACCGCTCCACCAGCCTGCGATGGACGCTGAGGCCGCCAATTCCGGAATCAAAGACGCCAATCGCCATGCCCCCGACTAACGCGCCTCCCGCCGTCGCGCCAGAGGTCGCCTCAGTTCATTTCCGCGCTGTCAGGTGACGCCCCTTCCGGCACCCCCTATGCTGGGGAAAATTCGTTCCCGTGACGGAGTCCCCATGAAACGGCGCACCTTCCTCGCCGCCTCCGGCGTCCTCGCCGCGGCCCAGTCCCTTCCTATCGTCGCAACGGCCGCCGCTGCGCCAGCCAATCCGATGACCCTGCCCTGGACCGGGCCCCACGGCGGCGTCCCAGCCTTCGACAAGGTCCGGGTCGAGGACTTCCGCGGCGCCGTCGACCAGGCCCTGGCGGCCGAGCGGGCAGAGATTGACGCCATCGCCCGGAACAAGGCGCCGCCCACCTTTGCAAACACCATCGAGGCCCTGGAGCTGACGGGCCAGGCGAGTGCCCGGGTGCTGACCTACTACTTCATCTGGACCAACACCCTGGCGACACCCGACGTGCAGAAGGTCGAGGAGGCCGTCGAGCCCCAGCTGGCCGCGCACCAGGACGCCATCCTCCAGAACGCCGCCCTCTTCAAGCGCATCGACGAGGTCTACACCCGCGGTGCCCACGCCGGCCTGACCCCCGAGCAGCACCGGCTCATGTGGCTCCATCACACCCGCTTCGTGCGCGCCGGTGCCCGCCTGAATGGCCCGCAGAAGACCCGGGTCGCCGAGATCAACAAGACCCTGGCGGGCCTCTACACCCGGTTCAGCCAGAACCTCCTGGCGGACGAAACCGACTACGTCCTTTTCCTGCAGAACGAGGCCGAGCTGACCGGGCTGCCCGAGGATATCCGGGCCGCTACGGCTTCGGCGGCGGCGTCCCGGGGCCATGAGGGCCAGTGGGCGATCCTGAATACCCGCTCGTCCATGGACCCCTTCCTCACCTACTCGTCGCGGCGCGACCTGCGCGAGAAGGTCTGGCGCACCTATTACAGCCGCGGCGACAACGGCGACGCCAAGGACAACAACGGCCTCATCCACCAGATCCTCAAGCTACGGGCCGAGCGGGCGAAGCTGCTGGGCTATCCCACCCATGCCCACTGGCGTCTGTCGGACTCCATGGCCGGGACGCCGGAAAGGGCGATGGAGCTGATGCTGCGGGTCTGGCCCGCCGCCACCGCAAGGGTCCGCGAGGAAGTCGCAGAGATGCAGGCCGTGGCCGACGCCGAGAAGCTCGGCGTGCGCATCGAGCCCTGGGACTACCGGTACTATGCCGAGAAGGTCCGGGCTGCGAAGTACGACCTCGATATGAATGAGGTGAAGGCCTACCTGCAGCTCGACAAGCTCCGCGAGGGTATGTTCTGGGCCGCTGGCCAGCTCTATGGATTCACCTTCGACGAGGTGAAGGGGCTGCCGGTTGCGCAGGCCGACATCCGGGTCTGGGAGGTCAAGGGCCAGGCCGGGGAGCACGTCGGTCTCTGGTACTTCGATCCCTACGCCCGCCCGGGCAAGCGTTCCGGCGCCTGGATGAACGCCTACCGCGACCAGCGGACCTTTGGCGGCCGGACCACCACCATCGTCTCGAACAACGCCAACTTCGTGAAGGGAACTGCGGGCAAGCCCGTCCTGGTCTCGTGGGATGACGCCGAGACCATGTTCCACGAGTTTGGCCACGCCCTGCACGGACTGAACTCGGCGGTGACCTACCCCTCCCTGTCGGGGACCAGCGTGCCCCGCGACTATGTGGAGTTTCCCTCCCAGGTGAATGAACACTGGCTACCGACGCCGGAAGTGCTCAACCGCTTTGCCCTGCACCACGAAACCGGCAAGCCCATGCCGGCCGATCTGGCTGCGCGGATCGCCAAGGCCTCGACCTTCCGCCAGGGCTTCGACGTCACCGAATACCTGTCCTCGGCCCTGATCGACATGAAGCTGCACCTGGCGGGCGACGCCGACATCGACCCCCGAGCCTTTGAGAAGGCGGAACTGGCCAGGCTGGGCATGCCCCGAGAGCTGCCCATGCGGCACCGCACGCCCCAGTTCCAGCATGTCTTCGCCAGCGACGGCTACTCTGCGGGCTACTACAGCTACCTGTGGAGCGAGGTCATCGCCCTCGACGCTTTCGAGGCCTTCACCGAGGCGGGGGGCCCCTACGACAAGGCCGTGGCCAAGCGGCTACATGACTGCGTCATGAGCGTCGGCAATACCCTCGACCCGGCCCAGCAGTACCGAAACTTCCGCGGCCGGGACCCGGATGTGAAGGCCTACCTGCGCGATAAGGGCTTCCCCACCGGCTGAGCCGGGAGCGATCTCACGCCCCGGTGGCCTTGACTTTCCGGCCTCCGGGGCGCATTTCGCCGCCTCCTCCGGCGCATTGCGATTGCGCCCTCCACCGCCACGACCCCCGCCTCCGGGCGGGACGAGGGCGGAGAGGCCCCCCGTCGACGTGATCGTCCACGGGGGTCGATCGCGTTTGGGCCGGGCCGTTTTGACCCGTGGAGCGCTCTTGCGGAGATCGACATGTTCGACGCGCTGACAGACCGTCTCACTTCCGTCTTCGACCGGCTGTCCGGTCGCGGGGTGCTGTCCGAAAAAGACATCGACGAGGCCCTGAAGGAGGTCCGCACCGCCCTCCTAGACGCCGACGTCGCCCTGCCCGTCGTCCGCGACTTCATCGCCCGGGCCCGGGAACAGGCCACGGGGGAGGCGGTCATCCGTTCGGTGCGTCCGGCGGATCAGGTGGTCAAGATCACCTATGACGGCCTGGTGGAGATGCTGGGCGGCGAGGGCGCCGAAGGCCTGAACCTCAGCCTGAATCCGCCGACCGTCATCCTGATGGCCGGCCTCCAGGGCTCGGGCAAGACGACCACCGCCGCCAAGCTGGCCCTGCGCCTATCGCGGGAACGCAAGAAGGTCCTGCTCGCCTCACTCGACACCCGCCGCCCGGCCGCGATGGAGCAGCTGGCAACCCTGGCTGTCCAGGCCGGCGTCGAGAGCCTGCCGATCCTGGTCGGCCAGTCTGCGCCCGACATCGCCCGCCGGGCCCTGTCGGCAGCCAAGCTCCAGGGCTTCGACGTCGTCATCCTCGATACCGCCGGGCGCACAACCATCGACGAGGCCATGATGGCCGAGGCGGCCGAGATCGCCGCCATTTCGCGTCCGCACGAGACCCTGCTGGTGGCCGACAGCCTGACCGGCCAGGACGCTGTTCGCACGGCCAAGGCCTTCCATGAACGCCTGCCCCTGACTGGCCTGGTCCTGACCCGGGCGGACGGCGACGGCCGCGGTGGCGCGGCCCTGTCCATGCGGGCGGTCACCGGCCTGCCCATCAAGTTCCTTGGCGTCTCCGAAAAGATCGACGGCCTCGACGTCTTTGACGCCGCCCGGGTGGCCGGTCGCATCCTCGGCCAGGGGGACATTGTCGCCCTTGTGGAGAAGGCCACCCAGGACCTCGACTCCGCCAAGGCCGAGGCCATGGCCCGTCGCCTGGCCAAGGGCCAGTTCGACCTCGACATGATGTCCGACCAGCTGGCCCAGATGAAGCGGATGGGCGGCATGGAGGGTCTGATGGGCCTCCTGCCCGGGGTCCAGAAGATCAAGAAGCAGATTGCCGAGGCCAACGTCTCGGACAAGAGCCTCGACCGCCAGTCGGCGATCATCTCGTCCATGACCAAGGCCGAGCGCCGCAAGCCCGATATCCTTCAGGCCTCCCGCAAGCGGCGGATTGCGGCCGGGGCCGGGGTCGACGTGGCCGAGGTCAACCGCCTTCTGAAGCAGCACCGGCAGATGGCCGACACCTTCAAGATGATGAGCCGGGACGGCGGCAAGGGCTTTGCACGCATGGCCGGCATGCTCGGAGGCGGGGGCGCTGGCGGGGGAGCTGGCGGACTCGACCGCCTGAAGGCCCTCGGTGGCGGCAAGGTGCCCACACCCGACGCGGCCCAGCTCGAGGCGCTGGCAAAAATGGCCGACAAGCTGCCTGGCGGACTTCCCGGCGGCCTGAAACTCCCCGGACTCGGTGGCGGCCTGCCGCCGGGCTTCAACCCCTTCAAGAAATCCTAATCAGACACTCGAACCTTAAGGACACCCCATGCTCAGGATTCGTCTCGCCCGCGGTGGCGCCAAGAAGCGCCCCTATTATTCCATCGTTGTCGCCGACAGCCATGCGCCCCGCGATGGCCGCTTCATCGAGAAGGTGGGCACCTACAACCCCCTCCTGAAGAAGGACGACCCCAGCCGCGTGACCCTCAAGGTCGAGCGCATCAGCGATTGGATCGCCAAGGGCGCCCAGCCCTCGGACCGCGTCGCCCGCTTCCTGGCCACCGAAGGCCTGGTCACCTGGCAGGCTGGCAGCAACCTGAAGAAGGGCGAACCTGGCCGCAAGGCCAAGGAGCGCGCCGGGGAAAAGGCCCAGAAGGCCGCTGACCTCGCCGCCGCCGCTGAGGCCGCCGCCGCCCTTCGAGGTCACAGTCCTGACCATGTTCCCCGAGGCCTTTCCCGG
>NZ_JBAXIM010000079.1:0-11537 GCF_037138395.1 Phenylobacterium sp.
GGCGAAAGTCCTGGGCCGGGCCTGACGGCCCTTGGGGGTCCTGGGCCGGGCCTGATCCCGGCCAGGAAGGCCCGGGTCTGCAAGCCAGAAAAACCGGCACCGGCAGGACAGCCCCGATGGTGAACTGGCGGTCGTTTTCATAGCCGAAGACCCTGACGCCGCTGCCAGACTGACAGCGCCGGTCTCCAGCCCGGCAAGCAAATCGAGCTCGCGCCGCAAACACGCGGAATCGCGCAAAACGGCTTCTATTCTGTCCATCAACATCCGACCCAACGCAGCCGGCACGACGCCTTTGGTCGTTCGGTCGAAAAGCGACACGCCCAGCGAGCGCTCGTGCTGCGCGATGCCTCGGGACAGACGCGGCTGCGACAGATTGCCCGCATCGGCGGCAGCGCGGAAACGACCCTGTTCGGACAGCGCGATTTCCAGGCCAATCAGTCGAAAATCAATCCTAGTTAGGCATCGTGACACGAAAGCTTCATAATTCTATATCAATATTCGGTAACTCTAGGTGAGTTCTAACCTTAAGTTATAGACCAATTCGATTTTGGATGAGAAGCATCGTCTGCCTGAGAATTCCGGCGATGGTTTGTCCGTCTTGAGAACCCATCACACACAGGAAAATACCAACCATGGCCTTGAAACATCTGAAAACGTGGCTGGCCGGGTGCATCGGTCTGTTGTTCGCGATGATAGCTGCAACCGCCAGCGCGCAAACGACCCGCAAGCCGAACATCCTGATCATCTGGGGTGATGACATCGGGCAGTTCAACATCAGCGCCTATAACCGCGGGATGATGGGGTACAAGACCCCAAATATCGACAGCATCGGTCGTGACGGCGCACTTTTCACCGACTGGTACGGCCAGCAGAGCTGCACCGCAGGCCGTGCAGCGTTCATCACCGGCCAGTCCCCGATTCGAACTGGCCTCACCAAGGTCGGCCTGCCGGGCGCACCTGAAGGCATGAAGAAGGGCGATCCGACGATTGCCGGACTCCTTCGTGCACAGGGTTACGTGACCGGCCAGTTCGGCAAGAACCACCTCGGCGACTCTGACGAGACCCTGCCGACCAAACACGGTTTCGACGAGTTCTTCGGCAATCTCTATCACCTCAATGCCGAAGAAGAGCCGGAGAACCCCGACTACCCCAAGGACCCGGCGTTCAAGAAACGCTTTGGTCCGCGCGGCGTGATCCACAGCTTCGCAGATGGCCGTATCACCGATACCGGACCGCTGACGAAAAAGCGGATGGAAACGATTGATGAGGAAGTCAATGCCAAGGCGCTCGACTTCATGGAGCGCGCCGCGAAGTCCGACAAACCTTTCTTCCTGTGGTGGAATTCCACCCGCATGCACATCTTCACGCACCTGAAGGAAGAGTCGGTAGGCAAGACCAGCCTTGGCATTTATGCCGACGGCATGGTCGAGCATGACAGACATGTCGGACAGATCCTAGCCAAGCTCAAGGAACTCGGCTTGGATGAAAACACTATTGTCATGTATTCGTCAGACAACGGGGCTGAAACCTTCACCTGGCCCGATGGTGGGACCACCATGTTCCGCGGCGAGAAGAACACCAACTGGGAAGGCGGCTATCGCGTGCCGACCTTGATCCGGTGGCCCGGCACCATCAAGCCCGGTACGGTCGTCAATGACATCGGCGCACACGAAGACATGCTGACCACCCTGCTGGCTGCAGCCGGTAACAAGACCGTCAAGCAGGACCTGCTCACCGGCCTGAAGGTCGGCAGCATGAACTACAAGGTGCATCTCGATGGCTACGATCTCGGCCCTGCACTGCGCGGCGAATCGGCCTGGCCGCGTCGGGAGTTCCTCTACTGGACCGACGACGGCAGCGTTGCCGCGCTTCGCTACGAAAATTGGAAGGTCACCTTCCTGATGCAGGAAGCTGAAGGGATGAATGTCTGGCAGAAGCCCTTCACGCCCTTGCGTGCGCCGATGCTGACCAATCTGCGGATGGATCCCTTCGAGCGTGCCCAGGAAGAAAATGCGATCGGCTATCAGCGTTGGTATCTTGAGCACATGTATGCGATTGCCCCCGCCGGGGCTTACGTCGGCCAGTGGCTGCAAAGCTTCAAGGAGTTTCCGCCGCGCCAAAAGCCCGGCAGCTTCAATCTTGATCGCGTGATGGAAGAAGTCATGAAATCCTCCGGACGCTGAATCTCGGCTTCGGCGACTATCAAGATCGAGACGGGGGCTTTTGCCCCCGTCTTTTTTTATGCGCGCGGCGCCGCAGATAATGCGATTGCGTGAAATTGAGCCAACCGCAGGTCGCCATCATCGGTGGCGGCCGGGATCGGCGGCTCGTTCTGCGGCGTGGGTGGCGGCGAGCCTGACCCGGACAACGCCGCCTCAGCGGCGGACGCGGTCTGGAACCGGGCCTGGGGGGTCAATGTCATGGCCCAAGTCTATGGTGCCCGGGCCGCCCTGCCCGGCATGATCCCCCGAGGCGCTGGGGATCAAGGTCTCGGTCCTCTGCCCGCAGGGGGTGGACACGGCCATGCTCCGGGCCGGCGGGGGCCAGGAGCAGCCGCAGAACCTGGATGGCGTCCTGTCGCCCGACGACGTGGCCGAGGCTGTGGTGAAGGGACTGGAGGCGGAAAGCTTCCTGATCCTGCCGCACCAGATCGTCCTCACCTACATGCAGCGCAAGACGGCGGACTACGACCGCTGGCTGGGCGGCATGCGCAGGCTGAGGGCGAAAGTCCTGGGCCGGGCCTGACGGCCCTTGGGGGTCCTGGGCTGGGCCTGTGCTGGGCCTGATCCCGAACAAGGGGTCAGGAGAAGCCGATCCAGCGGCCGGCCACGGCGACCAGGAGCCAGGTCGACAGGGAGGCCGCGCCGATGGCGAAGGCTGCGGGACCGCCGGAAGAATTGCGCGCAATCAGCGCCCGCCGCACCGTGAAGGTCAGGACCAGGGCCGTGGCCAGGGCGATCATCTTCACAAAGAAGGCGGGGCGGTCATAGAGCTTTACGGCCTCGGAAATCCCGAGCAGGGACCCGGTCACGAGCATCAGTAGCAGGGCTCCAAGGAACCAGCGCCGGGCACCGTGTTCGACCGCGGCGATCGACTGGCGGTTCAGCCCGGCGCCCATCAGCCTCAGGTCAACCATAAGGAGTGAGCCCCCGAGGATGGCGAGGCCCACAAGGTGGACGGACTCGATGACCGGGAAGAGCCAGAGGGACTCCCGGAGCGCAGCCGAGACGGCGGTGGCCTCAATGGCCTCGCAGAGGTCGTAGAGGCTCACGGCGTGTAGCTCCGGCAGGCGGAGAAGGCGGAGATGAAGGCCGGCTGGGGCTTGTCGCAGTCGAACCAGTTGTAGGCGATGAACCGACCACAGATGATGACCCCGATCCAGAGAGCCAGGGAGGCCATGGCAGAGGCCCGGGCCCTGGCGGGGGCGGGTCCTGTGTCCCAGCCGGCAGGCGACAGGCCGTAGGCTCTGTGGAACCGCCAAACGTTCAGGCCAGCCAGAACAAGGAGGATCATCTTGGCGCGGAACCAGGGGCTGTGGAAGGTCCGCTCGGGAATGGCGTAGAACAGCAGGGTGCCGGTCAGCAGGAGCACGATGAAGCCGGCCACCGTCCAGGGCAGGATCTGCCGGAGGGCCTGCGAGACCGGGACCCGGGCCAGGGCGAGGCCCAGGACCCGCAGGTCGATCATGGCGATGGATCCCACGAAGAGAGCGATCGCCACGACGTGTAGGGTCTCGATGATGGCGTACATGTACAGCGACTCATGAAGCGCAATGCTTCCAGTGGTCGTCGCCAGCCAGCTCACGAAGGAATCGATCATGCGGCCTCCCGGTCCGAAGGCCGTGCCCTAGGGCCGCCGCTCGCCCGGATCGGCGCCGTCCTTGGGCGCCCCGGTCCCGGAGGAGCCCATGAAGACCCGACGGCCATCGGTGAAGGTCACATCGCGCCCATTGGCCTTACAGGCCGGAGCGCAGGCCTTGTCCTTCGACTGGTAGCCTCGGACGATGACATTGGTGCCGGGCTTGAGGGAGTCCCGCGTCAGGCCGGAGCGCAGGAGGGTGTTGGGCGTACCGCCCTCGACCATCCAGACCTGGGCTCCGCCGCCCGCCTTGGCCACCGAGACGTGAATCCAGGCGTGTGGATTGATCCACTCCACCTTGGTCACGGTCCCGCGGACCAGGACCGGGGCATTGCCGTCGAACTCGGCGGCGAAGGCGTGGTGCGCCTCGGCCTGGCCTGCCGCACCGGCGATGGACAGTCCGGCGATGGCCGCCAGGGCGGCAAGGGTGCGCGTGGATTTGGAGGTCATGTCGGGGTCTCCGGCTGAATGTCGGTCGGGATCAGGGCAGGGGGTTCTTGCGGAGCTTGCCGAACATCATCTCCTCGACGAACTCGACGCACTTGAACTGCTGGAGGCGGGCGTCCTCGCCCACCCTGCGATAGAGGACCATCGCCACCTTCCAGGGACGGGTGAAGGTTTCGGGGTCGGTGATCTCGGCCTCGTAACGGATATGGTCGGCGTCCGTCAGGGTCCAGCGCTCGACCACGGTCATGGCCGCAGAGTGATGGTTACCCGCCCGGTCGAACCAGGTAGAGTCGGACTGTCCGGTGACGGTGACGACGAGGGTGTCACCCTCCCATTTGGCCACCGACTGGCCCATCCAGGAATCCACCGGCGCCGGGCCCGGGTCCTTAAAGACCAGGTCTCGGACCGCGCCGGCATATTCGTAGGCGATGAGGGTCTCGTTTCCGCCCTGGATGATCTGCAGTGGGAAGCTCATGTAATTGGCCCGCGGCACGCCCGGCAGGTAGCACTTGATCTCAGGATCCCGGTTCAGCCAGTCGGCGCGGTTTTCGTCCCGCTTTGCCTTGGCCTCGGGGGTGTAGGGGATGACGCCGCCCACCACGACCCCTGTGCCAGCCGGCACGGCGCCGATGGCACCGAAGGCCATCACCTCCCGGGCAGGCACCGGAACCACAGGCCCTGGACGCAGGGCCAGGGCGGCGCGGGCGGCATGGGGCTCGATGTTCCAGTTGGCGGTGTTCAGGACCTGCCAGACACCGTTGAGGTCCGGGTGCTTGTCCGGCGTCCGCGGAATCTTGGCGGGCGCGGCTGCGGCGACGCTGAAGGAAACCACTGCAATGAGGGCCGCAAGTCCGCTGCCCAGAATCTTCAGACGCATGGGTCCACCCCGTTTCCCCCGACCAAGCAGGTTAGGCCCTGCTCTGCGTTTTCCGACCGTCGAGCCGTAAGAAGCGATCAGAGCTAGGCGGTCTCACAGATGCCGGGGGCGGTCAAGCCGATCGGGGTCGCGGCCGCAGTTTTGACTCGCCCGTCCCAGGCCCCGCGTATACACCGCCAAGGGAATCCGACGCCGGAACTGGCCCCCTGAACGGCTGGTCCGGAAACCCCAGAGCGAGGAAACGCATGACCGCCATCAATCCGGTGACCGACCTTTCGATGGACGGCGACATCGCCATCATCACCCTGAACTCGCCGCCCGTGAACGCCCTGTCGGCCAATGTGCGCGAGGGCCTGTTCGAGGGCTTCAAGACGGCGACCGCCGATCCCGCCGTCAAGGCCATTGTGCTGATCTGCGAGGGCCGCACCTTCATCGCCGGCGCCGACATCACCGAGTTCGGAGGCGCTGCGCGCGGGCCCTCGCTGTTCGACGTCCAGGCGATGATGGAGAACGCGCCCAAGCCGGTGATCGCCGCCATCCACGGCACTGCCCTCGGCGGCGGCCTCGAGGTCGCCCTGGTCGCTCACTACCGCATCGCCGTGCCCTCGGCCCGCCTCGGCCTGCCGGAGGTGAACCTGGGCCTGCTGCCCGGTGCCGGCGGCACCCAGCGCCTGCCCCGCGTGGCCGGGCCCGAGAAGGCCCTCGAGATGATGACCTCGGGACGCCACGCCCCGGCCAACGAGGCCCTGGCGATGGGCCTGGTCGACGAGCTGGCCGAGGAAGGCAAGCTGCGAGAGGCCGCCGTGGCCTTCGCCCGTCGCTGCGTGAGCGAGAACAGGCCCCTGGTGAAGGTCCGCGACAACAACACCAAGGTCGAGGCCGCCCGCGGCAAGCCCGAGATTTTCGAGGCCTTCCGCAAGGCCAACGCCCGCAAGTTCCGCGGCTTCCTGGCGCCTGAGTACAACATCCGGTGCATCGAGGCGGCGGTGAACCTGCCCTTCGACGAGGGGCTGGCCGTCGAGCGCAAGCTGTTCGGCGAACTGGTCACGGGTTCGCAGTCGGCGGCCCAGCGCTATTCCTTCTTCGCCGAGCGCCAGGCCCAGAAGGTCCCGGACGTGCCGGACGACACCCCCCTGATCCCGGTCAAGTCGGTGGGCATCATCGGCGCCGGCACCATGGGCGGCGGCATTGCGATGAACTTCGCCAATGTCGGCATCGCGGTCACCATCGTCGAGGTCCAGGCCGAAGCCCTGGAGCGCGGCCTGAAGGTCATCCGCGGCAACTACGAGCGCACGGCGTCCCGCGGCGGCATCACCGCCGCCCAGGTCGAGGAGCGCATGGCCCTGATCACGGGCTCGCTGGACATGAACGCCCTGGCCACAGTCGACCTGGTCATCGAGGCGGTGTTCGAGCGCATGGACGTGAAGAAGGAGATCTTCACCAAGCTGGACGCCATCTGCAAGCCGGGCGCCATCCTGGCCACCAACACTTCGGGCCTGAACATCGACGAGATCGCCTCGGTGACCAAACGTCCCGAGGCGGTGATCGGCCTGCACTTCTTCTCGCCCGCCAACGTCATGAAGCTGCTCGAGATCGTTCGCGCCGACCATACCTCCAAGTCGGTGATCGCCACCTCGATGAAGCTGGCCAAGCAGATCGGCAAGATCGCCGCCCTGGTCGGCGTCTGCCCCGGCTTTGTCGGCAACCGCATCCTGGGCCAGCGCCAGCGCGAAGCCCAGAAGCTGGTCATGGAGGGCGCCATGCCCTGGGATGTCGACCGGGTGCTCTATGACTTCGGCTTCCCCATGGGTCCCTTCGCCATGAGCGACCTGGCCGGCCTCGATATCGGCTGGGTCAAGGAGCGCTCGCAGGGCGAAAGCATCCGCGACGTCCTGTGCGAGATGGACCGCCGCGGCCAGAAGACCGGCGCCGGCTACTATGACTACGACGAGAACCGCAACGCCAAGCCGAGCCCGGTGACCGAGAAGATCATCAATGACTTTATCGTCAAGACCGGCTCCAACCCGCGGACGGTGAGCGACGAGGAGATCCTCGAGCGCTGCATCTATCCGATGATCAACGAGGGCGTGAAGATCCTCGAAGAGGGCAAGGCCATCCGGTCCTCGGACGTCGATGTGGTCTGGCAGAACGGCTACGGCTGGCCCGTCTATCGCGGCGGCCCGATGTGGTACGGCGACCAGATCGGCGCGGCCAAGGTCCTGGAGAAGATGAAGGAATTCCAGGCCAAGATGGGCGACGACTTCAAGCCGGCCCCCCTGCTCGAGAAGCTGGTGGCCGAGGGCAAGAAGTTCTCCGACCTCTGATCGACGCGTCCCGGGCCGGCCCTGTCGCCGGCCCGGGAGCGGATCGCACGCTGGATTCGAATAGGTTTCGGCGTCTATCCTCCCGTTGGGGAAATCTCCGGGGGAGGACGTCATGGCGGGCGAGGCTCGAAACGATAAGCTGATCGTGGGGGCGGCATCCGCCGGCACGATCTTCGAGTGGTACGACTTCTACCTCTACGGCTCCCTGACCGCCTTCATCAGCGGCCACTTCTTCTCAGGCGTGAACGCGACCACGGGGTTCATCCTGGCCCTGATGGCCTTCGCCGCGGGCTTTGCCGTCCGCCCTTTCGGTGCCCTTGTCTTCGGACGGCTGGGTGACCTCTGGGGCCGCAAGAACACCTTCCTGGTCACCATGCTGCTGATGGGGCTGTCGACCTTCGCGGTCGGCCTGCTCCCGGACTACAGCCAGATCGGTCTGGCGGCGCCGGTGATCCTCGTCGCACTGCGCCTCATTCAGGGCCTGGCCCTGGGCGGCGAGTACGGCGGCGCGGCCACCTACGTCGCCGAGCACGCACCGGACGGGAAACGCGGCCTCTACACCAGCTGGATCCAGACCACGGCGACCCTGGGCCTCTTCCTGTCCCTGATCGTCATCATCCTCGTGCGCACCCAGGTCGGCGAAGAGGCCTTCAAGGCCTGGGGCTGGCGCATACCCTTCCTGGTCTCGGCCGTCCTCCTGGCGGTTTCCATGTGGATTCGGCTGAAGCTGAACGAGAGCCCGGTCTTCCAGAAGATGGTGGACGAGGGCACGACCTCCAAGAAGCCGCTGACGGAGGCCTTCGCCGACCGGACGAACCTGAAGCGGGTCATGCTGGCCCTGGTGGGCCTCACCGCCGGCCAGGCGGTGGTCTGGTACACGGGCCAGTTCTACACCCTCTTCTTCCTGGAAAAGACGCTCAGGGTCGACGGCCTGACCACCAACGCCCTGGTAGCAACGGCCCTGCTCATCGGTACGCCCTTCTTCGTCGTCTTCGGCTGGCTGTCGGACAAGATCGGCCGCAAACCGATCATCCTGGCGGGCTGTCTCCTGGCGGTCCTGACCTATTTCCCGATCTTCAAGGCCCTGACCGCGGCCGCCAATCCGGCCCTGGCGGCGGCGACCGCCTCGGCGCCGGTGACGGTCATCGCCGATCCCGCCGACTGCGCCTTCCAGTTCGACCCGATCGGCAAGACGGCCTTCGCCTCGTCCTGCGACATCGCCAAGTCCGCCCTCGCCAGCGCCGGCGTCAGCTACCAGAACGCGGCCGCGCCTGCCGGCACCCTGGCCCGGGTGCGGATCGGCGGGACCGAGATCGCCGGGATCGATGGTCAGGCCCTGTCTGGCAAGGCCCTCGCCGAGGCCCGGGGGGCCTGGACCAAGACCCTCGCCGCCGCCCTGGCCGAAGCGGGCTATCCGGCCAAGGCCGACCCCTCGCGTATCGACCGGCCGAAGGTCATCGCCCTCCTGACCCTGCTAGTTCTCTACGTCACCATGGTCTACGGCCCGATCGCCGCCGCCCTGGTCGAGATGTTCCCGGCGCGCATCCGCTACACCTCCATGTCCCTGCCCTACCACATCGGAAACGGCTGGTTCGGCGGCTTCCTGCCCGCCACCGCCTTCGCCATGGTGGCCGCTTCGGGGGATATCTACCGGGGTCTCTGGTACCCGATCGTCGTCGCCGGAGTGACCCTGGTGGTGGGCGGGTTGTTCCTGAAGGAGATGAAGGGCTCGCCTATCGATTGATAGGACGTGAAATCATCGTGAAAAAAGCGTGAATCTCAGGTGCCGCTATAGAAACGTGACAAGCGGTAGTGGCGATATGGAGAGGGAACACAACCGGCTGGTAGTCGTCCTATTCTTGTTAGTCTGTGCTTCTGCTTTGATTTGGAAAGCCCCGGATTTGACGTGAAGTATGCGTGAAAAAGAGTTCAGGGGTCCAGGATCAAGGCCCTGGGGGTGATTTGAATGACGGCACGATCCGGAGTCTACTCTGTCCGGCTGATGGGGGCCTTCCGCCTCCAGGGGATCGACGGGCGCAGGGTGGAAGTCGCGAGCAAGAAGGCAATCGGGCTCATCGCCCTCCTGGCGACCGGCCGGGATGGCGAACGCACGCGCCAATTCCTGCAGGACAAGCTCTGGGGCTCCCGGGAGTCCGTCCAGGCCCAGACCAGCCTGAGACGCGAACTCTCCAACCTGCGCAGGCTCTTCGCGGACACTGCAGAGCCCCTGCTGTTCGCCGAGGGCACACGGGTGAGCCTGAACCTGCGAGCCGTCGCCTTCGACATTCCGATTCCCGGGGCGGCGAACGAGAATGACCCGCCGGAACCCCGGGGTGCAGCCGAGTTCCTGGAGGGCCTCGACCTTCCCGGCGAGGAAGGCTTCGAGGACTGGCTGAGGGAGCAGCGCGCCCTCATCCATGCCCAGGCCGAGGGGTGGGAGGCAAATGCGGACAAGGCGGCGACCCCGCCTCTGCCAGTGCATCTCGTCGACCTGTCGATGCCGGCACCCGGGTTCGAGGGACGCCCCGCCGTGGCCGTACTCAAATTCCAGAACCAGACGGGCGACAGCGCGGTGGATATCGCCGCGGAAGGCATCAGCGAGGACCTGATCGACCAGCTGTCGCGACTTCGCTGGCTTCCGGTCATCGCCCGCAGCTCCAGCTTCAACTTCACCTCTGGGGAAATCGACGCCCGATTCGTCGGCAAGAGCCTGGGCGCCCGGTATCTGATCGAAGGCCGTCTCCGCAGTGCGGACGCCGACTTTGTCCTCGGGGTCTCGGCCATCGACGCAGAGACCTCCCAGGTCATCTGGTCGGAGAAGTTCGAGCTCCCGGGGAGCCTCTCCAACGAGAGCCTCGCCCCCGTACTCGCCGATCTCACTGCGGTGCTCGACGCGCGGATTGACCATGTGGAACAGGGACGGGCTGTATCCCGCCCCTCCACCAGCCGGGACGTCAACACCCTGATCTGGCGCGGTCGCTGGCATATGAACCGGATGACGCAAAGGGACAACGCGATCGCAGGGGAATTGCTGGAAGAGGCGATGCGACTCGAACCGGCGAACCCGGAGGTCCTGGTGCAGGCGGCCTGGCGGATCGGCTGGAGCAACTGGGCAGAACGGGTGAAGTCGCAGGAGATGCGCGAATGGTCGCGTCTGGCCCGGGAGGCCACGCGCGCCGATCCCGAGGATGGCCGCGCCTACGCCATCCTCGGCGGCTATGAAATGATGGTCAGGAACAACGCCCGGGCCCTGGCCCTTTACGCCCGCGCAATCGAGCTCAATCCCAGCCTTCCGCTCGGGCATGCCCTCATGGGCTCGGGGCTGAACATGGCCGGGCGAGCGGAAAAGGCCATCATCAGCCTCCAAACAGCGCTGCGCCTGAGCCCGGGGGATGCCTTCGCCTTCCACACCCTTGGCGAGCTGGCGACCAGCTATTGCATGACCGGACGCTGGCCTGAGGCTGTAGACGCCGCTGATCAGTCCCTGATCCGCCGGCCCGCCTATTGGCTGGCGCATGTGGTTAAGATCAACGCCCTGTGGAGAGGCCGTGATGAGCGCGGCCTCGCCGCGGCGGCCCTGGAGATGAAGCGGGCCTGTCCCCGCTTTGCGCAGGAGAGCATCGACTGGCTGCCCTTCGAGGACAGCCACTGGAACGCCTACTTCAGGGAGGGCTACGGGCAGGCCCTCGGCGACGCCTAGGCCACGGGGGCCGACGCACGAGTCGCCTCGCCTGAAGCACGAAACCCGCCTGGATTTTTGGGGGATCCTATGGGGTTCGCTAGGCTACGAGAGGGCGTACTTGTGGGGACGATCTGGATCGCCCTGCTGGCGATCGTCGGCCTCCTGATCCACCTGGCCCTCAGCGTCTACCGTTGGATCGGGTGGGAACTCTCGCTCGGCGTCCTGCTCCTGGTCGGCATGTTGGCCGCATGGGGAGTCTTCCAGCTGATCCTGAGCGGGACGATTTCCAAATTGGCCCGGAAGTTCCAGCCCAAATACTTCGAGAAGATCAAAGAGGCCGAGACTCGCG
>NZ_JBAXIM010000080.1:0-11457 GCF_037138395.1 Phenylobacterium sp.
TCGGTGATGGCTGAGCGTCGGGTCGCCCGCGGCGAACTGGACCTGAACACCAATTTCCAGTCCAGCCGGGTCCAGCGCCTGCGAGACACCCTTCCAGGCTATGTCCGGACCTATCCGGCCCTCGCCATCTCCTACATCGCGCTGAACGCCGAGGGCGTGCCCGCCTTCCGGGACATCCGGGTGCGGCGCGCCCTGTCGATGGGGGTCGACCGGGATTTCATCACCGGCAAACTCATGCGGGCCGGTCAGAAGCCCGCCTACAGCTTTGTCCCGCCCGCGACGGCGGGCCATGGCGAGGGCGTGCGACTGAAGTGGGCGGACATGCCGTTCCCGGAGCGCCAGGCCGAAGCCCGCCGACTGCTGGCCGAGGCCGGCTATGGCCCCGGAAGGCCGCTGACGGTGGAGATCAAGGTCCCCAACTCGCCGGACTCCCTGCTTCTCTCTCAGGCCGTCGCCGCAGACTGGACCACTCTGGGGCTGAAGGTCTCCACCGTCCAGAATGAGGGCCAGATCGCCTTCGCCGCCTACCGCCAGAAGGACTTCCAGGTCGGCATGATGAACTGGTACGCAGACTTCAACGACCCCCTGACCTTCCTTGGCCTGTTTCGTTCGGACACCGGTCAGCAGAACTATTCCGCCTACGCCAATCCCCGTTACGACGCCCTGCTCGACAGGGCTGACCTTGAGCCGGATTCCCGGAAGCGCGGGAAGCTGCTGGCGGAGGCCGAGCAGCTGATGCTGGATGAGGAGGGAACAATCCCGGTCTTCCAGGTGGTCAGCCGGGCCCTGATTTCGCCCCGGGTCACAGGCTGGACCGACAATGTCGAGAACTTCCACCGCGCCCGGTGGGTCTGCGTGAAGCCCAGCGCCGTCGGCGTTTCGCCCGGTCAGCATTGACAGCCGAGCCCCGCCCCGCCTTGCTGGGGCCAGACCGGATCAAGGAGGGCAGACCCATGGACTTCAACCTGCAGGGCAAGGTCGTGCTGATCACCGGCGGGTCCCGGGGCCTGGGACGCGCCATGGCCCAGGCCTTCGCTGAGGCCGGCGCTAACCTGGCCATTGTCTCGCGCAAGCTGCCGGCCTGCGAAGACGCTGCCGCCGAACTGGCGAAGCTGGGGGTCGAAACCTTCGCCCACCGCTGCCACGTGGCCAACTGGGACGAGATCGAACCCATGGTGGACGCCGTCTACCGGCGCTTTGGCCGCATCGACGTGCTGATCAATAATGCAGGTATGTCGCCCCTCTATCCCTCCCTGGAGGAGGTGACGGAGGACAACTTCGACAAGGTCATCGGGGTCAACTTCAAGGGCCCCTTCCGGCTCTCCGCCCTGGTGGGCGCCCGGATGCACCGGGGAGACGGGGGATCGATCATCAACATTTCGAGCATCGCCTCCCTTGAAGCCTCGCCCTACGCCCTGCCCTATGCCGGAGCCAAGGCGGCGCTGAACGTCCTGACCACCGGCTTTGCTGCCGCCTACAGCCCGAATGTCCGGGTCAACACCATCTGCGTGGGCCCCTTCGCCACCGACGTGGCCGAGCACTGGGGCGATCCACCGGACCATGCCAATCCCGGCTGGACCAAGGGTGGCATGCGGGTCGGCCTGCCCACGGAGATGGTCCCCGCCGCCCTCTGGCTCGCCAGCGACACGTCCAGCTTCACCAATGGCGCTCTCATCCGCATCGATGGCGGGCCTGTCCGCGCCCGCCTCCGCCCCTGATCCTGAAAGGCCAGATCATTATGCCCAGCTCCACGCCCACCTTCGAGACGATCCTTTATTCGGTGGAGGATCACATCGCGACCATCACCCTGCACCGGCCAGAGCGGATGAACGCCTGGACCCTTCAGATGTGCAACGACCTCCAGGCCGCCTTCGACCTGACGGACAGGGATGACGATGTCCGGGCGGTCATCGTGACCGGCGCGGGCCGGGCCTTTTGCGCAGGCGCCGACCTTTCCGGCGGCAGCCAGACCTTCGGTGCGGCAAAGCCCGACAAGGATACGCCGATCCGCCGCGACACGGCGGGCCTCGTCACCCTGCGCATCTTTGACAGCCTAAAGCCGGTGATCGGCGCCATCAATGGCGCGGCGGTGGGCGTGGGCGTGACCATGATCCTGCCCATGGACGTACGGATCGCCTCGACCGACGCCCGCTTTGGCCTGGTCTTCAACCGCCGCGGGATCATCATGGAAGGCGCCTCTTCTTTCTTCCTGCCCCGCCTGGTTGGCATGCCGGCCACCCTGGACTGGATCTATTCCGGCCGGCTCTTCCCAGCCTCAGAAGCCCTGGAGAAGGGCCTGGTAAGTGCCCTCCATCCACCGGAGTCGTTGATGGACGCTGCCCGCGCCCTGGCACACGAGTACGCTGACAACACGGCGCCGGTCTCCAGCGCCCTGACCCGGCAGCTGTGCTGGCGCATGCTTGGCGCCAGCCATCCCATGGAGGCGCACCGGGCCGAGAGCCGGGCCCTTATGGCGCGCGGGGGATCCGAAGATGCGGTAGAGGGCGTAAAGAGCTTCTTTGAGAAGCGTGCCGCCAATTTCTCCGATCCAGTCTCGAGCCTTCCGGACGTCTTCCCGAACTGGGTCGACCCGGAGTTCTGATCACTCGAACCCGGCGCCAGCCTTGGTGCGGATGTTGAGCTGCCCTGCCAGGCCCGCCTTTCGGTGGTGGTCGATCTTGCCCATGTCCTCGGACATGGCCATGGCGCGGAAGGCGGCCAGGGAGGGATATTCGGCCAGGCCGACGGCGTCCCACAGGTCCTCAACCTCGCCGATCATCAGGCTGGTCACCCGGCCGGAATAGCGGATGCGCCCACCCAGGGCCTCGACAAGCTTGCTTACGGCGGCACCGTAGAGGGCATAGGCCTCAGCGCCGGTCAGGTGGCTGTTGGAGCCGTCCTCGTATTCAGCCTTTGGCCTGAACTTCAGCAGGTTGACCATGACGAAGGGCCCGTCCTCCTCGGCGGAGAAGAAGGCCATGGCCTGTTCGGGGGGCGGATAGATAGCGTTGACGACCTTCATGGGAAGTTCTCCGGTTTCGATCAGCGGGTGCGCCGGACCATATCGTCCAGCAGGTCGGCGATGGTGGCAGGGCAGTCTTCCTGGAGGAAGTGACCGCCGGAAAGGATGATGTGAGCCTCGCCCTGGGCACCGGGGACGCGGGCCTTGAAGGCCGTCTCGCCACCCTTTGTGACAGGGTCATTGTCGCTGAAGGCGGTCAGGAAGGGCTTTTCGAAGGCTTCCAGCACCTTCCAGGCCGCCAGGTTCTCGGCCACCGAGCCGTGCTCCGCCGTGATGGGCACCAGGGTGGGGAACTGGCGGGCGCCTTCCTTGAAGGACTCGTCCGGGAAGGGGGCGTCGTAGGCTGCGACCTCTTCAGGCTTGAGCTCCCGGGTGGTGCCCATGTTCACGATTCCGCCGACGGGCATGACCGGGATGGTCTGGGACATGTTCAGCCAGGCTTCGAAGCCGGGGCTGGAGCCGCCGCCGACGGGCAGGCCGGTGTTCCCGATGATCACGCCAGCAAATCGTTCCGGGAAGGCGGCGACGAGGCGCAGGCCAATCAATCCGCCCCAGTCCTGGCAGAACAGCACCGCACCCTTAAGGTCGACGCCCAGGAGCCACTGGCTCATCCAGTCCACGTGGCGTTCGTAGGTATAGTCATCGCGCGAGGCGGGCTTGTCGGACCGGCCGAAGCCGATGAGGTCCGGGGCCAGGACCCGGTGGCCCTGGGCGACCAGCAGGGGAATGATCTTGCGGTACAGGTAAGACCAGGAGGGCTCGCCGTGCATCAGCAGTACGGGCGTGCCGTCCCGGGGACCTTCATCTACGTAGGCGAGCCGCAGGGCCGCCCCATCGGGGCCCTGGATATTTTCGTAGTGCGGCACAAACGGCCAGTCCAGAAGGCCCGAGAAGCGTTCGTCGGGGGTTCGCAGGACCTGCATTCCATGCCTCCAGAGGGCGATGCGCCCCGGTTCCAGTTGACAGTCCCGCCGAGGCGGGAAACTAATGGCAATAGCCGTGCCATTATCAATTCCACCGGTCAAGCACCGGAGGCGACGGCAGAGGAGACCCTACGCCATGAAACGCTTCCTCTTGGGACTTGGGGCCGCTCTCATGCTCCTCCTGGCGGGCGCCTGGCTGATGAGGGGCGAGATCGCGGTCCGCCTGATGGGCCGGATCTACGACCGCGCCATGGCGGCCTCCCCGGCAGACGGCCTGCCCGATGGCCTTCACGTCACCCTGTGCGGCTCGGGCTCGCCCATGCCGGATCCCTCAAGGGCCGGGCCCTGCACGGCGGTCCTGGCAGGTCAGCGACTCTTCATCTTCGATGTCGGAGCCGGGTCGGTCCGAAACCTGTCCCTGATGGGGCTTTCGCCATCCCGGGTCGAGGGCGTCTTCCTGACCCACTTCCATTCCGATCATATCGACGGCCTGGGCGAGCTCATGCTCCAGCGTTGGGCAGGGTCTGGTGCGACCGCACCCCTGCTCGTCCACGGACCCACAGGCGTGGAGACTGTCGTCAGCGGCCTGATGACCGCCTACGGGCTGGACCGGAACTATCGCATTGCGCACCACGGCGAGGCGGTGACCCCGCCTGCGGGTTTCGGCGGTCAGCCGGTTGCCTTCGACGCGCTTTCCGGCGCCGATGACGTCGTCCTCATCGACGAACCGGACCTGAAGATCCGCGCCTTCCCGGTCGATCATGCCCCGGTCTCACCGGCGGTCGGCTACATCATCGAGTACAAGGGGCGTAAGGCCGTGATCAGCGGCGACACCGACATATCGCCCAATGTCGAGCGCGCTGCGCGCGGGGCGGACCTGCTTGTGCATGAGGGTCTCTCCCGCCGCCTGGTGGGGATCCAGCAGGCCGCTGCCCGCAAGGCCGGGAAGGCCAACCTGGCGAAGATCCTCGGGGACATCACCACCTACCATTCCGATCCGGAAGCGGTGGCTGCCCTGGCTGCGAAGGCCGGCGTGAAGACCCTGGTCTTCACCCACATTGTCCCGCCCCTGCCTCTGCGAGCCCTCGAAGGTCCCTTCCTCGGCAAGAGCCGCAAGGTGTTCAAGGGCGAGATCCGGGTCGGCCAGGACGGCGATATGTTCACCCTTCCGGCGGGTTCCAAGGACATCCAACGCACCAACCGGCTCAAGCGCTTCTTCTAACCAGGACCTCCGCCCATGACCGACCCCGTCGCCCTCTCTGGCGCCCCCGGATCGCCCTATACCCGCAAGATGCTGGCGGTCCTACGCTACCGCAGGATCCCGTACCGCTTCCTGGTTGTCTCAAACTCGGCCCTGGCGGACCTGCCGAGGGCCAAGGTGCCGCTGCTGCCGACCTTCTACCTGCCGGGGGTGGACGGGGCACTGGAGGCCGTGACGGACTCTACGCCCCTCATCCAGCGTTTCGAGCGGGAACACACAGACCGCAGCCTCATCCCTGGCGATGCCGCCCTGGCCTTCCTGGACGCCCTGATCGAGGACTATGCTGACGAGTGGCTGACCAAGGCCATGTTCCACTATCGCTGGGCCTACGCGGCAGACATCGCCAAGGCCTCGGCCATCCTTCCCTGCTGGCGAGGGCTGTCGGTCCCCGACGCGGATCTGGCCGAGCGCGGGCGGGCGGTCGCCGAGCGGCAGATCGGCAGGCTCCGCTATGTCGGGTCCAACGCCGTCACCGGCCCGATCATCGAGGCCAGCTACAAGCGCTTCCTTGGGGCCTTCGAGGACCATCTTCGGGTCCTGCCCTACCTGATGGGGCACCGGCCGGGTGCCAGTGACTTCGCGACCTACGGCCAGCTCACCCAGCTTGCGGAGTTTGATCCCACGCCCGCCGCCCTGACCCTGTCGGTCGCCCCGCGCGTCACCGCCTGGGTGGGCATGATGGAGGACCAGTCCGGCGTAGAACCTGGCGACGGAGACTGGATCGACCCGGCGAACCCGCCGCCGACCCTGAAGGCCCTGCTTGCCGAGATCGGACGCGTCTACACGCCCGTCATGCTGGCCAATGCCCGGGCCGTGATGTCGGGTGCGGCGGAAGTCCTGGCCGAGGTCGACGGCCAGCCCTGGTCGCAGCAGCCCTTCCCCTACCAGGCCAAGTGCCTGAAGGCCCTGAGGGACGCCTACGCCGCGCTCGCCCCGGACGCCCGGGCGGTGGTGGATGTGGTCCTTGACGGAACCGGCTGCGAGGCTCTTCTGGCGGGATGACCTCCGAGCCCGAGGAGACGGATGGCCGACGCCAACGCGGTCTCGACAGCCGCGATCGCATCGTCGAGGCCATGCTGGAACTCATGCGGGAGGGAGAGGTCGCCCCCGGGGCGGAACGCGTGGCGTCCCGGGCTGATGTCGGTCTGAGGACAGTCTTCCGCCACTTCCGGGACATGGACAACCTCTACGCCGAGATCAGCAGGACCATCGAGGGCGAACTCGCGGACCTGGTCGCCCGTCCCCTGGCATCGGGCGATGAATCGGGCCGGCTGGTTGAACTGGCGTCCCGGCGGGCCGAGGCCTATGAGCGCATTTTTCCCTTCAAGCACGCCTCGACAGCGCACCGTCACCGCTCTGACTTCCTGGCCCGCGACCACGCCCAGATGGTCTCAAACCTGCGGCAGGCCCTCGCCAGGGACCTGCCGGCGGCGTGCGCAGATCCAGGTCGGATGGAGGCCCTCGACCTCGTGATGAGCTTCGAGGCCTGGTCCCGGCTCCGGCGCGAGCAGGGCCTTGCGCGAGATGAGGCCCTGGCCGTGATCCTCGCCGCCGCGGCGGCCCTCCTGCGCCCTGCGGGGACCTGAAGCCGCTTTTGCAACCGGTTAAGGACTGGACCCTACGGTTTTCCTCGCGAGAATGGCTTGGAGAGCAAAGACATGAAGTCCATCACGATCCTTCCCGTTCTGGCCCTAGGTGCCCTTTTCTCCAGCTGCGGCGTCGCCGCGACGGACTGCGCGAGTGACTCCTCCCGCGAGGTGATCACCGCCATCGTCCGGGAGCAGGTGGAAAAGGCCGCAGAGGCCGAGCTGGCGTCTGAGGATGGGACCCGCATGTCCGCCGCATCGAAGATCCGCGCGACCATCGCCGAGCTGAAGGTCCTGATAGAGGACGTCCGGACCACCAAAAAGGACCCCGACAGCACCAAGCGGTTTTGCGCTGGGACCGCCAAGGTCGTCATTCCCCTGGCGATGATCCAGGACGCTGACCAGACCCGCAAGCTGCTGGACTTGTCCAATGTGGACAGCCTGCTGGAAGAGGCCGGCCTGAAGCGCTCGGCGGACGCCTTGACCTTCGACCTCGAGTACAGCGTCCAGCCTACCGACAAGAAGGACAAGATCTACGGCGAGGTTGAGGGTGCCTCACCCAAGTTTGCCGCCCTCGGCCAGGTGGTCGGCGCCCACCTCGCCCGAAACGAGATCGAGGGCGCCAGCAAGGCCCAGGCCGCACGAGTGGCCGCCGCCGACGCCGAGACGGCCAAGCAGACCGAGGCGGCCCAGAAGGCGGACCTCGACATGGCCGCGGCCGAGAATAAGTTGGCAAACCAGCAGATCAACGCGGTCTGGAAGGCGCTCCCCGAGGACGCCCGCAACCCGCTCCTGGAGATGCAACGCGCCTGGGTCCGAAAGAAGACGGCGGACTGTAATATTGAGGCCGCGGGCGTCTCGACCGAGGCCCTGCCAAAGGAAGCGGCGCGCCTTCGGTGCGACACGCGCTTCACCACTTCGCGCATCTCAGAACTCCAGTCCCTGATGGAATGACCTCATGATTGACCTTTCGACGGCTACGGCAACGGACGCCCTGGACGCCCTCGCCCGGGGCTCCATCACCAGCGAGGCGCTCCTCACCGCCCAGCTGGAGCGCGTCGAAAAGTTCAATCCAGTCCTGAACGCCGTCGTGGCCATGGACCTGGACGGCGCGCTCAGGGATGCCCGTGCCGCCGACGAGGCCCGCCGTCAGGGACGGCTGATGGGCCCGCTGCACGGCCTGCCCATGACCATCAAGGACATCTTCGCCACCCGGGGCCTGGTCACGACCTCGGGGCATGTTCCCCTGTCCGACTACAGGCCGGAAGCCGATGCGCCCGCCGTGGCGGCGCTGAGGGCGGCGGGGGCCGTGGTCTTTGGAAAGACCAACCTTCCGGAGTTCGGCGGGGACATCCAGAGCTACAACGACATCCATGGCCTCTGCCGGAATCCCTGGAACCCGGATCGGACCGCCGGCGGATCCTCCGGAGGGGCAGGCGCTGCCCTAGCCTCCGGCATGACGCTTCTGGAACTGGGCAGCGATATCGGCGGGTCCATCCGCGTGCCCTGCCATTACAACGGGGTTTTCGGCCATAAGCCCACATGGAACGCCGTCGACCGCTTCGGCGAGAGCCCGCGCCCACCGGTCTGGGCCCACGCCCTGATGGACCTGGTGGTGGCCGGTCCGATGGGACGCTCCGTTGCGGATGTGCGCCTGGGACTGGACGTCCTGACCGCGATCACCACCGGCGGAATCCCCGGTGCCCGCCTGCCGCCTGCCTCTCCCCGCTCGCATTCGGCCCTGGGGCTGAGGGTCGCCATCCATGTCGAGGACCCGGCGGCGCCGACGTCGGCGGCGTGCAAGGCGGCCGTCCGAGAGGTCGGCGCCCGGCTGGCCGCGGCCGGGGCTCAGGTCACAGAGCCCGGCCTGCCAGGTCCGGACCTGGCCGAGCAGAACGTCCTCTACCGGGACCTCCTGAACGCCGCCATGTCGCCCGGCTACGCCGCCAGCCACCAGGAGTGGAAGGCGGCGGACGAGCGGCGGCACAGGCTGAGGGCGGACTATGCGCGCTTCTTCCAGGACCATGACGTCCTGCTGGCGCCTATTGCCCCGACCGCCGCCTTCCCGCACGTGACCGAAGGGTCGATGGGATCCCGGAAACTGACCGTGGATGGCGTCGAAATCTCCTATCTGAAGCATCTGGTCTGGGCGGGACTGCCGACCCTGCCCGGACTGCCCGCCACCGCTGTCCCCGTCGCCCTGTCGGACGAGGGCCTGCCCATGGGGCTCCAGGTGATCGGACCCCTCTGGGCCGACCAGACGACCCTGGCCGTCGCCGGCCTGATCGAGACCCTGAACGGCGGCTTCCGCCCGCCCCCCGGCTACTGAGGCTCAGAACCCCCGGGAGACCGAGACCCGAACCGTGCGCGGTGCGCCCGGCTGGATGTTGTTGTCGCCGTGGCTGGTGGGGCTCCAGGCAATGTCGCCCAGGTTCTCGACATTGAGCTGCAGGCGATAGTCCTCGCCTACCCTCAGGAAGACCGCGCCGTCGACCCGGGTGAAGCCCGGCAGGGTTACCGCATTGGAGATCGAGGCGAACATGTCGCCCTGATGCACAACACCGAGGCCGAGGGCGAGCCTCGGCGTGACCTCGACCTTGTTCCAGAACGAGGCGGTGAAGTCTGGGGTCAAGGCGGCGCGGCGGCCCGCAGGCGCAGCTGCGGTCTGGCGGGTGATCCGGGCGGACTGGACCGCCAGTGTGGCCACGGTCTCCCACCGGTCTGTGACCTTGCCGCTGAGCCCGAGCTCCAGGCCCGTGCTCCTCTGGGCGCCGGTCTGAACGACGCGACCGGGGTTGAGCGGATCCGGCGCCTGGGTGTTCTCGCGGTCCAGACGGTAGGCTGCACCAGTGGCCATCAGGCGCGGACCGAGGTCGATCTTGAACCCGGCCTCCAGGTTCTCGAAGGACTCGGGCTTGAGGGTTTCGGTAGACAGCGAAAGGCCCGCGAACTGGTCGCCCGAAGCCGGCAGGCTGGACACCGAATAGCTGGCATAGATGGACAGGGGCTCGACCGGCCGGACCACGACGCCCAGCCGCGGAGACCAGATTCGGTCAGTCCGCGAGAAGTCCCGCCGACCGGTGACCAACGCCCGCTCGTCTCGCAACTCCAGGCTGAAGACATCGTAGCGCAGGCCGGCGATGAGCTGGACCCGGGGGCCGAGGTCCGCCTGGACCTGGCCGAAGGCCGCCGCCACATCTGCGACGCCGGAGTTGTGCCCGTCGGAACCGGCGTTGGCATAGGCGATGACCAGGTTGCGGCGGGTCGGGTCCTGCACGGAGACCCCCGCCAGGGTCGTCGGCCCGGTCGGACCGCCGAAGCGGCCGGTCTCGCGCAGGTTGCGGGTCTCCTGCCGCCCCAGCTCCACGCCCGCTACGAACGTCCGCCGCGCGCCCTCCCCGCCCAGGGTCCAGACCATGTCGGTCTGGCTGAACAGGTTGGTCCGGTCGGTGAAGCTCCGATAGGCCTGCAAGGGGTAGGTCGAGGCCTTGCCCTGGGCGTCGGCAACCGCCGAGCCCGAAGCGTAGACATTGCCGTAGCCCTTGTCGTAGCCGCCCCAGACCGTTCGGTGGCGCAAGGTCAGATGGTCGCGGAGCGGCAGGTCGAAGGCCAGCCGGGCGGAGTCCGCCTCGACCCGGGACCAGCTCTGGGTGGGGTCGCCGAAATAGGCACCAACGGGAATGGGGAGGGGCCGGCCCTGAAAGGCGGGGGCCCCGCGGTCCGTGGTGCGGTCATCGACGAAACGCTCGAAGGACAGGGTAGCCGTGAACCCTCCCTCCCCCTGGTAGGTCGCCGAGGGGTTCACCCCCCAGCGTTCGACATTGACGAAGTCGCGATAGCTGCCGGACCGCTCGTGCAGCAGGTTGATCCGACCGGAAAGCTCAGGGGTCAGGGCCGCGCCGAGATCACCCACCACGCGCCGGTGCTCGAAGTCCCCACCCTCGAGGCTGAGCCCGACGTGGCGGCGGCCATCGGCTACCCGGGTGACACGATTGATCACCCCGCCCCCGCCGCCCCGGCCAAAGATCATGGCGTTGGGGCCCAACAGCACCTCGACCCGCTCGGCATTGTAGAGGTCGCGGTAGTACTGGACATCGTCCCGGACGCCATCGACGAAGAAGTCCGCCGTGGAGGCATTGCCCCGCAGGCTTGGGGCATCACGGTGCCCCTCGCCCTGGCCGATGGTGGCGCCCGGAATGTAGCGCAGGACATCGGCCATGGACTGCATGGCCTGGTCTCGGATCAGCTGGGACGAGACCACCCCGACGGACTGCGGAACATCCCGGAGATCCGTGGCGATGCGAAGGGCCGTGTCGAGCCGGTCGGGCAGATAGCCCTCCTCGGCTGGCGCGGTGACGACCAGGGTCGAGACCTGCGCGGCCTCATCCTCGGCCCGCGCCGAACCCACGCCGAGGGCGAGGGATGCAAGGACGAAGGCGAAGTTTAGGAAGCGCATGAAGGGCCTGACTAAGATGCGAATGATAATGATAATCGCTCCTAATAACTTTTACTCACAGCGTAAATGCGAATTATTCGCAAAAATGGAAATTCGTCTCCTAGGCCTTGCCTTGCCTGCGTCTCCGACCGACCTAGGGCTCTGATGGACTCTCCCGCTCTTTCCCTGCCCTGGCGACATCCGCTGGAGGCCTTCGTCAGCCTTCGGGA
>NZ_JBAXIM010000081.1:0-11452 GCF_037138395.1 Phenylobacterium sp.
GCCGCGATGATGACCTCCGCCCCAGCCTCGGCCAGGGCGCGGGCCGTCTCGATCCCAATCCCGGTGGCCGCCCCGGTGACCATGGCGGTCCGGCCGGTGAGGTCCCTGCCTGCAACGACCTCACGAGCGGTGCTGAAGGTGCCAAAGGGCGAGGTAATCCGGTCGGGCATGGGTTGTTTCTCAAGGAGGGTCAGGGGTGCCTCGAGGCAGTGCCTCGCAGGTCTCCAAAGTGACATGACGGGGTCCCTGCCGTCCATCCTCAGCCTTCGGCAAGCCCTCCCCGCACTTTCCATTGGGCCAGGCTCGTGTTTGCATCCCCGGAACGGGAGAAAACGACATGGGAAAGCTTTGGTGCGGAGATCGCGAGACCTCGGCGGAGGCCATCCGCGAACGCGCCCTGAAGGCTGCGACGGGCCTGGAGAGCCTGGGGGTACGCGAGGGCGACGCCCTCGCCTTCTGCCTCCGCAACGACGTCGCCTTCTTCGAGGTCGGTCAGGCGGCGGGGATCTTGGGCGCCTTCCCGGTGGCCGTGAACTGGCACTGCACCCTGGACGAGGCAGACTATGTCCTGACGGATTGTGGTGCCCAGGTTCTGGTCATCCACGCCGACCTCCTGGCAAGCCTGCGGCCGGCAATCCCCGAAGGCGTCCGGGTCATCAGCGTCCGCACGCCCCCCGAGATTACTGCAGCCTATGGCCTGCCGCCTGAGGCTGGCGCCATCGCACCCGGAGACCGGGAATGGGGGGCCTGGCTTGAGGGCTTCGCGCCCTGGTCTGGCGAGGCCCGCCAGGCACCCAGCACCATCATTTACACCTCAGGGACCACGGGGCGGCCAAAGGGCGTCAAGCGCGGGGTGGCGAGCGACGAACAGGCCCAGGCTCGCACGGCCATGCTCCTGCGCTCCTACGGCTATGCCGACTGGATGGACCGTCCGCAGGAGATCGTCACCGCTGTGGTCGGGCCCATCTACCATGCCGCCCCCAACGCCCACGCCAACGTCTCGGTGAATATCGGGGCGAACGTGGTGGTGATGCCGCGGTTCGATCCGGAGGCCCTGCTGGGCCTGATCCAGGAAAAGCGGATCACCCACCTAAACATGGCGCCCATCATGTTCAACCGACTGGTCAAGCTGCCGCAGGCGGTTCGGGACCGGTATGACCTGTCATCGCTCCGGTTCGTGGCCCATGCCGCCGCCCCGGTCTCGCCGCCGGTGAAGCGCGAGATGATCGACTGGTGGGGCCCGGTCATCAACGAGTACTACGGCTCCACCGAGATGGGGAATGTCACCTTCTGCACGACAGAGGAGTGGCTGGCCCACCCGGGGACGGTCGGCAAGCCCATGCCCAATACTATCGTGCGCGTGGTCGACGCGGAGGGGAACGACTGTCCGGTCGGCGTGCCTGGAGAGGTGCTGGGTCGAAACCTCGGGTCAGTGGACTTCACCTACCACGGGGATGACGCCAAGCGCCGGCGGGCGGAAAAGTTCGGCCTGATCTCACCGGGGGACATTGGCTATTTCGACGCCGACGGCTTCCTGCACCTGTGTGACCGTAGCTCGGACATGGTGATCAGCGGCGGGGTCAATATCTATCCTGCCGAGATCGAGGCCATCCTGCTGAAGATGCCCGGCGTGGCCGACTGCGCCGTCTTCGGCATTCCCGACGATGAGTACGGCGAGGCTCTCTGCGCGGTGGTCCAGCCCCAGGATGGCCAGGAGATCGACCCGCAGGAGGTGAAGCTCTGGATCCGCGGACAGCTGGCCGGTTTCAAGGTTCCCCGGGAGGTGCAGTTCAGCGCCGCCCTGCCCCGGGAGGATTCCGGCAAGATCTTCAAGCGCAAGCTGCGCGAGCCCTGGTGGGAAGGCCGCGAGCGGCGGATCTGAAACCCGGATCCAGTTCCGATAAGTGGGAGCCGGTTATCGGATCGAAACCGGCTCAGGGCGTCACGATCCCGAACCAGAGGTCGAACCGGTCCAGCACGGACAACAGGGAGGCCAGAGGGGCTTCGCCCGGCTGACCCGCCGCGACGTCCTTGAGCTCGGCCGCGCCGAGGACCAGGTCGATCAGCTGGTCGCGGCTGAGGGCGACCTCAGGAGCGCCGTCCCCCGCACGATGGTGCAGGACGGCGTTCTCGACCTTCAGGGTAAAAACCCCCTCCCCGCCCGTGAAGCGCACGGTCAGTTCCAGATCCAGGGCGCCTGCAGCCTCGCCATTGAGGCGGACGGACAGGCTGTCCAGCAGGCTTTCTGCCGGCAGGTTCCGCAACTGGCCCGGCGCCGCCTGCCGGGGGGTTGCAGAGGCCGGGATCGGGGTCCGCAGCTCCTGGGCCCCCATCAGGTAGAAGTCCCGCCACGGCCCGGACTCGGACTGGTAGCCCATCTGTTCAAGGAGGTCTGCCTGCAGGGCGCGGGCCTCTTCATTGTCCGGATCGGCGAAGACCAGGTGGTTCAGCACCTGGGCGCCCCAGCGGTAGTCGCCTTCCGCCTGGGCCCTGCGGGCTTCGGCCATGACCACCTCCGCGCCGCCCATGACGCTCACATAGCGTTTCCCGGTCTCGACTGGCGGGTGGGGGTTGAGGTGGGCTGGATTGCCGTCGAACCAGCCAAGGTAGCGCTGGTAGACCGCCTTGGCGTTGTGGCTGACCGTCCCGTAGAAGCCTCGGGTGTACCACTCCGAGGCCAGGGTCGGCGGCAGGCGCAGGACCTCAGCGATCTCAGGCGCGTTCATCCCGTGGTTGGCCATGCGCAGGGTCTGGTCATGGATGAACTTGTAGAGATCGCGCTGCTTGCGCAGGAAGACGTCGATCTCCGCCCCACCCCAGCGTGGCCAGTGGTGGCTGGCGAACATGACCTCGGCTTCCCGGCCGAACAGGTCTCTGGCTTCGTTAATGTAGCCGCTCCAGGACTTGGCGTCGCGGACCTGGGCGCCCCGGGGCGTGTAGATGTTGTGCAGGTGGCAGGTGCAGTTCTCGGCCATGCAAAGGGCGCGGAACTTCGGGAAGTAGAAGTTCATCTCGGCGGGTGCCTCGGCGTCGGGGGTCACCTGGAAGACGATTTCGATCCCGTCCACCTCCAGCCGCTCGCCCGTCCGCGAGATCGAGATGGTGGGCGGCACCAGGGCGACCCGGCCACCGGAAACGCCCTTGCCCAGGCCGGAGTCCACATGGCCCTTGGCGTCCTTCTGGAGCAGGGCCCCATACATGTAAGTCGCCCGTCGGCTCATGGCGTTGCCGGCCAGGACGTTCTCGCTGACCGCCTCCTTGAGGAAGCCCTCAGGAGCGATGATCGGCAGTCCCGCTGCGATCTCTTCAGTGGAGGCCACGCCCAGGATCCCGCCGTAATGGTCCACGTGGCTGTGGGTGTAGATGACCGCGCTCACGGGGCGCTCGCCCCGATGCGCCCGCATAAGCTCCAGGGCGGTCCGTGCCGGCTGGGCCGAGGTCAGGGGATCGATGACGATGTAGCCGGTCTCGCCCTCGATGAAGGTGACCGTCGAGATGTCGAAGCCCCGGACCTGGTAGACTCCCGGCGTCACCTCGAAGAGGCCGTGGATGCCGTTAAGGCGCGCCTGCCGCCAGAGGCCCGGATGGACGGTAGCCGCAGGCGTCTCGTCCTCCAGGAAGGCATAGGGCTTCAAGCTCCAGGCGCCGGGGATGTCAGCGTCGGGGATTGTGGCGATGAAGCCGCGCCGGGCCAGGCGGAAGTCTTCGCCATCTTCCGGGGGCAGGCTCGCTCGGGCGGCCTCGAGGGCGGCGCGGGTGGCGGGGCTGGCGTCCTTGCGGTCGAGGCGGGTCATGGCGGGGTCTCCTGATCCGCCCCCTTAACGCCCTGTAACGCGAGGACCAAGGGGCACCGCGCCAGACTGCCCACGCACTTCCGACAGTTCCCTTTTCCCGGTCGGTGCGCCATATGGATAGTGAAGGGATGAAGGCCGGTTTCACGGCACGGCCCCTGGGAGGAGAGACGAGTTGCATTATCAGGAATTGAAGACGGCCTGGAACGAACTGACCGCGCCGGGCGCGCCCTTTGAACTCACGGTGCAGGAGGTCCGCGGCGCTCCGCTGAGGGTCTACAAGAACGCACCACCCAACGTCCGCGCCGTCTGGCTCTCCACCACCGTTTTCGCGGATCGGACCTACATCGTCTACGAAGGCGAACGTGTCACCTACGGCGAGGCCCACCTTTTGGTCGCCAGCGTCGCCAACTGGCTGGCCGCCCGGGGCGTCAAGCGGGGCGACCGCGTCGCGATCGGCATGCGTAACTTCCCGGAGTGGATGCTGATCTACTGGGCCTGCGTCTCCACCGGGATCACGGTAGTCGGCATGAACGCCTGGTGGACCGCTGAAGAGATGTCCTATGGGTTCAACGATGCCCAGCCCAAGATCGCCTTCGTCGACCCTGAGCGTATAGCCCGGATCGCCGAGCGGCCGGAAATGGTCGCGGGCATGACCCTCGTCGCCGTGCGAGCCCCGGCTACAGAAGGCTATGTTCCCTGGTCGGATGTCATCGCCACCGGCGGCGACCTGCCCGCGGCGGAGATCGATCCGGATGATGACGCCTGCATTTTCTACACCTCGGGCACCACTGGCTTCCCGAAGGGTGCCCAGCTGACCCATCGGGGCTGCGTCGCCAACCTCTTCAACATGATGTTCTCGGGTCAGGCCCAGGCCCTGGCGACCCAGCGCGGCACCGGGGTGGTTCCGGACCCCAATGCCCCTGCGCCGGTTCCGGTCTCCCTGCTGACCACGCCGCTCTTCCACGTGACCGCCAACAACTGCGGTGCCTACGCCACGACGGCGGCGGGTGGCACCATGGTGCTGATGTACAAGTGGGACGCGGGTGAGGCCCTGCGGATCATCGAGGCCGAGAAGGTCACATCCATGAGCGGTGTGCCCACCATGGCCCGGGAGGTCATCACCCACCCGGACTTTGCGACCCGCGACACCTCGAGCCTATTGAGCCTCGGCGGCGGCGGTGCCCAGGTGCCTCCCGACCTGGTCCAGAAGATCGACTCCCAGGTGAAGACCGCCCGGCCAAACACTGGCTACGGCATGACTGAGACCTGCGGGATCATCACGGCCATCGCGGCGGACTTCTTCGTGGACCGTCCCGACAGCGCCGGCCCGGCCATGCCGGCCTTCGAGGCCCGGTGCGTGGACGACGACGGAAACACCGTGGCCCCGGGCCAGGTGGGTGAGCTTTGGGTCCGCGGTTCTCCGGTAATCAAGGGCTACATCAACCGCCCCGAGGCGACCGCGGAGAGCATCACCGACGGCTGGCTGCACACGGGCGACATCGCCCGCATGGACGACGACGGCTTCATCTACATCGTGGACCGGAAGAAGGACATGGTGCTGCGGGGCGGCGAGAACATCTACTGCGCTGAGGTGGAGGCCATCCTCTACAGGCATCCCGCCGTGGCCGAGTGCTCGGTCTTTGGCGTGCCGGACGAACGTCTGGGCGAGGAAGTTGGGGTTGCCCTGGTCCTTCGACCCGGACATTCCGTCACCCCGGACGAACTGCGTGCGCACTGCGCGACGATCGCCGCCAAGCACAAGACTCCCAGGTACATCTGGATCCAGGAGGACGCCCTGCCCCGGAATGCCAGTGGCAAGTTCCTCAAGCGCGAGCTGAGGGACACCCTGAAGCTTTCGGACGCGGGCTGACATGAAGCAACGTCTTGCGGGGCCAGGCGCAGTCCTGGCCCTGCTTCTCCTCGCCTCCTCCGCCTTGGCCGCGCCAGGACAGCGTTCGGAGCCCCAACCGGAGCCCCTGCCACCGCCCCTGGCAGCGCCGAGGGACGAGGCCTTTCCGGGAACCCTGAAGCTCCAGGTTGACGCAACCGACCTCGAGCACCGCATCTTCCGGGTGAAGCAGTCCATTCCCATCGTGGGGCCAGGGCCGGTCACCCTGCTCTATCCCCGCTGGTTGCCCGGAAAGCACGCGCCCTCGGCCCAGGTCGAGCACTTCACCGGCCTCGTCATCACCGCGGACGGCCGCAAGCTGGCCTGGCAGCGGGACCCTGTCGAGATCGCCGCCTTCCATGTCGACCCCCCTGCCGGAGCCCGGTCCCTGGAGGTCGAGTTCCAGTTTGTTTCCGCCAATACCACCGGCCAGGGCCGGATGGTGATGACCCCGGCCATGATGAACGTGCAGTGGAACAGCATGGCCCTCTACCCGGCGGGCTGGTTCACCCGCAGGATTCCCATCGAGGCCAGCATCCGCCTCCCGGCCGGCTGGAGCTACGGCGTCGCCCTCGATACCGCCTCGAACCGGGACGGCCTGGTGACCTTCAAGCCCGTCAGCTTCGAGACCCTGGTGGACTCTCCCATGTTCGCCGGCCGCTGGTACAAGCGGGTGGACCTCGATCCAGGCGGTCGGTCCCCGGTAATCCTGAACCTGGTGGCTGACGAGCCCGCCAGCCTTGAGATGACGGACGAGCAGCTCAAAATCCACCGGAACCTGATCGTCCAGGCGGATCGCCTGTACGGTGCCCGTCACTATGAGCGATACGAGTTCCTGCTGGCCCTGACCGACGAGATGGGCGGCATTGGCCTTGAACATCACAGATCCAGCGAGAACGCCGTCTCGCCTTCGTACTTTACGGGCTGGGACAAGTCCGCGCCTGAGCGCGACCTACTCCCCCACGAGTACACCCACTCCTGGAACGGCAAGTACCGACGCCCAGCCGACCTCTGGACGCCCACCTTCAACACGCCCATGCGGGACAGCCTGCTGTGGGTTTACGAGGGTCAGACCCAGTATTGGGGGAATGTCCTCGCCGCGAGGTCCGGGTTGGTCAGCCGTCAGGACGCCCTGGACGCCCTGGCCATCACTGCGGCGGTCTACCAGAACCGGATCGGTCGGACCTGGCGGTCTGTGGCCGACACGACCAACGATCCGATCATCGCCCAAAGGCGGCCCCTTCCCTGGGGCAGCTGGCAAAGGTCAGAAGATTACTACTCTGAGGGCCAATTGGTCTGGCTCGACGTCGACACCCTTCTGCGGGAGAAGAGCGGGGGCAAGGTGTCCCTGGATGACTTCGCGCGAAGCTTCTTCGGCTTGAATGACGGTGACTGGGGAGTCCTCACCTACCGGTTCGACGACGTCGTTGCCGCCCTCAACCGCCTGGTTCCCATGGACTGGTCGGGATTCCTGCGGGCCCGCATTGAGGACGCCGGAACCCCGCCCCCCCTCGATGGGCTCGCCCGAGGCGGCTGGCGGCTTGTCTACACCGACAAGGCCACCGCCTACTTCACGGCCGAGGAGGCCGACCGCAAGATCACCGACCTGACCTATTCCCTTGGGCTTGTGATCAGTCGCGATGGAGACCTGGCTAACGTCCTCTGGGACGGTCCCGCTTTTCGGGCGGGCCTGGCCACGGGCAATCGCCTGGTCGCGGTCAACGGTCGCACCTGGTCCGCGGATGTCCTGAAGACAGCCGTGACTGAGGCCAAGACCACCGGGCGCGTCGAACTTCTGGTCAGGTCCGAGGACCGGTTCCGGACGGTTTCGGTGCCCTGGACCGGCGGCCTTCGCTATCCCCGGCTCGAGCGTATCCCCGGTGCGCCGGACCGGCTCGGGGATATCTTCGCGCCTCGCCCGTGACCGAGGCGGGCGACGAGGTGCTGGTGGACGCCCGGGGGCATCATTGCCCCGTTCCGACGCTTCGGCTCCGGCGCGCCCTCGAAGGCGCCGGGGATCAGGTCGTCAGGTTGATCGCCGATGACCCCATGGCCCGGATCGATGTCCCGCACTTTGTCCGGGAAGCGGGTGCCGAGTTGCTCGAGGCGTCTGAAGCCGCAGGCGTGCTCACCTTCCGGGTACGGCGGGCTCAGGCCTGAGGCGGAACGCCCTCGATGTGGCGCTCGACCTCGGTGGCCAGGGCACCGCCCAGGAAGACCGCCTGGACCGACCAGGACAGCCAGATCAACAGAATGACGACAGCGGTCACGGAGCCATAGGCCGCCCCCAGTCCCTGACTCGACTGTACGTAGAGGGCGGCCGCCCAACTGGCCGCCAGGGTCAGGATCACCGCCGCCACGGCCCCGGCCAGGGACGCCCTCCAAAGCACCGGGCGGCTGGACATGGCGTATCGGTAGATCACGCTGAGGGCGAGCAACAGGCCACCGAGGGCCGTCATCCAGGGACCCACGATCCCAAGGAGGCGAAGGCCAAGGACAGTACCCGCGACCTGCAGGCCCAGGAAGGCCAACGAAAGCACGGGCAGGAGGACGAAGGCCGCCACCAGGAGCCCGAGGGCGAGCAGGTTGAAGCGCACCAGGCCATGCGGCGCATCCTCGTCGTGAACGAAGGACAGGCCCGCCATCAGGGCCTTGAAGCCCTTGTGGGCGGCATATATCGCCACCAGGAGGGCGGCCCCGCTTTGGGCAGAGAGCGTGCGGATCGGTGCCTGGACCAGGCGATTGAGCTCAACCAAGAGCAGTTCCCGGGCGCCCGAGGGCAGCAGGCCCGCCACCCGCTCAGCCTGCAGCGCCGCGGCCTCGGGGGTCGAGACAAGACCATAGAGACCGACCAGGAGCATGAGCCCGGGAAAGACTGCCAGCATCACGAAGAATGAGACGCCGCCAGCGAACAGCATCATGTCCCTGCCCCACAGCCTCTGCAGGCTGCGCCAGACGACACCGCCCATGGCCGCGCCCGGGTCCCAAACTACCCGTTCAGCGCGCCACCAGCCTTCAGTCCGTCAATATCCGCGTCGGAGAAGCCCCAGTCCTTCAGGGCCTCCCGGTCATGGGCACCGATGGCTGGGGGCGGGCCCTGGATAACGCCCGGGGTCTTCGAGAACCTGGGCGCCGGCGCCGGCTGCGTCACCCCGGCCACTTCCACGAAGGTCTGGCGGGCGACATTGTGGGAATGCCTTGGCGCCTCATCCAGATCGAGGACCGGAGCGAAGCAGACGTCGGTAGCCTCCATGAGGTCGCACCATTCCGCCTGCGTCCGGGTTGCGATCACGGCCGCCAGTTTGACCCTCAGGTCCGGCCAGGCGCTGCGGTCCATCTGAGACTTGAAGGCAGGGTCAGAAATCCCCGTCTTTTCAAGCAGAAGCGCGTAGAATTGAGGCTCGATAGAGCCGATGGAAATCCACTTTCCGTCAGAACACTTATAGGTGTCGTAGAAGTGCGCCCCGCCGTCGAGCAGGTTGGATCTCCGGCTCTCCGTCCAGGCACCAGAGGCCTTGAACCCGTAGAACATGGACATCAGGGAGGCCGCCCCATCACTCATGGCGCAGTCGATGACCTGGCCCTCGCCGGTCTCCCGCGCCTTGATCACCCCGGCCAGTATGCCGAAGGCCAGGTAGAGGGCCCCGCCGCCGAAATCGCCCACCAGATTGAGCGGCGGGACGGGCTTGTCCTCAGTACCGATGGCGTGGAGCGCCCCGGTGATGGCGATGTAGTTCATGTCGTGTCCGGCCGCCTGGGAATAGGGACCGAACTGGCCCCAGCCTGTCATCCGGCCGTAGACCAGTTTCGGGTTACGCTTCAGGGCCAGGTCGGGACCCAGGCCGAGCCGCTCCATGACCCCGGGGCGGAAGCCTTCGAAGACGACGTCTGCGGTCTCGAAGAGCTTGAGGCAGGTCTCAATGGCGCCGGGGTTCTTCAGGTCCAGCCCCACGGAACGTCGCCCCCGGGCGGTAATGTCCGCAGGACTTCCCCGGCCCTGGCCCTTGCGGTCGATCCTGACCACGTCCGCGCCAAGGTCCGAAAGGAGCATGCCGCAGAAGGGGCCAGGCCCGATGCCCGCGAATTCGATGATCTTGAGGCCGGTCAGGGGTCCCTGGCGCATGTCTGTCTCCCTCGGATTAGAATTCAAACCTGCCCCGGTTAGGCCAGGCCTGGCAAGGTCAGCCGCCCCCGGGCAGGGTCTGGCCATCATCGATTGTGATGACGCTGCCCGCAATCGCCCGGGCCGCCGGACCGCACAGCATCATGAAAGCCGCGTCGAGGTCGCTCGCCTCCATGAGGCGTCGGCGTGGGAACAGCTTCATTTGCTTCTGTCCGCCTTCAGTTCCCCACCAGAAACCGTTGATATCCGTCTCTATATAGCCCGGGCAGAGGGCGTTCACGGCGATCCCCTTGCGGGTCCATTCCCGCGCCAGGCTCCGGGTCAGCATGGCGATCGAGGCCTTCGAGGCGTTGTAGGCCGAGAGACCAGGAAGCACAGTGTGGCTGGCGATGGACGCGATGTTGACGATGCGCGCATCGGCGCGCTCGGCGGTGCCGTTGGCCAGCATAATCCTCGCCGCGGCCTGGGCGGCGAAGAAGACGCCCCGGACGTTGACGTCGAAGGTCTGGTTCCAGGTCTCGACGGTAAGATCCAGGGCCTGCCCCTCACCACCAACGCCGGCGTTATTGATCAGGATCGAAACCGGTCCCAGGGCCGTTTCGATCTCTCCGAAGGCAGCAGGGATCGTCTCCGCATCGGCGACGTCAAGCCTAAGGGCCATGGCCCGACCGCCGGCTCCGGCGATCTCGCCCGCAAGGGTTTCGATCCTGTCGAGCCGCCGGGCCGTCAGGGCGACGGCCGCGCCCTCGGCAGCCAGAAGGCGCGCGAAATGACCACCCAGCCCGCCTGAAGCGCCGGTGATGATCGCGGTCTGTCCCGCCAGCGCTCCAGCCAATACCCGCTCCCTTAAAACGGACTGTCCAGAACGCCCGATTCAACACTATCTATCGCCACGGGCAGCAGCGTGTCGCCTGGCAATTTCGGAGCCAGTTAGAATGGTGCCTCAGGCTCGCCTCCTGATTGCGGCCCGGACAGACGAGATGGCGGGCCCCCTTTCTGAAGGTATGGACCAGCTCGGCTGGCGCACCGTCACGGCCAGGGGCCCCTACGCCGCCGAGGCGGCACTGCAGGACCTGGGTGTCCAGGCCGTTGTCATCGACCTCTCCGACGGGATCGAAGAGGCCGAGGCCTTGGCCCGGAGGCTCAGGCTGCTTGCCGCGCCCCGCCGGATCCCCGTGCTGGCCATCGGCGGCGGAAGTGGCGCAAAGCCCTCGGAGGCTTTCGACCTGCGACTTGCGGATCCTGTCTATCCCGCCCAGGTGGCCATGCGGCTGGAGAGCCTTGTCCGGACCTGCGTGGCCGAAGAAGAGTATCGGCTCCGCCAGGAAACCTTCGGACTGATGGGGGTCGTGCTGGAGGATCCTGAGACCAGCCTGGCTCCGCTGCGTCTTCTGGCCGTGGGCGATCCCACCCCCCAGTTCCTCGGGCTGTCAAACTGCCTGGAGGCCGCGGGTGCCGAAGTGGTTGGAGCCTTCACCAGCTACACAGCCTTCGACTTCCTGCATGAGTCCGACTTTGACACCGTGGTGCTCTGGGGAGGCGACGCTGCCGACAGCGCCATGGCGATCGCAGGCGGCATGCGCCGCAACAGTCGCCTCTACCACATCCCATCCCTGCTCTACATGAAAACCCTGGGGGGGATGACGG
>NZ_JBAXIM010000082.1:0-11398 GCF_037138395.1 Phenylobacterium sp.
CACCACCACCCCCCACGACGAGGTAGTCCACGCGTACCCCGCCGCCGGCGGCTCGGCGGCCGCCCAGGCCCTGGGCCCGCAGGCCGCGCAGGCCGGGCGGGCGGATCAGTCCCGGCGTCCCGCGCATCAGTAGTCCGCCCCTTCCACGCAGAAGACCACGCCCGCCTGGGCCTGGCCGATGGCGCCATAGAGCTTCTCCCCCGCCCCCAGCAGCAGGGGGGCGGAGTCCGAATACCCGAAGTCCACCGCCGCCTGGGCCGTGGAGGGCGAGACGGTCACGGCGGGCATGAGCCGGCTGGCGAAGAAGCGCTTCACCGTCCCCGTCCCGTCGTGGTCGCGGAACAGCTGGCACTCGGTGGCCGTCAGGCTGGCCCGGGTCACGGCGGTCACCCGCGTCACCCGCGCCCCGTTTGGGCCGGCGGCAAAAACCAGGGCCGCCCCGACAGGGGCATCGCCATAGGCGGCATTGGCAAGGCTGGCCACCCCCGAGGCCGAGCGCGGGACCTGGGGCGTAATGATGGAGTTGGGCGTCACGGGCATGGAAGGTCTCCGGAAAAAAAGGGGTCAGAGGGCAAGGGACAGGGACAGGGCAAGACCGGCCACTGAGCGGTTGAAGTCCGAGATCGCCGAGGTCGTCAGGGGCGCCCAGCGGGGGGCCTGGCCATCCGTCACCAGGGGCAGGCCCGCGGCCCCCTCCTGGCCGGGCAGGCTTCCCGACTGGCCGGCCCAGGCCTGGGCGTCCACATAGGCCTTCAGGGTCCGGCCGCCGATCTGGGCGCACAGCACATTGACCCCGTCGCAGGTCACCGGGCCGGCGTCCCCGGGGCCCAGCACCGCCGCCTGCCCCGCCCCTGTGGTCAGGGTCAGGGTCCCGGCGGTGGCGTTGACCACGTCATAGCGCTTGCTCACCGAGGGCAGGGTCACCGTGCAGCCCCCCGGACCGGTGAACTTCAACATGGCGGCGCGGGCCTGGTCGGGAGCGAAATTGGCGCTGGTCAGCACCGCATTGCCGGTCAGGTTGATGGCGGTCCATCCGGCGATGGCGAAGTCGATCAGGGCGATCACGGTATTCAGCTTGGGCGCGCCCCAGGTGTTCAGGTTCTCGCCGGCGGCCTGCATTTCCAGGCGCAGGCTCGGCGTGGCGGTAGAGGGCATTCAGACTTCCTTTCCGGTGTCATGACGGATCCAGCGGACTCCGTCGGAATGGGCCAGGACCCCCAGGTCCCGGATCAGGATCAGGCGCCAGGGCCAGGCCCCCGCGGGGGGAAGGTCGGCGCGCAGGCAGGTCGCCGCCGGCAGGGGGGCGGTCGGCGCCTCCAGGGCCCGCAGGGCGTCCAGGATGGCGCCCAGCAGGGGGCGCAGGGCCGGCGGAGCGCCGGGGCCCGGATCGGCCGGGATCATGCCCGCCACCTCGGAAGCACCGCCGCCGCCGGGTCGACCCGCAGGGGCGCAGGGCCAGCAATCCGGGCCTCACGCATCCGCGCCTCGGTCAGGGCGGCGTCGAACCGGGCGGCGAACACCGCCAGCATCTCGCCATCGCGCAGGAAGGGCGCAGCCTCGGCCAGGGCGCCGAACAGGTAGATGTCCGGGTGCTCGACCAGCACGGCGTTGACCGGCCGGGCCTCCGACAGCCGGGGCCGGGCCCGGTAGGTCAGCTCCAGGCTCACAGCCCCCGCCGGGGGCGGGTCCAGGACCAGCCGTCCCGGCTCGGCACGGAAGCCCTGCGCCGTCCCGTCCGCCGTCCGGACCAGGGCCAGGACGTCGCGCAGGTCAGCGGGGGCCGCCAGCTCGGCCTGGCCAGGCCCGGCCTCCAGGGCGACCCGGACCGTCAGGCCCGAAAAGCCCATCAGCCGGTTCATCCGCGCCTCGGCCAGGGTGATGAAGTCGCCGGTCCGGCCAGCCAGGTCCTCGCGGTCCAGCCAGTCGGCTACCGCCGCCTTCAGGTGGTCATAGGTGGCGAGCCCCATGCGGGGGTCTCCTCTGTCAGGGGGGAAGGCGGGAAGGCCAGGAAGGCCAGGAGGGAAGAGAAGAGGGCCCGACCCTCGCCGCCCCCGGAACGCGTCCGGAGGCGGGAGGGCCCTTCAGCCTCAGTTACAGGCCAGGCGGCAGGCCAGCTGCGGACGCAGGGTCCGGTAGCCGTAGAGGACGTCCAGCCGGCAGGGGAACCTGTCGCTGTTGATGTCGTACTGCCGCACGATCCGCATCGAGATCCCGTCGAACACCTGCCGCGCCGAGAAGTCGACGCCCCGGGGCATGACCAGGTCCGCCGTGGCGAAGGCGAAGGCGCTCTTGTGGTAGAGCATGGACAGGCCGTGCGGGGTGTTGGCCACCCCTGCCACCGTCACCAGGGCGGCTGTGTTCGACTGGGCCACCGTCACTGTCTGCATCGGCCCGGTGGTGATGATGGCCGGCCAGATCTGCACCACGCCGGCACCCCCGGCGAAGGCCTGGGTCACCACGAAGGACTGCAGGATCCCGGTGTTGGCCTTGGTCTCCGGATGGACCCGCATGACCCCGGCAAGGGTGAAGACATCCCCCTTGGCCAGGGTCCCGGTCCCCGCCGCCACCGTGATGGCGGTCACCGGGGTGGCGCTCACCGGCAGGGCGGCGCTGGTGGTGTTGGTCGTATAGCCTGCTGCACCGCCGCGCAGGTGCGCCGGCCACAGGGTGTTCTCCATGAAGTCGAACCCCGCCGTGCGGCCCATATAGCCCTCGCGGTACTGCTTGGCCACGGCGTCGGAGTCGTTGAACAGGCCCTTCAGGGCGTCCACCAGGTCCATGTTGTCCTGGGTGTTCAGGTTGGCCGTCCGGCCGCCCAGGGGCGCCAGGTTGTCCACCAGCATCTTCCGGCCCTGGAGGACCTTCTGGAAGCTGGCGGCCGCCCCCTGGCTGTTCACCTGGTTGGCCACGTCCTGGTACATGGTCATGGCGTCCGCCTCGATGGAGGCGGCCAGCACACCCATGGCGGGCTCCAGGACCCGGTCAGAAAAGTCGTCCAGGGTCATGGTCAGGTCGACGCTGGTGAAGTTCAGGTCCACGCCCTTCTGGGTCTGGACCTTCAGCTCGACGCTGGTCTCGTTGGTGTCCTGGGTCGCCAGGGCCGGGCCGGTACGCACGGCGTACTGGTTGGGTAGGCGGACCTTCAGGGTATCGCCGACCTTGGCGCCCTGGCGGGCGAAGCGCTCGTCGTACTCCCTCGAAATGGTGCCGACAAAGTTCAGTTTCTGGTGCAGGCCTTGTGTTCACCCCGGGTCGCTGGGCCGGGACCGCCCTTTCGGGCCGCTGCGGGTTTCCGCCGCAGAGCAGACTATCTCATCACCCACCAGGCCCAATGGACCTGCGGGGGTGCGATGCGCTTCGGGCCGCTTGGCCCTACTCCCTTCCGGGATAGTCGTTACACCTTCCCGCCCCCGTCGTCTGGGGCCGGGCTTGGCTCGGTATATCCATGTGGCGCGGGGCCCGCGGCTAAGGGGCGGCCGGGCGCTTGCGCCGTTTAGGGGTTCACCGAATTCACATCGTTCTTCGACGCGGGTCGCCCCGCGAAGGCGCCTCAGTCGACGCGGAGGGCCTCACGGGTGACCGTGGCGGCCGAAAGCAGGGAATTGGGCATAAGGGTTCCTTTTCCGGGCGGCGCCCGGCGGGGTTTCAGTTTCAGGGTTCAGGTCGTTCAGGCGCTCCGGGGCGGCGGTGCTGGAGGTCTCCAGGTCCACGCCGGGGCACCAGGGGAGCGGCGCGAGATCCCCTGGGAGGGGGCCTGCTCGCGACGCCGGAAAATCCATTCGTTCAGGGTCTTGGGCGACGCCGTTCGCGCAGGCCGGCGGCGTTGCGCCGGCGCATCCACTCGCCCGTCTCCATCCGGTCGTCCAGGCCAGGGACGCCTGAGCCGGGCCGTCCCGGGTCTGCGGCGGGCCGCATCGCCGGCCGCGCCGCCCGTCGGTCGGCTTCGGCCAGTCGCCGGGCCAGGGTCTCGCCCAGGTGGGCCCGGTGAAGGATCCGCCACAGGCGTGGATCGTTGATCTGCCTCAGCTCGTCAGCCTCGACGCCGAAGTTGCGGGCGAAGTCGGCCAGCTGGGCGGCCAGGGCTGGCGACCAGCCCTCGATCTGCTCCGACAGCGCCCGGCCAGTGGCCAGAACCGCCTCGGCCTCAGCCGCCTCATTGGCCATCCGGGTCTCGTGTTCCTTGCGCGCCAGGTCAAAGGCCAGGCGCTCCCGGGTCTCTGACAGGCCCAGCCGCCGCTCCCGCAGCGCCCGGGCCCGTTCCGGGTCCGCCGCCTCCAGGGCCGGCCAGTCCAGGCCGTCCAGGGCTCCGGCCTGCTCGTCCAGCAGGTGCAGCCGCGCCCGGCCGGCGATGTGGGCACCGGCGGCCTCATGCTCGGCCTGCGCCTCCCGCCGCCGCTCCGCCAGCTCCTGAGTCTTGCGGGTATAGTCCGCCTGCCGCAGGAAGGCCGACTTCAGCTCTGGCGGCGCCAGCCAGACCTGCCCATCCACCTCGATCTCGCTCCACCCGGACCGGTCATCGGCCTCGGCGTCTTCCGCCTCGGCGTCTTCGGCCTCGGCCACCGTCTCCTCGATCACCTCCTCGGCCAGGTCCACACTCTCACCCGGGCCCTCGTCCACGACCTCGTCCGTCATCCGCAATCCTCCATCATGAAAACATCCTGCCACAACCGCGCGACGTGAACAAAAATAGAACAGATAATTCCTCCCCCCAGGGGGAGGTGGACCGCGCAGCGGGCCGGAGGGGGTCAGCTGAGCCGCCGTTGACCCCCTCACCCGGCTCCGCCGGGAGCTCCCCCTGAGGTGGAGCATTTGAGAGCTCTAATTCCGCCCCCAAGGGGGAGGTGGCGCGCGTAGCGCGACGGAGGGGGTCAACGGCCTCTCCACTCCCCCCTCACTGCGCCTCAGTCCAGCGCCCTCACCGCCGCGCGGACCCTCTCATCCAGGGCTCGCCTAAAGTCGGCCTCGTCCCGGTCGATCAGGGCGTTGGCTTCACTGACGACGAGGGCGTCCATAGCCACCGCCCGGCTGACCCGGGCTCGCCTGTAGAGCCAGGCCGAGGCGTCCGCCCAGTTCCAAAGGGGGCTGTCGCTCATCACCCGCGCCCGGGGTGGGGGAAAACCCTCCGCCCGGTGGCCCCGGAAATAGTTGGTCAGGGCCGAGCGGCTCAGCTGCGCCCGGCCGGCCATGTCCGCCAGGCTGACCAGGGGGTCGGGCTCGATCCGCACCACCTGCGCCCCCGCCGCCCGGACATTGTCCACCGCCGAGGCCAGTGCCGCCTCCAGCGACGGGGCCCGTCGGGCGAAGTCGACCAGGATGCGGCCCTTCTGGAAGGCGATCGTGGCGTCATCACACCCGGCCTCCAGGAACCGCGTCTCGAAATCCTCGGCCGATGGATCCAGCCCTGTGGCGATGATCGTGAATTCATGCGTCTCCATCGGCAGCCTCCTGTCCGCCCGCGTGAGGGCATCTGTCCACGGCGCGGCGGATCTGACGGGCGTGATCGCCGCCGTTCCGGGGCGTTCCCCAGATCCCGACCTGGCAACCCTCCCGGTCTGCATGGGCGCAATAGAGACGCCCCCAGTGGCCCTGCATCCGCACCCTCCATCCCAGCGCCTCTGCATGCCGCACAGCCGCCTCCACCTCCTTGTCAGGGTGACGGGGCCTAGCCGCCGAGACCACGGGTATCGCTCAGGCCGTGAACATCTGTCAACACTTGAAAACTCCTGCTGGATCACAGACTCCATGAGCGTGAACAAATAAGGAACTTTTATGGCCCTCACCCCCCGCCATTCGCCCGCGCCAGCCGGCGGGCCACCTCGTCCGCCCCCGGCCAGTCGAGGTTCTTGGCCAGCAGATCCCCGATCAGCGGTGCCGCCGGCGGGAAGGCGCGGATCAGCTCGATCATCTGGCTGGCCGCCTCCTCCCGGCGCGAGGCGAAGGAGGGTCCGGCCCGAACCGTCAGGTCATAGCGCCCTGTGCCCAGGTCAAAGACCCGGCCCCCACCGCCCTCGGCCCCATTCACAGGCGCGAGGGCCGGGACCCCATCCGGCCCCAGGATCCGAACCATCCTCTGGGTCGAATACACCTTGGGGATCAGGTCGATGAGGATGCGCCCGGCGTGGCGGATCGCCCGGGACAGGTTGTCGATATAGTGGAAGGTCGAGACATCCCCCTCCCTCTGCCGGGCCAGGATCGCCTTGCCGGACGTCTCGTTCGACCGCGCCCCCAGGCTGGCGTCATGCAGGCCCATGATCGATTTCAGGTCGTCGGCGGCGTTCAGCGCCTCCTGCAGGGCTCCCGCCGGAACCCCCGCAAACGGCTGGCGGTGGGGCGGCTCGGGGCCGTCGTACTCGATGAAGGCGTGGGTCTGGCTGTTGGCCGTCGTCCACTTGGCCTGGTCAGTGTCGAAGGCGCCCTTGCGCCCGATGAAGGGGGCCTTGGGGGCCAGAGCCACCAGCTCCGTCGAGGTCGTGCGCCAGTAGTTGAACATGCGCTGGGCGTCCCGGGCGTCGCGCACCAGGCCGCGAAGGCGCCGCCGGCCATCGACCCGGATCTCCTCGCCATAGACCGGGACCAGGGGGATGTAGCGCCCCGGCCAGTCCACCGTCTCCAGAACCGCCGCTCCCGAGAGGATCCTCTGCACCACCCTCAAGCCAGGGACCTTGCGGGGCGGACCGACCGGCGCCAGGCCCGAGGCCTCCAGGTAGGGCCGGCGGGCCTCGAACGCCCCAGCCTCCATTTCCTGGCCATCTGAGAGGGTAATCAGCGTCCGCTCCACCGCCTCGCGCCGCCAGGCCTCGACGATCCGCACCCGCCGCCCGCCGTCTCCGCCAAGGAACGACGCCTCGACCTGAGCCTCGTCCTCCATCGACCAGTCCACCGGCTCAGCGTCCGGCCAGCGGGCCCGGAAGGCTGCCAGGCCCATCTCCCGGGTCACGAAGGCGACGTCCCAGTCCGAGGAGTCCGCCGCCAGGGAGTCCGGGTCGCCCCAGACGCTGAAGGGGTCGGCCACCCGCTCGATGGCCAGGTCCAGGTCCTCGCCGCCGGTCTCCGAGGCCCGGGCATTGATGCGAAAGACGCCGAAGCCGCAGGTCACGGCAAAGTCCAAGGCCGTGTCGTAGGCCACATCGGCGTCCGAGGACTGCTCGATATTGCGGATCAGGCCGTTCAGCACCTCGGCCGTCTGCGGGTCCGCCGCGTCATCCACCGGATGGCAGGTGATAGCCGGCCGGTTCTGTCGCGCCTCGTTCACCACCTGGCGGATAAAGGCCGGCAGCCGGTTCAGGGTCAGGCAGGGCCGGCCCTCCAGCTCCCGCGCCCGGCGGATGGCCTCGGGCCACTGCTCGCCCAGCCGGGCAAAGCGCAGGTCCTCAGCGGCGGCGTCCCGGTCCTGCCGCATCGCCTCCCGCGCCCGGGCAAAGTCCGCCCGCGCCCGGGCCAACACCGTCTCGTCCGCTGTGCGCGTCTCGTCCTGAGTCTCGTCCGTCATGTCCATGTCCTCAAGCCATCCAGTCCAGTTGATGTTCGCGGCGCTGGGCGGGTCGCCGTACAGCGCTCCCGCCCCGCCGGTTCAGGGCGTAGAGCCCCAGGGCGTCGGCCGCGTGGCTCGCGCCGTCGTGCAGGGGCCCGGAAAAGGTCTTAAGGGCCGGGCTCCAGCGCTTTCGGTAGGCCCTCAGCCGGTCCAGGCCGGAAGCGCACCGTCCGGCGTCGAAGACCGTCATGGGGATCATCTGGCGCATGGCGTGGACCCGGTCCTCGGGGTCGGCGGCGGGGCAGACCTCCACCGGGCTCACCCCCAGGCCCGCCAGGGTCTCCAGCCGCGAGCGCCCCGATGCGCCCAGTTCCCGCACCTTCACGTCGTGGGGCAGGTAGTGGCGGCCATAAAGGAAGGGCCGGTCGGCCAGGGCCTGGCGGACGATGGCCTGCAGCCCCTCCCCGGAGGTCTCGAAATAGTCGATCACCCGCACCTCGCGGCCGGCCTCCTGCAGGAACCAGATGGCCGTGGCGTCGGCGATCCCCAGGTCCCAGGCCGTGTCCACCCTCAGGGAAGGATCGTGCGGCACCGCCGTGATCCGCCCGGCCTTGTCCGCCTCCCCCAGGACCGAGCCGTAATAGGCGCCCGGCGCCGGGGCATCGAAGGCCACCAGGTATTCCGTGGCAAAGCGGGCCCGGCCCTCCTCCGCCGATCCGGTCTCGGCCACCAGGTCCGCCTCCTCCCGGGCCAGCTGCTCGGCGGTGAAGACGTCGGTGTGGGTGGCCGGCGACTTCAGGGTGAACCAGGCCGGGTCCCGGCTACGGCTCTCGAAGGCCCGAACCGCGTGGTTGCGGCCCCTCGGCGTCCACAGGAACAGGGCCCAGCCGCCGTTCTCCGCCAGGATCGGCCGCAGGTAGGTCCAGGCCTCGGGCTTGGCCAGGGCCCACTCCGAGAACACCACCCCCAGGGGCGAGGCCCCCACCAGCCGGTCATAGTTGTCCGAGCCCGCCACCTGCCAGACCGACCCGTTCTTCAGCTCGATCCGCATGTCGCCGCCCCGGGTCGAGGCGCGCAGGGCCCTCGGGAAGGCCTCGTCGATCCGCCTGCGGCCAGTGTGCGGGTTCACCGCCTCCCAGATCGCCTTCCGGGCGTGAGCGGTCTCGGGCAGCATGTGCCAGTAGACGCCTGGGCGGGTGACCATCCGGCTCGCGGTCCAGTGCAGGGCCACCTCGTCCTTGCCCCAGCGGCGATGGGCGGCCACGTCGGCCCTCAGGCCTCCCGCCTGCAGATAGCGCCAAAGGTCCAGCTGATAGGGCCGGGGGGTCCAGGTCGTGGGAATCTTCATCAGAATTCCGCTGCCTCCACCACCAGTCCGGCGGGCCAGCCCTCGGTCTCCGCCACCGCAGGAGGCCGCCCCGGAACCTCCGGGGTCTGGCGGGCCAGGCGTGCGGCCAGCCACTGCCGGGCGGCGATACGCATGCGCGAGATCTGCAGGGTCTCGGGGCTGGCCGCGTCAGCGATGGCCGTCACCTGGTCGGCCAGCCGCCGGGACTGGGCGTCCAGGGCCGCGGCCAGCATGGCGGCGAACTCAGGCCGGCGGTGGGTCCACCACTGCAGGGTCGCCAGGGAGGGCATGCCCTCCTGGTCGCAGGCCTCGCTCACCATGGCCCCGTCAGCCACCCGGCGGCAGAACTCTGCAGCCCGGGTCAGTCCGTAGCGCTGGGGCGCCACCCCCGCCGCGCAGGCCAGGCCGAACAGGGCGGCGAATTCGGGGTTACCGTCCAGCCAGCCCCTCAGCTCGCTCTGCCGCACATGGAAGGGCGCGCCCCTCAGGCTCCGGGGCGAGGCGCCCGCTGCCGTGCGGTCACAGATGTCCAGGCCAAGCGCGCGGGAATAGATCACCGGCGCGCCGGCGTCTTTCGCCGTCGATGGGGTCATGAAGTTGTGGGGTCCGGGAAGGAGGATCCCGAAGCCGCAGGCGCGGCTCCGGATCAGGCCTGCATCCTAGCCCCGGCTCCGCGCACGGCCAAAAAATACTGCGAAGGATTTTGCCCCGTCAGTGGGCCTGCAGGCTGGCCCGGGCGTCTTCCCGGCGGGCCTTGCCGCGCACGGCACCCACGTCGGCGGTCTGCACCGGCTTGGCCTTGTTGCCCCAGCTGCCCCGGACATAGGTCAGGGCGGCGGCGACCTCGTCGTCGTCCATCTCGCCCTGGAAGGCCGGCATGCCGCCCCGGCCCTCCAGTACGATCCGGGCCGTGGCCTTGGGGTCTCCCGTCACCACCTTGCTGCCCACCAGGGTCGGGAAGGCTCCCGGCACGCCGACGCCGTTTGGCCGGTGGCAGGCGGCGCAGTTCTCCACGTAGAGCGTACGCCCGTCCGCGGCCTGTGCCCCTCCCGCCGTCAGGACCAGCAGCAGGGCGCCGCTGGCGATCCATGTGGTGCGGATCATGCCTTTCCTCCTTCCGCCTGAATGCGCGCGTGCAGCTTGGTGATCTGCTGCCAGGCGCTCTCGATCCCTCCGGCCTGCCAGCCGGTCAGGTAGCTCAGGTGCTCCCCGGCCAGGTAGAGACGGCCGTCCGGCTCGCACAGGACGGGATAGGCGCTGGCCCGCGCCTCGTCGCTCCACTGGGCCCAGCCGCCCAGGTTGTGTTCGATCCGGTGCCAGGCCGCCGAGAACGATGTTTCAATGTTGTCGGAATAGCCGGGGAAGACCCGGTTGCCCGCCCGGCTCGCCAGGGCCTGGCGCTCGGCCAGGGACAGGGCGCTGACCTTCGCCGCCTGGGCGCCGAACTGGTAGTAGCCCTGGATCACGCCCTTGCGGCCCTGCCAGCCTGTCGAGGGCAGGGTCATGGTCAGGATCTCAGGGTCGTCAAAATAGACGTGGCCCCCGTAGATGCCGTGGTCCTCTTCCCAGAACCGCCGCTTCATCTGCAGGCCGATCTTGCCGACCAGGGCGTAGGACACCGCCCCGATCGCCGCCTTGAAGGGCTTGGAGGCCTGGATGTCCATCTGCCTGAGGACCGACAGGGGAATTGTGCACAGGCAGTAGTCGGCCTTCAGCTTGCCCGTCTGGCCGTCCGGACCGGCGTAGGTGATCTCCACCCCCTTGTCCGACTGCCGCAGGGTCTTCACCACGGTCGAGTAGCGGATCAGGTTGCCGACCTTGGCCTCGAATCCCTTGGCGATCCGGTCCATGCCGCCCACCGGCTGGAACATGGTCCTCTGCTGCTCGAAACCGGCCACCGACCGGACCGTCTTCCAGGCACCCGAGTTCAGTACGTCCTGGAAGGCGTAGGGGGTTGAGGCCTTGCCTGGCCCCGGCGAGACCCCGGCACCCGGCAGGACGTCATAGCCGCGTCCGTCCGTCCCACGGTAGGCGAGGTCGGAGTCCAGGTAGCCCTCGTTCACCAGGTAGGCCAGGAACCGCTCGCGGTCCTCGGCCGACATGGACTGGTCCAGGGCACCCTGCTTCACCGACTTGGCCAGGATTTCCGCCGCGCCGCCACGAATGTCGGCGGCGACCTGTCCCTTGCGCAGGGGCTTGCCCGCCAGCGGGCCCTTTCCCTTTCCATACATGACGTAGGAGGCGTCGTTGTCGTTCACGAACACCTCGAGTGGGATATTGAATTCCTTCGTGTAATGCAGGGTCGAATGATGGTGGTAGGGGATCCGCCACGGCCCGTGATTGATGTACAGGCCGTCGTCGAAGTCACAAGTCTGGGTCTCACCGCCCAGTTCCGTCAGGGTGAAACCCTTGCGGGCCGTCTGGCAGCGGCCGCCGGCGAAGCTCCGGGCCTCCAGCACCGTCACGTCGTAACCGGCCCGGCTCAGCTCGTAGGCCGCGGTCAGGCCGGCAACCCCGGCGCCCAGGATGACGATCTTTCGCCCACCCCCGCCTGACAGCTTGGGCGGCCCGGCCATCGC
>NZ_JBAXIM010000083.1:0-11378 GCF_037138395.1 Phenylobacterium sp.
CCTGTTCCCTTCGGAAGCCAACCGCCTAGAGGCGTCGAAAGAAGCCCCAATTCAGAAGTCGAGATCGTGTTTCGACCCGATGATCGGTTCCCAATCCTCGGAACAGGATCGAGGTCGGCGTCGCCGGGTACCCAGCCCGCGGCTACGCCCTCCCCGGCGGCAAGACCCTGACGATCGACTTCGCCAGGGCCGGATTTCTGACCCGGGGACGGCCGCGCAGGCTTGTCGCGGACCGGGACTCTGGTAGACCCTGAAGCCATTAGGTTTGATTTCATATTGCAGGGGGGTCCGCCGCCGGGCTTTCCGGTGCGGGCATATTCAGATTGAACAGGGACGAAACGCCCCCGCAGGCCCTGCCTGTTGCCCCGTCGGGCGACCCCGGATTGGCCAGCGCCGCCATCTCACAAGCCGGCCCTGAAGCCGAAGCCCGGGAGGCCGAATACGAGGCCTTTGTCTGGGACAACCTGAGGCGCAACTACATCGGCAACTACCTGCACGGCATGCTGGGCATGACGGGCTTCCGGCTGATCAACGCGCCGACCTTCATGCCGGTCTACATCCACATGATTTCTGGCTCGAACACCATAGTGGGGCTCGCCCAGGCCCTGCAGCAGGTCGGAGGCATTATTTCGCCGATCTTCGGCGCCACTGCCATCGAGCACCGCACCAAGGTCATGCCCGCCGCCCTCTGGATGGGCGGTCTCGGCCGCGTCCAGATCATCGGCATGGCCCTGGCCGGCTGGTTCCTTCAGGGACAGTCCCTGGTCTACGCCATGCTCGCCCTGCTCTTCCTGTTCGGGGTGTTCATGGGCGCCCAGCGGGTCGTGTTCGGCATGCTAATGGCCAAGGTCATTCCGCTCAGCCGGCGCGGGAGGCTCCAGGCCTGGCGCAACGCCACGGGGGGCTTGATCGCCGCCGTCCTCGCCTGGGTGGCCGGCAAGTACATCATCCAGCCAAACCTCTTCGGTCACGGCTACTCCGTGACCTTCGCGCTCGCGGCCCTATTGACGTCATTGGGCCTGTGGGCCCTCCAGGTCCTGCTGAGGGAGCCCGAGCCCCCCAACCTGCCGCCAAAGGCGCGCTTCCGGGACCGCGTGAGGGATTTCCCGGCCCTGATCCGCTCCGATCCGGGATACGCCCCCTTCCTGCTGGTGCAGATGCTGACGACGGCCAGCCGAATGGCGGTGCCCTTCTACGCCATCTACGCGACCTCCTCGACGGGCCTGTCCGGAGCCGTCCTCGGCCTGCTGGCCCTGGCCTACCTGGGCGCAGACACCGTCTCGAACCTGCTCTGGGGCTATCTCGGGGACCGGACCGGCTTCCGACTCGTGCTGCTGATCTCTCTGGTCATCTGGATCGGAGCCACGGCGATCCTGCTGGGCTTGCACAGTCCGGCGTCCATCTTCCTGGCCTTCTTCGGGCTTGGCGCCGCGCAATCCGGGTACATGATGGCCGCACAGACCATGATCCTGGAGTTCGGTAACCGCGAGGAGATGCCGATGCGCATCGCCATTTCCTCATCGGCGGAAGGCATCACCTCCTCCATCAGCCCCATCCTCGGGGGACTGGTGGCGGACGCATTCGGATATCCTGCGGTCTTCGGGATCTCGATCGGCTTCCTGATAATCAGCCTTGTGGCCCTGGTCCTCCTGGTCAAGGAACCGAGGCACAGGCAACCGGCCCGGGTCTAGATCCTGATCAGGGCAGGCGAAGCCTGTAGACGCCCTTGAAGGTCTCGGCATCGGCCGGCTTTCCATGGCGCAGGATGACGATCTTCCCCTGTCGGGCCAGACCCTTCGCGGCCCCCCGGACGTGCCCGGTCAGTCGCCGCCAGTTCTCGGGGTCGGCGGCCCGCGCCACCTCTTCGGAAGAGGCTGACTTGCCCGGCGGCAGGGCCGAGACGAAATCGAGGATCACGGCCTCCATGTCCACGGCCATGCTCAGCCGCCCCGCTTGAGGGTCTCGCGGGCGATGATCACCTGCTGGATCTGGCTGGTGCCCTCATAGATCCGGAAGATACGCACATCCCGGTAGAACCGCTCGATCCCATAGTCAGCGATATAGCCGGCGCCGCCGAAGATCTGCACCGCCCGGTCCGCCACCCGCCCGACCATTTCAGACGCGAAGTACTTGGACGCCGCCGCCTCCATGGTGACGCTCTCGCCGGCGTCGCGCTTGCGGGCGGTCTCCAGGGTCAGGGCCTTGGCGGCAAGGGACTCGGTCTTAGAGTCGGCGATCATCCCCTGGACCAGCTGGAACTGGGAGATGGCCTGGCCGAACTGCTTGCGCTCCGAGGCATAGGCGACGCAGTCGGCGATCAGGCGCTCGGCGACGCCGACACAGACGGCGCTGATATGGAGACGGCCGCGGTCCAGGACCTGCATGGCCACCTTGAAGCCCTCGCCCTCGCCACCCAGGCGGTTCTCGACGGGCACCCGGACATTGTCGAAGACGACATCACAGATGTGGGCGCCCTGCTGGCCCATCTTCTTCTCGGGCTTGCCCACCGACAGGCCGGGAAGGTTTCGCTCCACCAGGAAGGCCGACACCCCGCCGCCGCCAGGCTTGGAGGGATCGGTCCGGGCCATGACCGTGAAGAGGTCGGCTTTGTTGGCGTTGGTGATGTAGCGCTTGGCGCCGTTCAGGACATAGTGGTCGCCCTCGCGAAGGGCCCGGGTCTGGACCGCAGCGGAGTCCGACCCGGCCTCGGGCTCGGTCAGGGCGAAGGAGGTGATGATCTCGCCCGAGGCGATGCCCGGCAGGTATTTCGCCTTCTGGGCGGCGTTACCGAACATGACCAGGCCCTGGGCGCCGATCCCGACATTGGTCCCGAACGCCGAGCGGAAGGCCGGGCTGGTCCGGCCAAGCTCCAGGGCGACGAGGACCTCCTCCTCCATACCCAGGTCCAGGCCGCCATATTCAGCCGGGATGGAAAGACCGAACAGACCCAGGGCCTTCATTTCCTCGATCACGTCATCCGGGATGGCGTCATTCTCGGACACCTGGGCCTCAAGGGGCCGGAGGCGTCCGGTGACAAAGCGGCGGACGGTCTCGACGAGCTGGTCGCGGGTTTCGGCATCAAGGGCCATGGCGGTCTCCCTCTGGTAGGGTTCCGTTCTAGTGCGGGAGCTGGCTTCGGACCAGCACGGAAGCGGAGAAACCCCCGTTGGAAATCCACCGCCAACATACTAAGTTGACGCCAGCGTCATGAATTTGCGTCCAAGGTCCGATAGACCGATCCTAGGGCGGTCTGATTTGGGAGAGACAGACGATGAGCGACGGTAACCTTGATCTTGCGGCCGAGCACCGCGCGCTGGCTCAGGCGATGGACCTGGAGACCTTCAGCCCGGCCCAGCCCGATCTCTTCCAGAACGACGTCATGTGGGCCTACTTCGAACGCCTCCGGAAGGAAGATCCGGTGCATTTCACGCCGGACAGCGATCATGGGCCCTACTGGTCGGTGACGAAGTACAACGACATCATGACGGTAGACACCAACCACGAGGTGTTCTCCTCCGAGGGCGGGATCACGATCTTCGATCAGATCGGCGGCGAAGGCCCCCTGCCCATGTTCATCGCCATGGATCCGCCGAAGCACGACATCCAGCGCAAGACCGTGACCCCGGCGGTCTCGCCCACCAACCTCGCCCTGCTCGAGCCTGAGATCCGCGAACGGGCGGGGGCGATCCTCGACAGCCTTCCGATCGGCGAGCCCTTCGACTGGGTGGACAAGGTTTCGATGGAACTGACCGCCATGACCCTTGCCACCTTGTTCGGGGTGGACCAGGCAGACCGGCGCAAGCTGACCTACTGGTCGGACGTGGTCACCGCCGCCCCGGGCCGCGGGCTCATTGATACGCCCGAGCAGAAGATGCAGATCTTCATGGAGTACCACGCCTACTTCACGGGGCTCTGGAACCAGAGGGTCAACGCCGACCCGACCGGCGACCTGATCTCCATGCTGGCCCATGGAGAGGCCACCCGGGACATGAGCCCCCGGGAGTACTTCGGAAACGTGGTCCTCCTGACCGTTGGCGGCAACGACACCACTCGCAACACCATCACCGGGTCGGTCTACGCCCTGAACAAGAACCCGGACCAGTACGCCAAGCTGCGCGCCAATCCGGACCTGATCCCGTCCATGGTCTCGGAGACCATCCGCTGGCAGACCCCCCTGGCCCACATGCGCCGGCGGGCGCTCGCGGACTTCGAACTGGGCGGCAAGACCATCCGCAAGGGCGACAAGGTCGTCATGTGGTACGTCTCCGGCAACCGGGACGACGAGGTCATCGAGAACGCGGACGCCTACATCATCGATCGGCCCCGGCCCCGCCAGCACCTATCCTTCGGCTTCGGCATCCACCGCTGCGTGGGCAACCGCCTGGCTGAGCTCCAGTTGCGGGTGATCTGGGAAGAGATCCTGAAGCGGTTCCCGGAGATCGTCGTGGTCTCCGAGCCCCATCGGGTCTGGTCGAGCTTCGTGAAGGGCTATGAGTCCATGCAGGTGATGATCCCCCGCAAGCTCTAGGATCGGGCTGCGGCGGAGTTCCCCCTCCGTCCCGGGGCTTTCGCCCCGGTCCACCTCCCCCAAAGGGGAGGAATTACCGCCTAATTGCTCCCCCAAGGGGGAGCTCCGGCCGGAGGCCGGTGAGGGAGTCAGCTGAGATGCCGTTGACCCCCTCCGACGCGCTGCGCGCGCCACCTCCCCCTTGGAGGAGGAATTGATGCTCTCATTGCTCCCCCAAGGGGGAGCTGTCAGCGAAGCTGACTGAGGGGGTCAACGGCGGTTCAGCTCAACGTCAAGGGTCAGCCCAGCTTGCGCCGGAAGAGGCTGTTCAGCCGCTCCCAGTGACGTTCCGCGGCGGCCTTGTCGTAGACGGGGCGCTGGGGGAAGGCGAAGCCGTGATGGGTGCCGGGATAGGTCTCCACCTCAGCGTCGACCCGGTCGGCCTTCAGCGCCTGAGCAAGGGCCGCGACAGTCTCGGGAGGCGCCCAGACATCCTCCTCGGCACAGGCGTAGTAGAGCTCCGCCCGGGCCAGGCGGGACGTGAGATGGGGGCTATCCCCGGCCTCGGTGACCAGTTGGGTGCCGTAGACCGAGGCCGCGGCGAAGACCCGCTCGGGGTGCCGGACGGCGAGGCTGATCGCGTAGCGGCCGCTCATGCAGTAGCCCACCGCACCGACCCGGCTGGCGTCCGCGGCCGGGTCCGCCCCGGCAAAGGCCAGGAGCCCCTCGGCGTCGGACATGACGAGGTCGATGTCCAGGCTGTTCATCAGCTGGAACATCTGCTTGCGGCCGGGGTGTTCCGGATCCGCCGAGATCGGGCCGATCTCCATGACCCCGGCCCGGTAGTAGAGGTTGGGCAGCAGGACATAATAGCCGCCGCTGGCCAGCCGCCGGGCCATGTCACGGAGTTCCTCCCGGATCGCCGGCGCATCCATGAAGAAGATGATGACCGGATGCGGTCCGCCCCGGTCGGGATGGACCACGAAGGTCGTGGTCGCCCCGTCCCGGGTGGCAATGTCGATCTGGCGTTCAATCATGGTGGGCTCCTCGGCTCGGACGTCAGGGGATCAGGGGATCAGGGAATAAGCAGGCAGGACCGCGCAAGGGAGACCCGGGTCAACTCCCGTCGCCGGGCGAAGGTCTTCATGGCCTCGGTGGTCGGATCCCGGCTGGCCTGCCACTCGCCGAGGTCCCGGTACCGGGTCATGAGCAGCAGCCGGCGCGCGCCCTGGCCGAGATCGGTTTCGGAGGCCTCGGCCAGGAAAAGACCAAAGATCCGGGCCTCGAAGCGCGTCTCGAAATCGGGCCAGGCCTCCACCGAAAGGGCGACGAAGGCCTCGACGGCGTCGGCGTCGATGTGAAACCAGTTGTGGACATAGACGCCGCCCTGCACGGGTGCCGCTCCGGCGACGGGCCGGGCCGTGGCGGACAGGCGCGTCCTCTGGACTGAAACCGCGCCCTCGGTCCGGGCGACGGCCAGGGCTGCCTCCGCCTCCAGGGCCGGAAACAGGGTGAGGACGGTGTTGGAGGCATAGCCCAGCAGGGGCGAGAAGACGGCCACGGGCGGGACCGCCGACGCCTTCAGTCGCGCGGCCATCAGGGCGACGGCCTCACGCTCCCGACCGACGCCGAACTCGAGATAGTCATACATGCCCCGCGCCCTCCCGGCCGGCCTGAGGACTCAGAAGTTGGCCCGCTGGGAGATGGCCCCGTCGACCACGAGATTGACCCCCGTGGTGAAGGCCGAGCGCGGGCTGCAGAGGAAGACCGTCGCGGCGGCGATTTCCTCAGGCGTGGCCATCCGGCCCGTGGGATTGCGCTTGAGCATCTGCTCGAAAAAGGCCGGCATGCCCGCCTTGACGTTTCCCCAGACACCCCCCTCGAAGTAGACCGTCCCTGGCGAGACGACATTGCAGCGCAGGCCCCGGGGCGCACCTTCCCGGGCCACCCCCTTGGCGAAGTGGATCTGGGCCGCCTTCATGGCGCCGTAGGCCGAGGGCGCAGTCGCCTCGGCGGCGGAGATCGACGAGATGAGCACCACCGCGGAGTCGCCGGTCTTCTGGGCTGAAGCCTCCAGGAAGGGGCGGGCGGCGTCGAGGGCATTCACGGCGCCCAGGATGTCGATCTCGAACATCGCCTTCCAGTCCTCGGGACGGGCGCCCTGGACAAGGGCGCTGGCGTTCGAGACCAGGATGTCTAGCCCGCCCAGTGCGTCTGCCGACGCCTTGACGAAGGCCTGCAGGGCCGCGCCGTCGACAATGTCCACGACCTGTCCGAAGGCCTTGACCCCACGGGCCTGGAGAGCCGTGACCGTCGCGGCGACTTCGTCGGCCTTGCGCGCGCAGATGGCCACGTTCGCACCCTCGTCCGCGAGGAGGTCAGCGATCGCCCGGCCGATGCCGCGGGTGGCCCCCGTCACGATGGCATTCTTGCCCTTGAGTCCCAGATCCATTTCGCTCTCCCTGACGGGGGCGCGCATTCCTTGTGGCGCGGCCCGGTTCAGGCGCTATGTAAACCCACCGACCGGGAAAGCCGAGATGCTCGACACGTTTGATCCGCGACTCGATGCTGATTTTCCCGCCGTGGATCCCGCCATCCTGCGTGCGCGGCTGGCGCCCCTTCTCCCGGCCGGCGGCTTCCTGACCCGCCTGGAGGCGATCCGCCCCTATGAGAGCGACGGCCTGCCCGCCTACCGCGCCCTTCCCGCCGCCGTCGCCCTGCCGGAGACGGTGGAACAGGTGGCCGAGGTCCTGAAGGCCTGCCGGGATCTCGGCGTCCCGGTGGTGGCCCGCGGCGCAGGCACCGGCCTCTCTGGCGGCGCCCTTCCCTTCCCGGGGGGAGTCCTTCTCGTCATGTCCAAGTTTTCCCGCATCCTCGGGATCGACCCGGTCGCCATGACCGCCCGGGTCCAGCCCGGTGTCCGCAACCTGGCGGTCTCCGAGGCTGCGGTGCCCCATGGCCTGTTCTACGCCCCGGACCCGTCCTCCCAGCTTGCCTGCTCCATCGGCGGCAATGTCGCGGAGAACGCGGGGGGCGTGCACTGCCTGAAATACGGCCTGACAGTGCACAATATCCTGTCCGCCCAGGTGGTCACCCTGGACGGCGAGATTCTGACCCTGGGCGGGCCGGCAAGCGACGCCGCCGGCTACGACCTGATGGCCCTGTTCACGGGTTCCGAAGGGCTCCTGGGCGTGGTCACAGAGGTGCTCCTGCGTCTCCAGCCCCTGCCCGAGACGACCCGCCTGATCCTCGCCGCCTTCGACGATGTCGGCCGGGCGGCCGGGGCCGTGGCGTCCATCATGGCGGCGGGCGTGGTGCCGGCAGGGCTTGAAATGATGGACGGCCCGGCCCTTCGGGCGGCTGAGGACTTCGCCGGTGCGGGCTATCCCCTGGATGCCGCGGCCATCCTGCTCTGTGAGATCGATGGCCAGGACGAGGACGTCATCGAGGAGATCGAGCGGGTCTCCGGCCTCCTTCGGGAGTCGGGCGCCACCGAGGTGCGCGTCGCCCGCGACGAGGCCGAGCGCCGACGCTTCTGGGCAGGCCGCAAGGGCGCCTTCCCGGCCATGGGACGTCTGGCACCGGACTATTACTGCATCGACGGGACCATCCCGCGGAAGTCCCTGCCCTTCGTCCTGGCCGAGATGGGTCGGCTGGCGGAGGTGCACGGCCTGGGAGTCGCCAATGTCTTCCACGCTGGCGATGGCAACCTTCACCCCCTGATCCTCTACGACGCCAACCTGGAGGGCGACCTGGAGAAGGCCGAGGCCCTGGGCGGCGCCATCCTTGAGCTCTGCGTCTCGGTGGGCGGCTCGATCACCGGCGAGCACGGGGTCGGCCGGGAGAAGATCAACCAGATGTGCGTCCAGTTCACCCCGGCCGAGGTGAATGCCTTCCACGCCCTCAAGGCCGCCTTTGACCCAAGGGGCCTGCTCAATCCCGGAAAGGCCATCCCGACCCTCGCCCGCTGCGCCGAGTACGGCGGCATGCATGTCCACAAAGGAGCCCTGCCCTTTGCCCACCTCGAACGGTTCTGACGCCGACCTGACGTCGGCCCTGGCCGAGGCGGTGCGGGGCGCGGCGGCGGACCGGACTCCGCTGGAAATCCGCGGGGGCGGGACCCACGCCGGGATGGGCCGGCCCGTGTCCGGAACGCCGCTGGAGATGGGCGGGCACCGGGGCGTGGTCGCCTACGACCCGGCCGAACTGGTCCTGACTGCCCGGGCGGGGACGCCCCTCTCTGAAATCGAGGCCGTGCTTGCGGAGAACGGCCAGATGCTGGCTTTCGAGCCGCCGCGCCTGGGATCTGGCGGAACCCTGGGCGGCGCCGTGGCCACAGGACTGTCGGGGCCCCGGCGGCCCTTCACCGGTGCTGTGCGCGACTATGTCCTGGGCGCCCGCATCCTGAATGGCCAGGGCGAGGTCCTGCGGTTTGGCGGTACGGTCTTCAAGAACGTGGCGGGGTTCGACGCCTTCCGCCTGATGGCCGGCGCCCATGGGACCCTCGGCGTCCTCCTCGACGTCTCCCTGAGGGTCGTGCCTCGTCCCGCGGTGGAGGCCGCCAGGGTCCTGGACCTGGCCTCGGGGGCGGCCCTCCAGCAGGTCGCCGACCTGATGCGCCGTCCCCTGCCCCTGTCGGGCGCCTTTCACGACGGCCGAAGGCTGCACCTTCGCCTGTCTGGCGGGCGCGCGGGCGTTCAGGCCGCGACCACCCGGATCGGCGGCGAGGCGGCAGATCCCGCTGACTGGGAAGCCGTCCGGGACCTGACCCATCCGGTTCTCACCCGGGGAGAGGGCCTGTGGCGGATCGCCCTTCCCCGGACAGGTCCGGCCGGGGAGTTCGCCGATCTGCCCTGGGACCAGGGCGGCGGCGTCCGCTGGCTGGCCGCGGAAACGCCTCCAGCCCAGGCCTGGGACCAGGCCGCGGCGCTTGGCGGACACATCGAGCGGGTGCGCGGAACGGCGGGGTCGGCCTTCCAGCCCCTGCCGCCCGCCCTCCTCGCCCTGCACCGCCGTATCAAGGCGGCCCTGGATCCTGACGGCCTCTTCAACCCTGGCCGGATGTACGCGGAGGTCTGAATGCGCACCCGCCTGCCCGAAACCCTCGCCGGAGGGGCCCGCGAGATTGCCGAGACCGCCCTGAGGGCCTGCGTCCACTGCGGCATGTGCAATGCCACCTGTCCGACCTACCTGCTCACCGGCGAGGAGCTGATGGGGCCCCGGGGCCGCATCTACCTGATGAAGCAGGCCCTGGAGGGCGAACCCGTAACCGACCTGACCCGTGAGGCCCTCGACGCCTGCCTGGGCTGCCGGGCCTGCGAGACCACCTGCCCGTCGGGCGTCCAGTACCACCGCCTCTTCGAAGTCGGCCAGGCCGCCGTCCTGGAGGCCGCGCCCCGGCCTGCGGCGGGACGCCTGCAGAGGGCCGCGATCCGGGCCCTGGCCCTGTCGCCCGCCTTCGGGGCCCTGTCCGGCCTGGGCCGCACCCTGCGCCCACTCCTGCCCGGCAGTCTGCAGGACAAGGTCCCGCCCGCCCCGGGGTCGACCCACCGGCCTCACGCCCGACACGCGCGGCGAATGGTCTTGCTGACAGGCTGCGTCCAGTCGGGGGCCGCCCCCCACTTCAACGCCGCCGCAGCGCGTATCCTCGACCGGTTCGGGATCAGCCTGGTGGAGGCGCCTCAGGCGGGCTGCTGCGGCGCCGTGCCGGGCCACCTGGACGCCCGCGATCAGGCCCGGGCCCTCGCGCGCCGGAACCTGGACGCCTGGACCCCCCTCCTGGAGGACGGTGCCGAGGCGGTGCTCGTGACCTCGTCAGGCTGCGGCGCCTACCTCCACGACTACCCCGACCTGCTGAGGGACGATCCGGCCTACCGGGACCGGGCCCGGCGCCTGGTGGATCTCGTGCGCGACCCGGTGGAGGTGCTTGAGGCCCTGCCCCTGGAGGCGACAGTGCCGCCAGCCTACCCCCGGATCGCGGTCCACGAGCCCTGCTCCCTGCAGCACGGGCTGAAGCTGGCGGGGCGCATCCCCACCCTGCTTCGCCGGCTTGGCTATGATCCCCAACCGGTGGCGGACGGCCACCTGTGCTGCGGCTCCGCCGGCGCTTGGTCGCTGCTGAACCCCGATATGGCCGGCAGGCTGCGCGACGCCCGGATGGAGGCTCTGAACGCCGGGGCCCCTCAGGCCGTCTACACCGCCAATATCGGCTGCTGGATGCACCTTTCGGCTGGTGCGACCGCCCCTCTCCGCCACTGGCTGGAGGCTGTTGAGGCGGTCCTGCCTCCCGCGCGTTGACAGGCCCCCCAGCCAGTCGTCTTCTGTCACTGGAGAGATGGCGGGGTAGCCGCCACTTGCGGGAGGAGATCGGCATGGCGGACTTCGGAGCTCAGGACAACACCGCCTTCCGGGCCGAGGCCAGAGCCTGGCTCGAGGCCAACTTCCCACCGTCCCTGAAGAACCGCCAGGACATCGCGGCTTCCGAGGCGCCCGTGCCCGTGGAAGGGGACTACGCCCTCTGGAAGGCGCGCATGGGCGAGACGGGCTGGGGCGTTCCGACCTGGCCAGCGGCCTATGGCGGCGGCGGACTTTCGGCGGCGGATGCCCGCATCCTGCGCGAGGAAATGGCCCGCATCGGCGGCTGGAACCCCATTGGCGGGATGGGCGTCATGATGTTCGGCCCGACCCTGCTGGAGTACGGGACCGAGGAACAGAAGCAGGCGCACATCCCCCCCATCGTCCGGGGCGAATTGCGCTGGTGCCAGGGCTATTCGGAGCCCGGCGCGGGTTCGGACTTGGCCTCCCTGCAGACCCGGGCCGAGGACAAGGGCGACCACTTCCTGATCAACGGCCAGAAGATCTGGACCTCCGG
>NZ_JBAXIM010000084.1:0-11305 GCF_037138395.1 Phenylobacterium sp.
CCCATCCCTTCATCGCCGGGGTTTCCGCCCTGCCCTGACCGATCCCCTGGAGCCTATTTCGATCCGATAACCGGGTCCCCTGGATCGGAACAGGATCTAGAGGTCGGCGTAGACGTGGCTTTCACCGGCCTGGCCGGGATGGGTGACAGCGCCCTCGTGGGCGGGACCGACGATCTGGGCGTACTTCCAAAGGGCGCCTGAGCCATAGCCTGTGACCCGGGGCTTCCAGGCCTTGCGACGGCGTTCAAGCTCGGCGGGTTCCACCTCGAGGTCGATCTTTCCGGCGTCGGAGTCGATTGAGATGATGTCACCGTCCTGAACAAGGCCGATCGGACCGCCGAGCTGGGCTTCGGGGCCGACATGCCCGATACAGAGGCCGCGGGTCGCACCGGAGAAGCGGCCATCGGTGACCAGGGCCACCTTGTCGCCGCGCCCCTGTCCGCTAATCGCCGCCGTGGTCGAGAGCATTTCCCGCATCCCAGGACCCCCGCGGGGGCCCTCGTATCGGATGACCAGGACTTCGCCGTCCTTGTAGTCGCCGCGCTCCACGGCCTCAAAGCAGGCCTCCTCGCCGTCGAAGACCCGGGCCGGGCCCCGGTGCGAGCGGTGCGAGATCATGCCCGCCACCTTGACGATGGCGCCCTCAGGCGCAAGCGAGCCCCAGAGGCCGACCAGGCCGCCGGTAGGCGAAAGCGGGTTGGAGACCGTGCGGATGACCTCCTGGTCGTCGCGCCAGACCACATCCTTGACGTTCTCGGCGATGGTCTTGCCGGTGATGGTCATGCAGTCGCCGTGGATGTAGCCGCCTTCCAGGAGCGTCTTCAGAAGCATGGGCATGCCGCCGGCCTCGCCCATGTCCTTGGCCACGAAACGTCCGCCGGGCTTCAGGTCCGCGATGTGCGGGGTGCGCTGGGCGATCTCGGAGAAGTCGCGCAGGGTGAAGGATATGCCGCACTCATGGGCCATGGCCGGGAGGTGCAGGGCGCCGTTGGTCGATCCGCCCGTCGCCGCGATCACCGCAGCGGCGTTCTCAAAGGACTTGCGGGTGACGATGTCACGGGGCCGCAGCTGGGTCTCGATCAGGCGGACCACGGTCTCGCCCGAGGCCACCGCATAGGCGTCACGGCTCAGGTAGGGCGCAGGGAGGGCAGCGGAGAGCGGCAGGGCCAGGCCGATCGCCTCGGACACGCAGGCCATGGTGTTGGCGGTGAACTGGCCACCGCAGGCCCCGTCAGACGGACAGGCGTGCTGTTCGAGGGAGCAGAGGTCGTCCAGGCTCATCTTGCCAGCCGAATGCTGGCCGACCGCCTCGAAGACGTCGACCACGGTGACGTCCCGGCCTTGCCAGGACCCGGGCAGGATGGACCCGCCATAGAGGAAGACCGAGGGCACATTCAGGCGCAGCATGGCCATCATCATGCCGGGGAGCGACTTGTCGCAGCCGGCTATACCCACCAGGGCGTCGTAGCCGTGGCCGCGCATGGTCAGCTCGACGGAGTCGGCGATCACGTCGCGGCTGACGAGGGACGAGCGCATGCCCTCATGGCCCATGGCGATCCCGTCGGTGACAGTGATGGTGCAGAATTCCCGCGGGGTGGCGCCGGCCTTCTTCACCCCCTCGGACACCGCATGCGCCTGGCGCATGAGGGCAGTGTTGCAGGGTGCCGCCTCATTCCAGCAGGAGGCTACGCCCACGAAGGGCTGGGCGATCTCGCGCGAGCCCAGGCCCATGGCGTAATAGTAGGACCGGTGCGGCGCACGAGACGGGCCTTCGGTCACATGGCGGCTCGGCAGGCGGGACTTGTCCCAGGAGCCATCAGGGTTGCGGATCATGGCGGGGCCTCCTCGTCGATGTCAGGTTCTCCGTAAACGCCGGGCGGCGGGGTTGAAAGCCCTGGCGGCGACAGGGGCGGCAAAGCAGGCTAGATCGGCGAAAAATCGGGGGGTTCTTCATGGCGCACAACCAGACTGCGGGCCCTTCCCGGATGCGCTCGATCCTGGCGGCCTCGGCGGGCAACATGGTCGAGACCTTCGACTGGTTCGTCTACGCCGCCTTCGCCCTCTACTTCGCGCCGACCTTCTTCCCGAAGGGGGACCAGACCGCCCAGCTGCTGGGATCAGCGGCGGTCTATGCCGTCGGCTTCCTGGCCCGGCCCTTCGGCGCCTGGATCATGGGGCTCTACGGCGACCGGTCGGGGCGGCGGGCGGCCATGATCGCCTCGGTGGCCCTCATGTGCCTGGGCTCCCTGGTCATCGGCCTGTGCCCGGGGCATGACCAGATCGGCCTGGCGGCCCCCGCCATCCTGGTCTTCGCCCGTATTCTCCAGGGCGTCAGTATGGGCGGCGAGTACGGGGCCAGCGCCACCTACCTCTCGGAGATGGCGGCGAGGGACCGGCGGGGCTTCTGGTCGGGGGTCTTCTACGCCACCCTGATGACCGGCCAGCTCCTGGCCCTCCTGCTCCTGCTGGTCCTGACCGCCGTCCTGACGCCGGACCAGATGAGCGCCTGGGGCTGGCGCGTGGCCTTCATCGTCGGCGCCCTGATCGCGGCGACGGTCCTGTTGATGCGGCGGGGGATGGAAGAAACCCCGTCCTTCAAGGCCCGGGACGCCTCGCCCACGGCAACCCTCAGACTGGTGCGCGAATACCCCCGCGAGACCCTGATCGTCATGGGCCTGACCGCTGGTGGGACCCTCGCCTATTACACCTTTGGCACCTACATGCAGAAGTTCCTGGTCAACACCTCGGGCTTCTCGAAGGACCAGTCGAACCTGATCACCACGGCGGCATTGGCCGTCTTCGTCCTGCTCCAGCCCCTGTCCGGTGCCCTTTCCGACCGTTTCGGCCGACGGACCCTGCTCCTGGCCTTCGGGATCGGCGGAACGCTGATGACCTGGCCTGCCCTCTCAACCCTTGCCGAAACCCGCGATCCCTGGGCCGCCTTCCTGATCGTGGTCGGCTGCCTCGCCGTGGTCAGCGGCTACACCTCGGTCAGCGCCATCGTGAAGGCCGAGATGTTCCCGACGGAGATCCGCGCCCTGGGGGTCGCCCTGCCCTACGCCATCGCCAACGCCCTGTTCGGGGGCACCGCCGAGCTCGTGGCCCTCAGCTTCAAGAGCGCCGGGCGTGAGCCGGGCTTCTACATCTACGTGACCGCGGTGATCCTGTTGTCCCTCGCGACCTATATCCTGATGCCGGACACCCGGCGGAGCAGCCGCATCCGCGAGGACTGAGGGCTCAGGCGTCTGGCGGGACGTCGAAGCTGCGGGGCTCGAGGCCAGCCAGGTGCCGACGCCAGGCGATCCCGAAGGCGGCCTCCACCTGCCGACGGGTCCCGTCGGTGTCGAAGAGGGGTGCAGTGGCGAGGCTGGCGGCGAGCTTGGCCCTCAGGGCACCCAGGCGGTCGGGGTCCCGGGCCAGGGCCAGGGCGAGGTCGCGGTAGGCTTCCAGAGACGAGGTCGCCAGTTCCGGCAGGCCCACAGCCCGCAGGAGCGAGGCGGCGACCCGGGCCGCAAAGCTGCGACCGGCGCAGGTCACCAGGGGCAGGCCGGCCCAGAGGGCGTCGCTGGCCGTGGTGTGGGCGTTGTAGGGCAAGGTGTCGAGGAACAGGTCCGCCAGCCGGTGCCGGGCCAGGTGTTCCGGCAGGGCCCGCTTGGGGGCAAAGACCAGCCGGTCCGAATCGAGACCCCGGCGGGCGGCCTCGGCGCGGAGGTTGGCCTCGATGACCGGATCGCCGCCGAGCAGCCACAGGACCGAACCCGGTACGCTGGCGAGGAGATCGGCCCAGGCGTCGAAGACGGGGGGCGTGATCTTGTAGCTGGCATTGAAGCAGCAGAAGACGAAGCCGCGCTCTGGTAGCCCCGCCTCCGCCCGGGTCGGCGTTTCGGTCGCGATCTGGCGGCGGTTGTCGTTCGGCTGGTAGGCGAAGGGAAGCCGAATGATCTTCTCGTCGTAATGTACCGATCCTGCGTCCGGAATGACGACGGAGTCCGCCAGTATGTAGTCGGCCGCGAGGGTTCCCATGGCCCCCGGATAGCCGAGGTAGTTGATCTGCAAGGGCGCGCACCGGCGCACAAAGATCCCCGGCCGGCAGAAGGTCGTAAAGCCGTTCAGGTCCACGGCGATGTCCACGCCAGCCTCCCGCATGTGCGCGACGATGGCCTCGTCGCTCCAGGCGGAGACATCCGTGAACCGGTCGCAGGCCGCCGCCACCCGGCGACGCATGTCATCGGCCATCTGCGGCGGAAGGGCGTAGCCATGGATCTCGAAGCGCGAACGGTCGTGCGCCTCCAGGAGTCCTGCCAGGAGTTGGGAGACCGCGTGGGTGCGGAAGTCCGACGAGACATAGGCGACGCGGATCCGGTCATGGACCTGGGTCTCGCCCCGCCAGGCCGGCGCGGGGAGTTCCGGGAAGCGGACCTTCATGTGCGTGCGCACGCAGGCCATTTGGTCCGCAGGATCGTCGTTGTGGGCAAGGAAGGTGAAGGGGATGGTGACGGGCTCGCCGCGCCGCACCCCCTCGCGCACCTCGGACTGGAGGTCCGTGAAGTCCCGCCAGTCGCAGCCGCGCATCTGCTGGTCCAGGAGGGCACCGGTGAGGTCTGGAAGGGACGGGTCCAGGGTCCGCGCGGCGCGATAGGACTGGACGGCCTCGGCGTGTCGCTTCAGGGCCGACAGGAGATGGCCGCGGTTGGCGTGCCCGAGGGCGTAGCCCGGGTCCGCCGCCAGGGCGAGATCCAGGGCCTCCAGGGCCTCGCCGTTCCGCCCCAGGCTGCGCAGGGCGTTGGACCGGAGATTGTGGGCGTCCGCAGAGCGTGGCTCCTGGTCGGCCGCGCGGATGGCGTAATCCAGGGACCGCGGGTCATCGCCAAGGGTTCGAAAGGCCCGGCTAAGGGCGAGCAGGGCCTCGATCCGGCCCGGCTCGCGCTCCACGAGACCGGTCCAGAGGGCGATCGCCTCGCGGACCTGGCCGAGGGCGCGTTGCGCCACCCCGAGGTTGTAGGTCGCATGGCCATGGGCCGGGACGGCGCCGAGTACCTCCCGGTACCCGGCCACGGCGGCCTGGACGCGCCCCGCCCGGTGATGAGCGACAGCCTCGCTGAAGAGGCTCTCGACGTCCCCTTCCGTCACGCGCCGGCAGGTGCGGCAAGGGCCGCCTCCACTGCCGAGACGATTTCAGGGGCCTGCGGATCGGTACGCGGACCGAAGGCGGCGATCAGCTGCCCGTCGCGACCCACCAGGAGCTTGTGGAAGTTCCAGGATGGATCTGCCGCTTCGCCAAGGGTTTCGAGCGCCCACTTGTAAAAGGGATGCGCCGAGGCGCCCTTCACGTCCGCCTTGGCGGTGAGGGGGAAGTCGATCTTGAACCGGGTCTCGCAGAATTCTTTGATCTCGGCCTCGGTCCCGGGCTCCTGGCCCATGAACTGGTTGCAGGGCACGCCCAGGACGGTGAGGCCCTGCTCCCGGTACTGGGCGTAGAGGGCCTCAAGCCCCTCGTACTGGGGGGTCAGGCCGCAGCGGGAGGCGGTGTTGACCACCAGTACGGCGCGGTCGCGGAACTCGGTCATCGGCAGCGGCAGGCCGTCGATGGACGTGAAGTCAAAATCATAGAGGCGGGTCATGGAGATCTCCTGTGGATACAGTCAGACATGGTGGCGGGGACCGGATTCGTCCACCGCTCGCTCGATGGCAAGGGCCAGGTCGAGGGCCCGGGCTGCCTCTTCGCCGGTGACCACGGGACGGTCCCGGTCCCCCCTCACGCAGGCCAGGAAGGCCCCCACGCTGGCACCGAGGGGATCGCGAGCCCCGGGGGTCTCGGCAAAGTCCGGGTTCAGGTCGAACCCCGTTGTGTTGCGAAAGGTCCGGGCCAGGAAGTCGATCTCGAGCTCCCCGGAGGGATAGACGACCCGCATGCTGCGTCGGCGCTCCGGTGCCATCCGCGAGGCGTCGAAGACCGCCGTGAAGCCGTCATCGAAGGTCACTTCGGCGCGAACGGCATCCAGGCCGCCGCTGTAGGCGACATCACCCTCCCCCTCCGCCGCCAGGGGCGACCCCGAGGCCAGGGACAGGGCCAGGTCCAGGTCATGGATCATCAGGTCCAGGATCACCGAAATATCGAGGCTGCGCTCGCTCTGCGGTCCCTGGCGAAGGGCTTCGAGGCGCAGCGGCCGCTCGGGCGCGCTGAACAGGCCAATGGCCTGGAAGACCACCCGCTCCTGGTGGCCGCAGGCGACGACCAGCCCCCGACGGCTGGCCTCCAAAACGATGCGATCCGCCTCCTCGAGATCCACCGCGAGTGGCTTCTCCACATAGACCGGACGTCCCGCCCGGAGCGCGGCCAATGCCCCTTCGGCGTGGCGGACACCGGGCGAGGCCACGGTCACCACGTCTACGCTGGCCAGGAAGGCGTCGAGGTCATCGAAGGCCGTCGCCTCATGCCGGGCAGCGACCTCCCGGGCCCGCTCCAGGTCTGGATCAAAGACGGCGGCCAGGCAGGCACCCTCGGCCTGGGCGTACTGACGCGCGTGGTATCCGCCGAATACCCCGGCCCCGATCACGCCGCCCCTCAGGACCTTGTTCATTCTCTGCTCCGCAAACCGCGCTTGCGCCTAGCATTCCGCGCCTGCAGACGCCACCATGGGGTCAGTTACAGACCGGCGGCACCGCCGCCTCACCAAGACATTTAGGGGGAAGACATGACCACATCCCGGGAAATCCGCCTGCGCAGCCGTCCGCAGGGCCTGCCTGCCGCCGCCAACTTCGAGCTCGCCTCGGTCGACCTGCCGGCGCCGGGCGCCGGAGAGGTCCAGGTCCGCAACACCTGGATGACCGTCGATCCCTACATGCGCGGCCGCATGAACGACGTGAAGAGCTATGTCCCGCCCTTCCAGCTGGGCCGGCCCCTCGAGGGCGGCGCCATCGGCGAGGTGATCGCCTCGAACGACCCGTCCCTCAAGCCCGGCGACCTCGTCCAGTCCAACTTCGGCTGGCGGGAGGCCTTCAACGCCCCGGCCGGCGCCGTCCAGAAGCTGGACACCCACGGCCTGCCGACCGAAGCCTTCCTGGGCGTCGCCGGCATGCCGGGCCTGACCGCCTATGCCGGCCTGCTCCGGGTGGCCGCCCTCAAGCCGGGCGATGTGGTCTTCGTCTCCGGCGCCGCCGGGGCCGTTGGCTCCCTGGTCTGCCAGATTGCAAAGCTGAAGGGCCACAAGGTCATCGCCTCGGCCGGCGGCGCAGAGAAGGCGCGTTTCCTCAAGGACGAGATCGGGGTCGACGCGGTGATCGACTACAAGGCCACAGGCGACTCCGCTGCGGCCCTGACCGCGGCCCTGGCCGAAGCGGCTCCGGAGGGTATCGACGTCTATTTCGACAATGTCGGCGGCGGACACCTCGAGGCGGCGCTCAACGCGGCCCGCCCCAACGCCCGCCTCGCCATCTGCGGCATGATCTCCATGTACAATGCCGAGGCGCCGGTCCCGGGCCCTTCGAACATGGCCCTGATCATCGGCAAGAACCTGCGGCTGGAAGGCTTCATCGTCTCCAACCACTGGGACATGAGGGGCGACTTCCTGAAGGAACTCGGCGCCTGGCACGGCCAGGGCAAGCTGAAGTGGCGCCAGACCGTCCTCGAGGGGATCGCCTCGGCTCCTGACGCCTTCATCGGGCTCTTCACCGGTGCCAACATGGGCAAGATGCTGGTCAAGCTGGCCTAACCGCTGGCGAAGGACCTCAGGGCGGCTTCGGCGACGGGGCCGCCCCACTCCTGGACGAAGTGGCCCGCCTCGGGAATCCGCAGGGGCTCGGGGCAGTTGGGCAGGAAGCGCCTCAGGTCCTCCATGACCGGCGCCCCGAGCACCATGTCGGCCTCTCCGATCGCCATGAAGGTCTTGCCGTTGAAGTCCCGGGACCAGAAGTCCCGGGCCGCGAGGCTCTCCTCAATGCCTTCCATCCCCGGATCGGTCATGACCCGCTCGGGGAAGGCCCGGACGCCGGCCTTGTAGCGGATATCCGGGAAGGGGGCGTCGTAGGCGGCGCGTTCGGCCTGGGACAGGTGGGGGCACCCGCGCCCGATGAGGGCGCCCACCGCCAGGTCTGGGTTGGCCTTGGCGTAGGCGCGCCAGGCCAGGAAACCCTCGGACGGGGGAGTCCCCGCAGCGAGCGTCGTGTTCATTGCAATCAGTCTCGAAAGCCGGCCCCGGAAGGCTTCGTCCACCGGCAGGGTCAAACCAATCAGACCGCCCCAGTCCTGGACCACGAGGGTGATGTTCCGCAGGTCCAGCCGCTCCACCAGGGCCAGCAGCATCCGGCGGTGGAAGTGGAAGCCATAGACAGCGTCGTCTACTGGCTTGTCCGACCGCCCGAAGCCCAAGAGGTCTGGCGCCACGACCCTCGCCCTGGAGGCCAGGAAGACCGGGATCATCCGGCGATAGAGAAAGCTCCAGGTCGGCTCGCCGTGCAGGCACAGGAAGGTGGGCTGGTCTCCGGCGTCAGGGTCGCAGCCCTCGTCGATCACTGCGCATCTGAGGCCCGCGTAGCCTGGCAGGTCGTCGATGTAATGCGGGGTCCAGGGAAAATCAGGCAGGTTCGCGAACCGGTCTTCAGGGGTGCGCAGGGCGTCGGTCATGGAAGGGTTTATCTCCGGATTTTCCCGACATTTCCACGCCCTCCGTCACCGACCAAGTCCACCCGTTGGCGCAGGGCCTCCCAGACGCTAAAGAAGTCGAGCACAAACCGGAGCCTGCCCGTGTCCCGCCTGTTCAATGCCTACGTCATCGTCGACTGGAGCGCCGCCGCCAAGCCGACCACCGGGGCGGACTCCGTCTGGATCGGCGTCATGAAGCGGGACGTCCGCTTCCGACTGACCTTCGAGGCCTTCAACCCCCCCACCCGGGCAGAGGCCGAGAAGAAGCTCACTGTCCTGCTGGATGACTTCCGCAAGCGGTCGGAACGGGCCCTCCTGGGCTTCGACTTCCCCCTCGGTTTCCCCCGCGGCTTTGCCGCAGCCCTGAACCTGCCGGGCGAGGCGCCCTGGCGGGCGGCCTGGGACCAGCTGGACAGGATGGTCAAGGATAAGCCGGACAACACCAACAACCGGTTCGGCGTCGGCTCGGAGATCAACCGGCGGATGACAGGTGGGCCCTTCCCCTTCTGGGGTTGCCCGCCCAAGGACACCCTGACCACCCTCCAGCCCAAGCGCTCGCGCGAGCACGGCCCAGACGATCTGCCCGAGTTCCGCCACGCCGATGCAGCGGCCAAGGCGGCCTCGATCTGGAAGCTCTACTACAACGGCTCCGTGGGCGGTCAGGCCCTGCTGGGCATTCCCTTCGTGCGCCGCCTGCAGGCGTCTCGGGGCGAGGGCTTCCGCATCTGGCCCTTCGAGACGGGCTTCCACGCCCTTTCTGAGGCCGACCTGGCGGGTGTCGAGGTGGTCGCCGCCGAGGTCTACCCCTCACTCTTCAAAATCCAGGCTGGCCCGGGCGAGGTCAAGGACCTGGCCCAGGTCCGCACGACCGCCGAGCACTTCGCCCGCCTGGACGAGGCCGGAAAACTCGGCCCGGTCTTCGGCCCCGGCAAGGGACTCAGTCCCGAGATCGCCGCCGACGTCGAACGCGAGGAAGGCTGGATCCTGGGCGTCGAAGGCTAACCCTCTCCCCTGGGCCGCAATGGCTTTCCAATTCCGCCCCACAGGGGGAGGTGGCGCGCGCGGCGCGTCGGAGGGGGTCAGCTTAAGCGCCGTTGACCCCCTCACCCGGCTTCGCCGGGAGCTCCCCCTGAGGTGGAGCAATTAGACAGTTCTAATTCCTCCCCCCAGGGGGAGGTGGACCGCGTAGCGGGACGGAGGGGGTCAACTGAGGCGCCGCTGACCCCCTAACCCGGCTCCGCCGGGAGCTCCCCCTGAGGTGGAGCAATTACACAGCTCTAATTCCTCCCCCCAGGGGGAGGTGGACCGGGGCCGAGGCCCCGGGACGGAGGGGGTCAACTGAGGTGCCGCTGACCCCCTCACCGGACTTCGTCCGGAGCTCCCTCTTGGGGGAGCAATTGGCGGACGGATACATCCCCTTTTCTGGCGATCCCCAGGACCTCCCCCTCAGGGAACCAAACGACGCGAGGAAGCGGGTTGGCGTCAGGCCGACGGGGGGGGTGCTAAACGGCGCGAGAGCAGGAAGAAGCGGCCCAGCAGCAGGGCGGAGGACAGCACGCTGGCGACCATGACGCCCTCGACGATGCCGTTGACGCCCCGCCCGGCGGGCAGGGCGAGCCACCAGGCCAGGGGGGCCATGACCAGGACATAGCTGATGAAGTGGGTGACGGTGGGGACCAGCACGTCGCCCCGGGCCCTCAGGGACTGGGCCACCACCACCTGCAGGGCGTCGGGAAGGATGATCGCGGCTGCCAGGACAAGCGCCGGGACCGCCAGGGCCAGGGTACCGGGATCAACCGTATAGGCCGAGGCGATCGGGCCGGCGCCCAGCCAGACAACAAAGCCGACCCCGAGGCAGAAGGCGCTGGTCACGGCATAGGCGATCGCGCTGATCCTGCGCACGCCCTCGGCGTCTCCTGCCCCGTAGGCCCTGCCGACCAGCACCGAGACCGCCGTGGCTATGCCCAGGGGAACCATGAAGGCCACGGAGATGACGTTGACCACTATGCTCCAGGTCGCCACCTGCAGGGTCCCGAGCCAACCGGCGATGACGTTCATCCCGGCGAAGGCCGCCGCCTCGAAGAACCCCGATGCGCCTGATCCCAGACCGATCTGGGTCTGCTCGTCCGCACCAGATGGGGTCTTTGGCGGCTTTCTGAAGACCCCGTAGAGCCGGGCTTCCGGCATCCTCAGGACGTAGACGATAAGGGCCAGGGTCAGGCTGGCGCGGGCGATCAGGGTCGACAGGGCCGCGCCTGTAGCACCCATCGCCGGCAGGCCGAAGGACCCCGGAACGAAGACAAAAAGGGCCGCCAGGTTGACGAGGTTGGCCACCCACATGAGCACCGCGCCCACCCGGGGACGGCCGAGTCCCTCCAGCCAGGCGGACAGGGCCGATCCGATCACGAACAGGGGCATGGAGAGGGCGAAGACCCTCAGCGGCGGGGTCGCCCCCTGGACAAGGTCGGGCGGTAGGCGAAGGAGGCCCAGGAGGAAGGGGCCAAGGGCGAAGAGAGCTACGGCGGCGATGAGCCCCACCCAGACGCCATAGACGAGGCCGCGCCGCAGGACCGCGCCGGTCTCCTCGGGCCTCCCCTCGCCAATGGCCCGGGCGGTCATCACCTGAACGCCCCCGAGCAGGGCGGTGCCCACGATCAGGACGAC
>NZ_JBAXIM010000085.1:0-11268 GCF_037138395.1 Phenylobacterium sp.
CGGGCGATCCGGCCGTCGCCAGCGCGATAGAGCTCCACCGTCAGCTGGCGGCGGGGCGACAGGTCGGAGAGACCGCGGATGGAGACGATCTCATCGCCGGTCAGGTTCAGCTTCTGCCAGCCGTCCTGGATGAACTGCAGGGGCAGGACCCCCATGCCCACCAGGTTGGAGCGATGGATGCGCTCGAAGCTCTCGGCGATCACCGCACGCACGCCCAGCAGCTTGGTGCCCTTGGCCGCCCAGTCGCGGGACGAACCCGTGCCGTACTCCTTGCCGGCAAAGATCACCATCGGCCGGCCTTCCGACTGGTAGCGCATGGCGGCGTCGTAGATCGCCATGGTGTCGCCGGAGGGGAAGTGGCGGGTTACGCCGCCTTCGATGTCGGGGGTGATCTTGTTGCGGATGCGGATGTTGGCGAAGGTGCCCCGCATCATCACCTCGTGGTTCCCTCGGCGGGCACCATACGAGTTGAACTCGGTGGTCGGGACCTCATGCTCACGCAGGTAGACCCCGGCGGGGGAGCTGGCCTTGATCGAGCCGGCCGGCGAGATATGGTCGGTGGTGATCGAGTCCCCGAACACGCTCAGGATCCTTGCCTCGATCACGTCAGTGACCGCTTCGGGCTCCATCTTCATGTCCTGGAAGTGGGGCGGGTTCTTGACGTAGGTCGAGCTTTCGTCCCAGGCGTAGGTCTGGCCGCTGGCCACCTTGATGCCCTGCCAGTTCTTGTCACCCTTGAAGACGTCGGAATAGCGGGTGGCGAACATCTTCTCGGTGACATGCTTGCGCTGAAGGGCGGCGATCTCGGCCGAGGTCGGCCAGATGTCCTTGAGGTAGACGGGGTTGCCGTCCTTGCCCTCGCCGATCGGGTCGTTGGCCAGATCGATCAGCAGGCTCCCCGCCAGGGCGTAGGCCACCACCAGGGGCGGCGAGGCCAGGTAGTTGGCCCGGGTGTCAGGATTGACCCGGCCCTCGAAGTTGCGGTTCCCGGACAGGACCGAGCAGGCCACCAGGTCGGCGGACTGGACGGTCTCGGCGATGGCCTCGGACAGGGGACCGGAGTTGCCGATGCAACTCGTGCAGCCATAGCCGACCAGGTTAAAGCCGAGGGCGTCCAGGCTCTTGGTCAGGCCGGCGGACTTCAGGTAGTCGGTGACCACCTGGCTTCCGGGGGCCAGGGAGGTCTTGACCCAGGGCTTCACCTTCAGCCCCTTCTCCACCGCCTTCTTGGCCACCAGGCCGGCGGCGATCATGACGCTGGGGTTGGAGGTGTTGGTGCAGGAAGTGATCGCGGCGATCACGACGTCGCCGTCGCCCAGGTCGTAGGTTTCACCCTTCACCTCGACGCGCGGGGCGCCAGGCTCGCGGCCGAACTCCTTGCCGAGGGCGGCGCGGAACTCGGAGGCGGCGTCACTGAGAAGGACCCTGTCCTGGGGCCGCTTCGGGCCGGCCATGGAGGGCAGCACCGAGTCCAGGTCAAGCTCGAGGGTGTCGGTGAAGACCGGGTCCGGATCGCCAGGCTCAAACCACAGCCCCTGGGCCTTGGCATAGGCCTCGACCAGGTCGACCCGGGCGGGGTCCCGGCCGGTGGCGCGCAGGTAATCGATGGTGGCCCGGGTGACCGGGAAAAAGCCGCAGGTGGCGCCATATTCCGGGGCCATGTTGGCGATGGTCGCCTGGTCCTCGAGGGTCAGGCCGGCAAGGCCCGGACCGAAGAATTCGACGAACTTGCCCACCACGCCCTTCTTGCGGAGCATCTGGGTGACGGTCAGCACCAGGTCGGTCGCCGTGGACCCCTCGGGCATGTCGCCCGTGAAGCGGAAGCCGATGACCTCGGGGATCAGCATGGGGATGGGCTGGCCAAGCATGGCCGCCTCGGCCTCGATGCCGCCCACGCCCCAGCCCAGGACGGCCAGGCCGTTGATCATGGTGGTGTGGGAATCGGTGCCGACGACCGTGTCGGGATAGGCCAGGGCTGAGCCGTCTTCATCCTTGGTCCAGACAGTCTGGGCCAGGTACTCCAGGTTCACCTGGTGGCAGATGCCGGTGCCAGGGGGCACGACGCGGAAGTTGTTGAAGGCCGACGAGCCCCAGCGCAGGAAGCGGTAGCGCTCAATATTGCGCTCGTACTCACGTTCGACATTCTCGCCGAAGGCCTTGGCGGTACCAAATGAGTCCACCATCACGGAGTGGTCGATGACCAGGTCGACGGGGGTCAGGGGGTTGATCTTCTCGGGATCGGCACCGAGCTTGGTCATGGCGTCGCGCATGGCGGCCAGGTCGACCACTGCCGGCACGCCGGTGAAGTCCTGCATCAGCACCCGGGCCGGGCGGAAGCTGATCTCGTGCTCCACGGCGCCCTTGTTGTCGAGCCAGGCCGCCAGGGCCTTGATGTCGTCTGCAACCACCGTGGCGCCGTCTTCGTGGCGCAGCAGGTTCTCAAGCAGCACCTTCATCGAGGCCGGGAGTCGGGCTAGGCCCGCAAGACCGGCTTCCTCGGCAGCCGGAAGGCTGTAGTAAAAGTAGGTCTTGTCTCCCACCGTGAGTTCGCGGCGGGTCTTGAGACTGTCGATTGACGCCATGTCAGGGATCCTTCCTCTGTTCCGGACTGCACACAAATTGAACCGGAGATCGCGCACCAACACGGGCGAACACACAGCGTTCGCCCCGGCGCCGCGAACGTCCTCCAGGACGGGTGCGACCGCGGGCGTCATAGACCTTCGGCGGGGCCGCGTCCATGCGCCGACCGGGAGGAATTGGTGACCCTGGCCCTCAGCCTCGGGGACCTGTCCCTTTCCCGGGGCGGACGGCGACTGTTTTCCGGTCTGCACCTGCGCCTGGAAGCCGGGCAGGCCTGCGCCCTGACGGGTCCCAACGGCTCGGGGAAGACCAGCCTGCTGAGGGCCGTGGCGGGCCTGTGCGAAGTGGACTCGGGGCAGATCGCGTTCGGTGGGACCGACCCGGGGACGGCGCGCGCCTCGGGCCTGCACCTCCTCGGCCATCTCGACGGCCTGAAGGCCTCGCGGACCGCCGGCGAGGAACTGGACTTCTGGACCCGCTGGCAGGGCGGTAGGCCTGCGGCCATGGAGGCGGCGGTCCTTCGCCTGGACCTGCTCCGGCTACTGGACCTCGAGGTCCGGCGTCTGTCGGCGGGGCAGAGGCGCCGGCTGGCCCTCGCCCGCCTGCTGTCGTCGCCCCGGCCCCTCTGGCTACTCGACGAGCCGCTCAGCCCCCTCGACGCCCATTGGCGGGGCCAGGTCCTCGACATCATGGCCGGACACCTGGCGGGGGGCGGCCTCATCCTGGCCGCGGTGCACGACCCCCTGCCGGTGGCCACCGTCGTCCTGGAGATCGCGCCTTGAACCCTGCCCTCGGACTCCTGCGCCGGGAAATCGCCATTGCCTGGGGGCGGGGCGGCGGCCTCATGGTGACGGGCGGCTTCTTTGCCGGGGCGACCCTCCTCCTGCCCCTGGCCTCGGGACCGGAACCAGAGCGGCTGGCCCAGATCGCGCCGGGCGCGGCCTGGACGGTCTTGGCCCTTTCCGCCCTCCTCGGCCTCGAGCGGCTGTTCGAGCGGGACTATGAGGACGGGGCCCTGGACCTGATGGCCCATGCCGGCCTGCCGCTGGAATTCACCTGCGCCCTGAAGTGTCTCGGGCATTGGCTGGCCACGGGCGCACCCCTGGCGGTGCTGGCGCCCCTGGCGGCGATCGCCCTGGGGGCCTCGCCGACCCTGTCGCCCCTGCTGTTCGCCTGCGCCTTGGCGGGGGGACTGGCCTTCGCCTTCACCGGCGGGATCGGGGCGGCCCTCAGCCTGGGCGCCCGCCGCGGCGGGCTGCTGACCGCCGTCATCGTCCTGCCCCTCTTCGTGCCGCCAGTGATCTTCGGCGGCGGTGCCCTTCACGCCTTCGACTCGGGCCTGCCCTGGCGCGCCGGCTTCGCCCTGCTCGGTGCCTACGCAGCAGCAGCAGTTGCCCTGGGCCCCCTCGCCATGGCTGCAGCCTGCCGCAACGCCCTGTCCTGAGGCCCTGTCCTGAGGCCCCCTGGCGGGGTCCGCGCCGGAAACGGGGTCAAGTCGCGTTTGTCCTTCCAAGGGGTGCATCCAAGGAGCACAGACATGACCCATTTCAAACTCGGAGCCGCCGGCGTCGCTGCGGTGATCGCCCTCGCCGCCGCCGGCGCGAGCTTTGCCCAGTCCCCGCCTCCAGGCGGCCCGCCACTTGGGGGCATGCGGATGATGCGGCTGGAGGGCCCAAGTCCCGAGGCCCGGGCCCAGCGCCTCCGCGATGTCCTGCAACTGACCCCCGCCCAGGAACCGGCCCTGAAGGCCTTCCTCCTGGACCAGAAGCCGTCGGGGCCGCCTGCGCCTCCCCAGGCAGGCGCCAAGGCCCTGACCACGCCCGAGCGCCTTGACCGGCAGCGGGCCCGCATGGTGGAGCACCTGGCGGCCTTCGACCGCCGCGCTGCGGCCAGCCGGACCTTCTACGCCCAGCTGACGCCGTCCCAAAAGAAGGCCTTCGACGCCCTTCCCCAGGACGGCGGCGGACACCGGGAAATCCGTGTCGAGCGTCGGATGATAGGCCCCGGCGGCCCGCCCATGGAACACGACCGTCCGGAATAGCCCGCCGGACCCCTGCACCGGCGGCTTTCCGTTGCCGCCGGCGCAGACCGGGTCTAAGGGGCGGGGCATGACGCAGGCCCTCGCCTTCCTCTACAACCCACATCGCTTCATGGCCTTCTCGGCCTGGGCCGCGCCGCTTCTGGGCGCCCTCGCCCTGGGCCTTGCCGCAGCAGGGCTCTGGCTGGGCTTCACCGCCCCCGAGGACTACCAGCAGGGCGATACCGTGAGGATCATGTTCATCCATGTCCCCGCCGCCTGGCTGGGCCTCTTTGTCTACCTCTGCCTGGGCGGCGCCAGCTTCCTCTCGCTGGTTTTTCGCCAGGCCCTGGCCGACGCCGCCGCCCGCGCTGCGGCACCCCTGGGGGCGGTCTTCACCGGCCTGGCCCTGGCCACCGGTTCGCTCTGGGGAAAGCCCATGTGGGGCGCCTGGTGGGTCTGGGATGCGCGGCTGACCAGCGTCTTCGTCCTCTTCCTCTTCTACCTCGCCTACATGGCCCTTCGCGCCGCCATTGACGACGAGGCCAAGGGTGCCCGGGCGGCCGCCATCCTGGCCCTTGTGGGCCTGGTCAATGTGCCCGTGGTCCACTGGTCGGTGGAGTGGTGGAATACCCTGCACCAAGGCCGGACGGTCTTCGCGGCCGGCGGATCCCGGGCCGCGAGCGTCTTCCTGGTTCCCCTGCTCCTGATGAGCCTGTCCTACATGGCCGGCTTCGGCTCGCTCTGGCTGGTGCGGATCCGCGGCGAGGTCTGGCGCCGCCGGGCTGCTGCCGCCGAGGCCCGGCTCGCGAGATGACCCATGCTTGACCTCGATCCTGGCGAATACGGCCTCTACGTCTGGACGGCCTATGGCTTGAGCGCGGCGGGCCTGGCCTGGCTGGCGGCGTCCAGCCTGGCCTTCGCCCGGCGCTGGCGCCGGCGGGCGGAGTCCCTCGAGACCCGGGCGGCGGGCGAGGACGGCGAAGGCGGGCGCCCGTGAAGCGCCTGGCCGCCTTCGCTCCCGTGGCCGTCCTTGTGGCGCTCGGCCTGCTCTTCGCCCTGTTCGGGCTCCGGAATGACCCCAAGTTCCTGCCCAGGGCCCTTGTCGGAAAGCCGGTCCCGGAGGTGGTGCTTCCCGCCCTGGCCGACGGCCTGCCCGATACCCTTTCCGACCCTGGCGGGCGGCCCTACCTGGTCAATGTCTTCGCCTCCTGGTGCGCGCCCTGCGAGATCGAGGCGCCCATACTGGTGGGGCTGAAGGCCCGCGGCGTGCGCATTGTCGGGGTGGCCTACAAGGACGACCCGGAAAAGACCCGGGCCTTCCTCGGCAGGACGGGGGATCCCTACACCAGGGTCCTCGTGGATCGGGAAGGACGGGCAGGGATCGAGCTGGGGGTCTCCGGCGTGCCCGAGACCTATCTTGTCGATGGCTCGGGCCGGATCCTCGACAAGGTCCCCGCCCCCCTCACCGAGGCCGACGCCGCGCGCCTGCTGGCGCGCCTGCAGCGTTAACCCTTCCTGAACCGGGCGCCCTGAGGGTCAGGGTCCATTAACCCTGTTTCGAGGCCTACATGGTCACTCCTCTTCGCCCAGGCACGCCCCAGATCCCCACCGAAAGGCCCCTTCGTCTCCCCGAGGGCACCAAGGTGCCCGTCCAGGGGCGCGCAGACCTGAGGCCGGAGCCGGGTCAGGCCATCCGCACCCCGGCGCCGGGCCTCTCGCCAGCGACAGCGGGGCAGGACGGGAGGGCGGCGGCTCCGGACCCCGCCGCACCCGTGCGGCTAGCCCGCCCCGGGTCCCTCGTCGACATCCGGATCTAGACTCCGGACTTCTTCGACTTCTTCTTCTTCTTCCCACCGGACTTGCTGGCAGGATCCACCTCCCTTGTTTCCGGGGGTTCGGCGATCAGTCTTCCCAGGTCCTTCAGGAAGCGGGCGCGCTTGTCCTTGGGCAGGCGAGCCAGCAAAGTCTGGTCCACTTCGGCCGCGGCCGGACGGGAGGCGTCGAGGCGTTCGCGTCCCGCCTCTGTCAGGCGGACCTGTTTGGCGCGGGCGTCCGTGGTGGACTGGCTGCGCTCCAGAAGGCCACGCTCGCCCAGCCGCGCGACAAGCTCGGCCAGGGTAGAGCGGTCCACTCCGGTGGCAGCGACCAGTTGAGACTGGGTGGCACCATCTTCGGCTGCGACGGCTTCAAGGATCGCATGCTGGCGGGGTGTCAGGGCACCCGGGCCGGCGATCCCGGCGTGTAGCTCGGCGGCAGTCTGCACGGCGCGGTGCAGCATCCGGCTGATGGAGGGCTCTGCCCCGTCTTCAGGGTTGGGTTTTCTCGACATGTCGGCGCTCCGTTTATTCCACCGGCGGGGGTGGGGTCTCCTCGGATTGGGCATAACGCAGGATCAGGGGGGCCTGGGCCAAGCCGAATGCGACGTGGATAAGGCTCGATCCCGGGAAACGGAAGGCCAGCCAGACGCCCTCGGCCTGGGTGCGCCAGATGACTTCATTCACCCCCGCCATGATGAGGAAGAAAACGCCATAGCGCAGGGTCAGGCGCCTCCAGCCCTCGTCGGGCAAGGGCAGGCTTGAGCCCAGCAGCATCTTCAGGGGGCTCCGCCCCGTCGCAAGACCGCCCAGCAGTAGGCCGCCGAAGGCGAGGGAGGTCACGGTGGGCTTGACGTAGATGAACCGTGGATCGTGGAAGACCAGGGTCAGGAGGCCAAAGACCAGGGCCAGGACCCCGGCGGCCAGGGGCATGGGGGCGATCCGCCGCTCGAGAATGTAGCCCGTCGCCAGGGCGATGGCCGCGCCGGCCACCAGGCCCCAGCTGGCCAGGACCATGTCCCGGGTGATGACATAGCCGATGACCAGGCCCAGGGGCCAGCCGAAGTCCACGAGGCTGGAAATCCAGCGGCGCGCGCCGCCTTTGGCTTGCGGCATGGCTCAGCCCTCCCCGAGGCCGACGACGGTCCGCGCGAAGGCCCGGGCGTCAAAGGGTTGCAGGTCCTCGATTCCTTCGCCCACGCCAATCAGCTTGATCGGCGAATCCGAGGCCTGGGCCACAGGCACCAGGACGCCGCCCCGGGCCGTGCCATCCAGCTTGGTCATGACGATGCCGCTGACCCCGATCTGGTTACCGAAGATGTTCTCCTGGGCCAGGGCATTGCGGCCCACCGTGGCGTCCAGCACCAGAAGGGTCTCGTGAGGGGCGTCGGGATCGACCTTCTTGATCACCCGGATCACCTTGAGGAGCTCGTCCATGAGCCCCTGCTTGTTCTGCAGCCGGCCCGCCGTGTCGATCAGCACCACGTCATGGCCCTCGGCGCGGGCCCGCTCGATGGCGTCGTAGGCCAGCCCTGCGGCGTCGGAGCCCGTCGGACGGCTCATGAAGTCGGCACCGGCCCGTTCCGCCCAGACCTTGAGCTGCTCGACGGCTGCGGCGCGGAAGGTGTCGCAGGCCACCACGAGGACCCGGGCGCCCCGGCCCTTCAGGTCGGCAGCGATCTTGCCCAGGGTGGTCGTCTTGCCCGAACCATTGACCCCGATGAACAGGACCACATAGGGCCGCGGGCCGGAGAGGGGGTCGAACCGGCCCTCATGCCCCGCCAGTTCGTCGGCGATGGCCTCGGACAGGGCCTCCAGGACCTCAGCCTCGTCCACCGCCTTGCCGAACCGGGTCGCGGCGAAGGCTTCGGTGATCCGCGCCGCGGACTTCGGGCCCAGGTCGGCCTCGATCAGCATCTCCTCAAGGGCGTCCAGCCGGGCCTGGTCGAGGGGCTGGCGCGTCAGGGTCGACGCCACCTGCTCGGTCAGAGCACGGGAGGTCCGGGCAAGGCCGCCCGTGAGCCTCTGGAACCACCCTGTCTTCGGTTCAGTCATGCAGGGTTTCTAGAGCCTGTTCCCTTCAGATGGAACATCTGAAGGGGCAAAACAGGCTCCCAGCCCATAGAGTTAGATCCTGTTTGGATCCGATAACCGGTTCCCACTTATCGGAACAGGATCTAGCGCTTGACTGCCAGCGATCCTAGGGTGGGGTTCAGCCAGAAGCCGACGTCCGTCCTGGCCGGTGACCTGGAAGGTCTGGATCTCCCCGGCAGGGGCGGAACCGGAAAACGCGATCTCCGAGAAGTCTTCGGCCCGCGCCAGCCCTGGCCGCTCGACCAGGCCCTGGACTTCGCGCCCGACCCGGGACGCGAGGTGCCGGGCCAGGGCCGCCTCACCCGCCGCCCGGAGCCGGGCGGCGCGCTCGCGCACCTCCGCCTTCGGGACCGGCGGCATCCGCGCGGCTGGCGTCCCAGGGCGTGGGCTGTAGGGAAAAACATGCAGGAAGGCGAGGCCGGCCGCCTCTACCAGGTCGAGGGTGTTGCGGAACATGGCCTCGGTCTCGGTGGGGAAGCCGGCGATCAGGTCGGCGCCGAAGGCCACGTCCGGGCGCACAGCCCGCACGTCGGCGACGAGCCTGAGGGCGTCGGCCCGGCTGTGGCGGCGCTTCATCCGCTTGAGGATCATGTCGTCCCCGGCCTGCAGGGACAGGTGCAGGTGCGGCATGAAGCGGGGCTCATTCCCCAGCAGGGCCATGAGGTCCGGGTCGATCTCGGCGGCATCGATGGAGGACAGGCGCAGGCGCGGCAGGTCGGGGACCAGGCGCAGGATCCGGCCGGCCAGCTGGCCCAAGGTTGGGGCACCGGGCAGGTCCGCCCCCCAGCTGGTGACGTCGACCCCGGTCAGCACCACCTCCCGGCAGCCCTCGGCTGCAAGACGGCGGACCTGCTCCACCACCTCGCCTGCGGGAACCGACCGGGAGTTTCCGCGGCCGAAGGGAATGACGCAGAAGGTGCAGCGGTGGTCGCAGCCGTTCTGCACCTCGACATAGGCCCGGGCCCGGTCGCGCACGCCGGCGATCAGGTGCCCGGCGGTCTCGCGCACACTCATGATGTCGTTGACCCGCACCCGGGGCCCCTCGGCCAGGGGCGAGAGGGCGCCCGGGCGGGCCTTGTCGGCATTGCCCAGGACAAGGTCGACCTCGGGCATGGCCGCGAAGGTTTCCGGCTCGATCTGAGCGGCGCAGCCTGTGACGATCAGCCGCGCGCCCGGGGTTTCCCGCCGCGCTTTTCGGATCGCCTGCCGGGCCTGGCGCACGGCCTCCCCGGTTACGGCGCAGGTGTTGAAGACCACGGCGTCCGTCACCCCGTCCTCGGCGGCGCGGGCGCGGATCACTTCGCTCTCGTAGGCGTTCAGGCGGCAGCCAAAGGTGACGACCCGGACTTCGGAGCCGGTCATGACAGCCGCCCCTCGAACTCGATCTCGACGTCACCGGTCATGTGGACGTGGCCGTCGACGCCCCAGGCAATCTCCAGGTCGCCGCCGTCGAGGGCGACTAAGGCCTGCGGATCGGCCAGGCCCCGCCGCACGGCAGCGACGAGGGCAGCGCAGGCGCCGGAGCCACAGGCCCGGGTCAGGCCTGCGGCACGCTCCCAGACCCTGAGGCGGAGATGGGACCGGTCATGGACCACGGCGAAGCCCACATTCACCCGCTCCGGGAAGACGGGACTGGCTTCGATCCGGGGCCCGAGGTGTCCAACGTCTATCGCCTCTGCGGAGGCGACGAAGAAGACAGCATGGGGATTTCCCATGGACAGGCAGGTGGCGGCGCCAAGGTCGCCGGCCTCGGGCACGGGCACAGCGAGGGTGTCGGCGGGACCCGCCAGGGGAAGGGCGCGCCAGTTCAACCGCGGCCGGCCCATGTCCACCGCCACGCGCATCGGCCCCCGGCGCCAGGCCCGAAGCCGGCCACCAGCGGTCTCCAGTCGCACCTCTTCGCCACCGGACTCCTCCAGGAGGCGCCAGGCCACGCAGCGGGTGGCGTTGCCGCAGGCGCCGGCCTCGCCCCCGTCGGGATTCCAGAACCGGACGGTGGCGTCGGCTTCTTGGGCCCTGCCGATGACCACGAACTGGTCGCAGCCGATCCCGCCCGAACGCGCAGCTAGGCGGCGGATCGTCCCGGGGTCGGGGTCGAATCCGTCCTGGCGGGCATCGACGATGATAAAGTCGTTGCCGAGGCCGTTCATCTTGATGAAGGGGCGATCCATGGGGCGCTATATAGACCCCAGAGCTCCGGAGGGCGACGTCCCGGCGGGTTTCTGGCGACATTCGCAGGAATCCGGGCTTAAACAGCGTCATGAAGACCCGTTTCCGGCCCCTCGCCCGGGCCCTGAGCCTCGTCGCCGCCGTCCTGGCCCTGAACCTCGGCCCGGCCCCCCAGGCCGCACCTGCGGGTGAGGACCCCTTCCTCTGGCTTGAGGACATCGAGTCCCCCCGCGCCCTCGAGTGGGTCGCACGCCAGAACGCCAGGACCTCGGCCGTCCTGGAGTCCGACCGGCGGTATGCGCCCTTCCTGGCCGAGGCCCGGGCCATCTTCACCGCCTCGGACCGTATCGCCTGGCCCTCGCTCCGTGGGTCCGAGGTGGACAATGTCTGGCAGGACGCGGCCCACGTGCAGGGCGTCTGGCGCACCTCCAGCGCCGCCGCCTACCGTTCGGGGCGGCCGGACTGGACGACCCTGATTGACCTCGACGCCCTTTCGAAGGCCGAGGGCCGCCACTGGATCTTCAAGGGCGCGACCTGCCTGCCGCCGGCCGCCAGGCTCTGCCTGGTCAGGCTGTCCGATGGCGGCGGTGA
>NZ_JBAXIM010000086.1:0-11220 GCF_037138395.1 Phenylobacterium sp.
GGCTCCCGCCTCTCCCCCCGGCCTGATCGGTGAAATCACCTCTGCCGCCACTAAGATCGTCATTGGTCTTGTCCTCAGGCTCTACCGCATCTTCGCCCCCAACGGACGCCTGCTTCCCCTCTCCTACAGGCTGGTCACCCGGTTCAAGGACGTCACGGAGGTGCTCAACGACCCGGACCGCTTCCGGGTGCCCTTTGGTCCAGAATGGACGGCCATGGGCGACGGCCGGAACTCGGTCCTGGGGATGGATGGGCCCACCCATGCCCGCCAGCGCGCCCTCTTCGAAGAGATCATGGGGCGGCGGCACTGGCATCTGGATAAGATCCGGATCTCGACCAAGGCGGCGGAAGTCGCGCGCGGACTGATCGAAGAAGCTGACGGGGGCCTGGATGTCGTCGCCGATGTCTTCCAGCGCACCATCACCGAGGTTTGCGTCGATTACCTGGGCCTGGAGGCGCCTGACAGGGCCGCCTTTGCAGACTGGCTGATCTCCAAGACCTGGCTGACCTTCGGCGATCCCACGGGCGTTCCCGAAGTCCGAGCCCGGGCAATGCAGGGCGCAAGGCTGGCGCGGTCCGTGATCGAACATAGCCTTGAAGTGGCGACGCATCGGCCTTCCGGAGACACGCTGGCGAACCGTCTTCACGAACTGGAGGCCAAGGGCAGGCTCGACAGGGACGAGAGCATCGCCATCCTTGACGGCGCCGCTGGCGGCTTGGTTCCCACGACCACCCTCTGCATGACGCGCCTGTTCTGCGAGCTCATGCGCCACCCGCACTGGTGGAATGAAGCCAAGGCTCTCGCCTGTACCCTGTCGGGTCGTACGGGGACCCAGGAGGACAGCCTTCTGAAGGACAGGACTCGGCTCCAGGACATCCTTCTGGAAGCGGCTCGCCTGGCCCCGACCCTCTATCCTGGTCAATTTAGGTGGGTGGCGACCGCCGGCGTCATCGCCAAGGGAACCCTTCGCGCAGCTGCCGTGAAGCCGGGCGAGGTCCTCATGGTCGCCACGGCCGCAGCCCTGAGGGATGGCCGGCGTTTCCGCTATCCGAACCTCTTCAATCCGGACCGGAGCCCAGAGGAGAAGCAGGCCGCCCAACTCATGTTCGGAGACGGCGTCCACAAGTGCATCGGGCTGTACGCCTCGATAGAGATGATGGTGGAGATCGCCATCGCCCTCCTATCGCAGGAAGACCTGTCGACCGCGCCGGGGGACGCAGGCAAGCTTGTCTCTGTGGGTCCGTTCCCCCGCCAACTGAACATGACCTGGAAGACCCGCCGGCCCATCGCCGGCCAGCAGATGGTCGTGATTGCAGCCCGCCTGCCGCCCACAAACGCCGCCGCCTTGAGCCAGGCCCTGGTCACCCTACAGGCCGCCAGGGGTCGGGACGACATGGAGCGCAGCGGCATTGTCCATTTCGCCTCCTTCAGCGTCCTCGACCTGGCCGGGGACCCCCAGGGCCTTGTCTGGCCCGGCAAGCAGAAGGACCAGGATTTCTGGCTGGTGGGCGACCTCAACTTCGACGGTCCCTTCGAGGCAGGCCTCGACCGAATTGCCTCTGAAATGGTGGATTGGCTGCCGACCTTTCGTCTGGCCGACCCCTCCATCAACACAAGGTGGGATCTCGCACGCTTCCTGAAGGCGCACGCACTGGACATCAGGGCCACGCCCTGGGGCGCGACGGGTCTTCAGTATCAGGGCAGCATCGGCCTGCCGGTCAGCGACATCCAGAATCAGGCGCAGCTTGCGGGCTTCGTCCGGGAGGTCGCCGACTTCCTCAACACCCACGGGAGCCTGGAGCCGAGGGACGGGAGCCGGCCGGCGAAAATGACCCCGGACGCGGTACAGATCCTCGATACGGTCCGCCGGCTGATCCGGCAGGATCCGGACATGGTCATGCTTGCCGCCGGAAATCCGGCCATCACCAGCCTGGTGCTCAAGGGCGCAGAATTCCGGCCACTCCTGCTCAGGCCTGTTTCCAAGCGGCTTGCCTTTGCGGACTACGTCACGAGCCCGGACAGTGAGAACCCTCCGCCTGGCCGGGTCGCCGCCCTTATCGCCGCAGACCGCCAGAGGGCGATCACCCTCGGCGTCCTCCTCGCTCTCGCTGTAGGTATCGTGGCAGCCCTGCGCATCTTTCCGGGCGGAGGTCCTCTCCCTGGCGCCCTGGAAATCGCCGGCATCCTCGGAGAGAGCCTCATCTGGGTCTCGATTACGGCCCTGGTCACCGCCGGCTTGGCGGCAGGCCTGTTCACGCTCCTCCTGCTCGCCCACGAGGCGGGAGACCGCAGTGACCCGAGCAATGCCTCTCCCGCACAGGTCACAGAGGTGGAGACCTTCGAGAGCGAACCGGGTTACGCGCAAAACCATATGATCTCGGTCACCCGGCTGAAGGCGGGGGCGTTCCGGCGGTACACCCTGGCCCTGGGCATGTGGGTGATCCGGCTCCTGGCGCTCTTCGCCTTCCGCAAGGGCAACCTGGCGCGGATGGGAACCATCCACTTCGCCCGCTGGGTGAAGCCTCCGGGTGCGAAATCCATGGTCTTCCTGTCCAACTACGATGGCTCCTGGCTGAGCTACCTGGAAGACTTCACCGCCCTGGCGTCGTCAGGCCTGAACCTGGCTTGGGGACACAGCCAGGGCGCGCCCACCCCGCGGCTGCTCGTGCTGGATGGCGCGTCAGACCCCGACGCTTTCAAGCGCTTCGCCAAGCGCTCCCTGCAGAAGACCAACTTCTGGTTCTCGGGCTATCCAGGCCTGACCCTGGAGAATATCCGCAGGAATGCGCTGATCCACGACGGCCTCATGCGGGCCGCCAATGCCAGCGAGGCGCGCGACTGGCTCGACATGCTGGCCTCGGTCAAGCGGCCGGACCAGGAGATCGAGACCCCCGAGATCCAGACCCTGATCCTCCGGGGCCTTGGCTCCCTGCCAGCCATGGCCTGCGGACTTGTGCGTTTTGATGCCGCCGCCGACCTCGTTTCGTGGACCGACGCCCTCACCAGGACCGTGAACTTCGGGAACGAGGACCCTGACCCGCACAGGTGGGAACAACGGCTCTGGTCCCAAGTGCTGGCCGGCGACCGGCACCCCTTGCCAGAAGAGCCTACGGCGGCCTTCGTCGCCTTTACGGCGACCGGACTGACCAAACTGGGCTTGCCGGCGCCGGACTCCGGCACGGGGCTCGGCGACTTCCTGGCCCCCTTCAACCAGGGTATGGGCGGCCGGTCCCGCGTGCTGAGGGACGGCGGGCCTTCGTCTCCGGCCTCTTGGCAGTGGTCAGACGCCTCGCCCTGGACCGGGCGTCCAGAAGGCGATCGCTCCGTGGACGCAGTACTTCTGGTCTACGGGGTCAATCCGGGGACCTGTCAGGCGGTCATCGACGGTCACGTAAATACCCACGGCCTTACGCTGGTGAAGAGGATCACCAGCCCAGTCCGTCCGGTGCTGGAGAATGGCCTGCGGGCTGAGCCCTTCGGGTTCGCCGACGGCATTTCCAACCCGGCCATCAAGGGCCTTCGGGGCAATCCGGGGCTGCAAGCCGACCAGGTCTCACCCGGGGAAGTCCTTTTGGGCTACCCCCACATGCGTGGCGGCCTGCCCCCGACCTGCGAGATCCCCGGGCACCTTGATCCCCTGGACATCCTTCCCGCGATCCGCAGCCAGGCGTACCGGCGCTATCCGGCCTTTGGCCGGGAGACAGGGGCGGCGGCGGACCATGATTTCGGCCGCAACGGGACCTTCCTGGTGGTGCGCCAGCTGGAACAGGATGTGGCGGCCTTCATCGACTACACACGGCAGGCGGCGGCGGCTCTGGTGCGACAGGCTGGCGCGCCCAAGGTGGACGCTGACTGGGTCGCCGCCAAGATGGTGGGGAGATGGCCGGATGGATCGCCGGTGGTTCTCTATCCCGACCGGCAGCCGCGAAGGCCCGACATGACCAACGACTTCCTCTACGCCACCCTGGACCCCCGGGGCATCGCCTGCCCCCTCGGGTCCCATGTCCGGCGTACGAATCCGCGGGACAGCCTGATGGCCGACGACCTCAAGACGCCCAACCATATCAGCAGCCACCGGATCCTGCGCCGGGGCCGGGCCTATGCCGAGCCGGGCGCCCAGGGGGCGAGTCCTACCGAGGGGCTGATCTTCCTGGCCGCCTGCTCCGACCTGGAACGGCAGTTCGAGTTCGTCCAGCAGTCTTGGGTTGGCAATCCGTCCTTCCACGGCCTGACCGGCGAATCCGATCCGGTCATCGACAGCGACGGGGGGGTCCAGTCCCTGTCCCTGCCGGACGGCCGTACGGTGCGGCGTCTCAAGGGAATTCCGGACTTCGTCACCGTGCGCGGCGGGGGCTATTTCTTCATGCCCAGCCGGTCGGCCCTTTACTACCTGGCGGACAGGGCCCGGCGGATCGCTCCGCCTCCGCCCGCACCGCCGCCTCAGCCAACCTTCGGCGAAAGGGTACCCGAGGCATAGCGTTTGGCCATGTCCGACAGGGGGATGGCCCGGATCTTCGAGGCATGGCCCGCCGTGCCGAATTCCTCGAAGCGCTGGCGGCAGACCGCGCGCATGGCCTCCATGGCGGGCTTGAGGTACTTGCGCGGGTCGAACTCGCCGGGGTTCTCGGCGAAGACCTTGCGGATGGCGCCAGTCATGGCCATCCGGTTGTCGGTGTCGATGTTGATCTTGCGCACGCCGTTCTTGATGCCGCGCTGGATCTCCTCCACCGGCACGCCCCAGGTTTGGGGCATCTCGCCGCCATACTGGTTGATGATGTCCTGGAGGTCCTGCGGCACGCTGGAGGAGCCGTGCATGACCAGGTGGGTGTTGGGCAGGCGGCGGTGGATCTCCTCGATCACGTTCATGGCCAGGACGTCGCCGTCCGGTTTGCGGGTGAACTTGTAGGCGCCGTGGCTGGTGCCCATGGCGATGGCCAGGGCGTCGACCTGGGTAGCCTTGACGAAGGCCACGGCCTGGTCGGGATCGGTCAGCAGCTGGTCGTGGTCGAGCTTGCCCTCGAAGCCGTGGCCGTCCTCCTTCTCGCCCATGCCGGTCTCCAGGCTGCCCAGCACGCCGAGCTCGCCCTCCACCGAGGCGCCGACCCAGTGGGCCATATCCACCACATTGCGGGTGACCCGGACATTGTAGTCGTAGTCGGCGGGAGTCTTGCCGTCGGCCATCAGTGAGCCGTCCATCATCACCGAGGTGAAGCCGTACTGAATGGCGGTGGCGCAGGTAGCCTCGTTGTTCCCGTGGTCCTGGTGCATGCAGATCGGGATGTGCGGGTACATCTCGGCCAGGGCGTCGATCAGGTGCTTGAGGACGATGTCGTTGGCGTAGGAGCGGGCGCCCCGGCTGGCCTGGATGATGACGGCTGAGTCCGTCGCATCGGCCGCCTCCAGGATGGCCAGGCCCTGCTCCATGTTGTTGATGTTGAAGGCCGGGACGCCATAGCCGTGCTCGGCGGCGTGATCGAGGAGCTGTCGCAGGGTGATCCGGGCCATGTTCCGTCTCCGTTAGCGTTGGGACTGTTTCGACAGGGCGGCGACGCCGGGCAGGATCTTGCCCTCCATCCACTCCAGGAAGGCGCCGCCGGCCGTCGAAACAAAAGTGAAATCCTCGGCGCAGCCCGCATGGTGCAGGGCCGCCACAGTATCGCCCCCGCCAGCCACGGCCACAAGCTTGCCGGCCTTGACCAGGTCGGCGGCGGCGCGGGCGGCCTCCACCGTTCCCCGGTCGAAAGGCGGCATCTCGAAGACGCCGAGGGGGCCATTCCAGATCAGGGTCTTTGAGTTGGCCATGGCCCGGCGCAGGCGCTCCACGGTCTTGGGGCCGGCGTCGAGGATGCGCTCCTCGTCGTCCATGGCGCCCAGCTCGCGCACCCGGGCCGGGGCGCCGGGCGCCAGCTTGTCGGCGACGACGATGTCGATGGGCAGGAAGAGCTTGCAGTTGTGCAGTCCAGCCAGGCGGATGATCTCCCGCGCCGTGTCTGCAAGGTCCTTCTCGCAGTAGGAGGCACCGACCTCATGGCCCTGGGCGAAGAGGAAGGTGTTGGCCATGCCCCCGCCGATGGCCAGCTTGTCCAGCTGGGTGACGAGGTTGGACAACAGGTCCAGCTTGGTCGAGACCTTGGAGCCGCCGACAATGCCCATCACCGGGCGCTCGGGCCGGCCCAGGGCGCGGTCCAGGGCGTTCAGTTCCAGCCGCATCTGCTCACCGGCGCAGGCGGGCAGGATGTGGGCCAGGCCTTCGGTGGAGGCGTGGGCCCGGTGGGCGGCTGAGAAGGCGTCGTTGACATAGAGGTCGCCATTGGCGGCCAGGGCGCGGGCGAAGGCCGGGTCGTTGGCCTCCTCGCCCGGATAGAAGCGGACGTTCTCCAGCAGGATCACGTCGCCAGGGCCCATGGCGGCGACGGCAGCTTCCACGTCCTTGCCGGCGCAGTCCGCAACAAAGGCCACAGGGCACCTCAGCACGGCCGACAGGGCCGGGGCGATGGGGGCAAGGCTCATCTCCCGGACCCACTTGCCCTTGGGCCGGTCGAAGTGGGCCAGCAGGATCACCTTCGCCCCGCCGGCGCGCAGCTTCTCGATGGTCGGGGCCGCCGCCCTCAGGCGGGTGTCGTCGGTGACAACGCCGTCGGCCATGGGGACATTGAAATCCACCCGCACCAGGGCCCTGACGCCAGCCAGGGAAACGTCGTCTAGGGTCTGGAAGGCCATCAGTTCAGATCAGGCGGGCCATGGCCACGGCGGTGTCGCTCATCCGTGAGGAGAAGCCCCACTCGTTATCGTACCAGGACAGGATCCGGCCGAGGCGGCCATCGATCACCTGGGTCTGGGCCAGGGCCACGGTCGAGGACGCGGCCACGTGGTTGAAGTCGGTGGAGACCAGGGCCTCGTCGGTGACCGCCAGTACCCCCTTCAGGGGCCCTTCGGCGGCGGCGCGCAGGGCGTCGTTGATTTCCTGGACGGTCAGTGGCCGCCCCGGGGTCCAGACCAGGTCGATCACCGAGACGTTGGGCGTCGGCACACGGATGGACGAGCCGTCCAGCTTGCCCTGTAGTTCCGGGATGACGAGGCCCAAGGCCTTGGCAGCCCCAGTGGAGGTCGGGATCATGGACATGGCCGCAGCGCGGGCGCGGTAGAGGTCCTTGTGCATGGTGTCCAGCGTCGGCTGGTCGCCCGTGTAGGAATGGACGGTGGTCATGTAGCCACGCTCTATGCCGGCCAGGTCCTGCAGCACCTTGGCCACCGGGGCCAGGCAGTTGGTGGTGCACGAGGCGTTGGACACCACCAGGTCGGCGGCCGTCAGGGTCTCGTGGTTCACCCCGTAGACGATGGTCTTGTCGGCGTTGTCGCAGGGCGCGCTGACCAGGACCCGCTTGGCGCCGGCCGCAAGGTGGGCGCTGGCCTTGTCCCTCGTGGTGAAGATGCCGGTGCACTCGAAGGCGATGTCGACGCCCAGGTCGCGGTGCGGCAGCTCGGCCGGGTCGCGCACGGCGGTAACCTTGATCCTGCCACGGCCAACATCGATCGTGTCGCCGTCCACCTTCACTTCGCCAGCGAAGCGGCCATGGACGCTGTCATAGCGAAACAGGTGGGCGTTGGTCTCAACTGGGCCGAGGTCGTTGATCGCGACGACCTCGATATCGGTGCGGCCATGCTCGACCAGGGAGCGCAGGATATTACGGCCGATACGGCCGAATCCGTTGATGGCGACACGCACAGTCATGAATCGGTCTCCGAACCTTTAAGCGGGCTATTTCGTTGCGGTTTTTTAGGTCCGCGAGGGGGAAGTCAACCCTGACCGGGGCGGTTTCGGCGACCGCTCCCTCCGGCGGGCGGGTCGCGGCATTCAGGCGCGGACCACCCGCACCCGGGAGGCGGCCTCCCGGGCCCGCTCGCGGGCGGTCTCGACGTCCTCCGCCCGGGCCAGGGCCACCCCCATACGGCGGCGCTCAAAGGCTTCGGGCTTGGCGAACAGGCGCAGGTCCGCACCCGGCACGGAAAGGGCTTCGGCGACCCCTTCGAAGGCCACGCCCCGGGCTTCCATGCCGCCGTAGATCACGGCGCTTGCGCCGGTCTCGCGCAGGCTGGCGTCTACCGGCAAGCCGAGGATGGCCCGGGCGTGCAGGGCGAACTCGCTCTGGGCCTGGGTGGCCAGGGTAACCAGGCCCGTGTCGTGCGGCCGGGGACTGACTTCCGAGAACCAGACCTCGTCGCCCTTCACGAAGAGCTCGACCCCGAAGAGCCCCAGGCCGCCCAGCTCGTCGGTGACCGCCCCGGCGATGCTGCGGGCGCGCTCCAGGGCGAGGTCGGACATGGGCTGGGGCTGCCAGCTTTCGACATAGTCGCCCTTGACCTGGCGGTGGCCGATGGGCGCGCAGAAGTCGGTGCGCACGGCGCCGTCAGCGCCCAGGCTGCGGACCGTCAACTGGGTGATCTCGTAGTCGAAGGCGACCCGGCCCTCGACGATGACTCGGGCCTGCTCCACCCGGCCAGCCTCCAGGGCGTAGCGCCAGGCAGAAGTGATCCCATCGGGGTCCTCGACAAGGGACTGACCCTTGCCCGACGAGCTCATCACCGGCTTGACGAAGCAGGGGAAGCCCGTGACCCGGGCCGCGGCATCGGCCAGTTCGGCCTCCGAACTGGCAAAGGCATAAGGCGAGGTCAGCAGGCCCAGGGTCTCGGCGGCCAGGCGTCGGATGCCCTCGCGGTTCATGGTCAGCTGGGCGGCGCGAGCCGTGGGGATGACGGTCGCCAGGCCCTCGGCCTCGATCCGCACCAGTTCATCCGTGGCGATGGCCTCGATCTCCGGGACGATCAGGTGCGGCCGCTCGGCCTCGACCAGGGCCCTCAGGGCCACGGCGTCGGTCATGGCCAGGACATGGCTGCGATGCGCGACCTGCATGGCCGGCGCGTTGGCGTAGCGGTCAGCGGCGATGACCTCGCAGCCCAGGCGCTGCAGCTCGATCGCCACCTCCTTGCCCAGTTCGCCCGAGCCCAGGAGGAGCACCCGCACGGCGGAGGGCGACAGGGGGGTGCCCAGGCGGGAGGGCGCGGCCACGGCTCAGCCCAGCTTCTGGTGGACGGCGTCGGCCACCGCCCGGGCGGTGATGCCGAAGGCCTCGTAGAGACGCTCAGCCGGGGCCGAGGCGCCGAAGCCCTCCATGCCCACGAAAATACCGTCCGGGCCGATGAAGCGGTCCCAGCCCATGCGCACGCCCGCCTCGACCGCGGCCTTGACCTCGGTCTCGCCGATGACCGCCGCCTTGTAGCGGTCGGTCTGGGCTTCGAAGAGCTCCCAGCAGGGGGTGGAGACCACACGGGTCCCGATCCCTTCGGCCTCGAGCAGGTCGCGGGCCGCCAGGGCCACGGCGACTTCCGTGCCGGAGGCGAACAAGGTGACCTGGGCCGGCGAGCCGGCGGCGGCCAGCTGGTAGGCGCCGTAGGCCGAGAGGTTTTCCCCCGAGGCGGTCGTACGCACGGCGGGGGTCTTCTGGCGGGACAGGGCCATGACCGAAGAGGTGGTGCGGGCCGAGACGGCCAGCTTCCAGCACTCGGCGGTCTCCACGGCGTCGGCCGGGCGGAAGACCAGGAGGTGGGGCATGGCCCGGAGCGAGGCCACGTGCTCCACCGGCTGGTGGGTCGGCCCGTCCTCTCCCACCCCGATGGAGTCATGGGTCATGACGTGGACGACCCTGGCGCCCATCAGGGCGCCCAGGCGGATGGCGGGCCGGGAATAGTCCGAGAAGACCAGGAAGGTGCCCGAGAAGGGGATCACCCCGCCGTGCAGGGCCATGCCGTTCATGGCCGCAGCCATGCCGTGCTCGCGCACGCCCCAGTGGACATAGCGGCCGGCATAGTCCGGGACGTCGAAGGCGGCCGTGCCCTTGACGAAGGTGTTATTCGACCCCGTCAGGTCGGCAGAGCCGCCGATCATTTCCGGGATGGCCGGGAACAGGTGGTCCAGGGCCGCGCCGGAGTGCTGGCGGGTGGCGGCGGCGGGCCGGGCCTCTACCGCGGCGGCGATATGGGCGTCGAGGGCGGCGAAGGCGTCGGCGGGCAGGTCGCCGGCCACGGCGCGCTGGAAGTCCGATCCCATTGCAGAGCCGGCCAGGCGCGCCTGCCAGGCCTTGCGGCCCCGCACGCCCCGGCGGCCCGCCCGGTGCCAGGTCCTGACCAGGTCGTCCGGCAGCTCAAACGGGGGCAGGTCCCAGCCCATGGCCTTGCGGGCCTCGGCGATCTCGGGGTCGAACAGGGTATAGCCGTGGCTGTGGGGATCGGCCTCCTTGGGGCCGGCGCCCTTGGAGATGCGCGTGCGGCAGGCGATCAGGGTCGGCCGGTCCTGCTTCACCGCCCAGCGCAGGGCGGCGGCGATCCTGCCGTGGTCATGGCCATCCACAGCCTTCACGGCCCAGCCATAGGCCTTAAACCGCGCCAGTTGGTCGCCCGTCTCGGCGATGGTCGCGACGCCATCGATGGTGGTGTTGTTGTCGTCGAAGAGAACCGTCAGCCGGTTCAGGCCGAAGCGCCCGGCGATGGAGGCGGCCTCGTGGCTCACGCCCTCCATCAGGCAGCCGTCCCCGGCGATGACCCAGGTGCGGTGATCCACCAGGTCCCCGCCGAACCGGGCGGCAAGGTGGCGTTCGGCCATGGCCATGCCCACGGCGTTGGCAAGGCCCTGGCCGAGGGGACCGGTGGTGGTCTCCACCCCCGGCGTATGGCCGAACTCCGGGTGGCCGGGAGTCTTGGAGCCCCACTGCCGGAAGTCCCGGATCTGGTCCATCGTGACGGCCTTGTAGCCGGTCAGGTGCAGCAGGGCGTAGAGCAGCATGGAGCCGTGCCCCGCCGACAGGACAAAGCGATCCCGGTCCGCCCAGTCAGGGCGGGAGGCGTCGAACTTCAGGAACTTGGTCCAGAGCACGGTGGCGACATCCGCCATACCCATGGGCATGCCCTGGTGGCCGGATTTCGCCCTGTGCACCGCATCCATGGAAAGGACACGGATGGCATCGGCCATTTTGACGGGCGAGACAGGCATGGCGGGAATCCGGTTGGGGGCGGAAAGGAAGTTGGGCCTCGCACAGGGCATCGGAAGGGTCAAGAAACGTAAGTGGTTCCGGCGGCGCGCCGGATGGCGCTATACAGTCTGGGCAACCTCCGGAGTCCCCCATGGCCCAGGACGAATCTCCTCTCGAACAGGCGGCGCGCCGCCTG
>NZ_JBAXIM010000087.1:0-11026 GCF_037138395.1 Phenylobacterium sp.
GCCCGGGACGGGGTCCGCCTGCCCACGGACTGGGTGGCCGCTGTGGATCGCCTGGAGGCCTCTGAAGTCCTCAGGGACTACCTGGGGTCGCGCTTCGTGGACATGTTCGTCTCGGTCAAGCGCACCGAGCAGGACCGGTTCGGCGCGGCGGTCACCGCCCTCGACTATGACTGGTATCTGGGCAACGCCTGAAACTGGCGGTCGCCCGGTCGTTTCGGGATTGATCCCGGCGCTCAGGCGCCATCTTCTTTCACCCAAGGACTTCAGCCTCTGGGGAGAAACACCCGATGTCTATGCTTTCTGGACGCGGCGCGTCCCGCCGGAGCCTGCTCACCGCCCTGGGCGCCGCAGCGGTCGGGGTCTCCTTCAGCGCCTGCTCGAAGCCGGGCGCGGCCCCCGCCGGCGGTGGGGAAGAGCCGAAGCTGAACTTCTACAACTGGGACACCTACATCGGTGACACCACCCTGGCCGACTTCAAGAAGGCCAGCGGCGTCGACGTGAACATGAGCCTGTTCGCCACCAATGATGAACTGTTCGCCAAGCTGAAGGCGGGCAATCCGGGCTTCGATCTTATCGTCCCGTCCAACGAGTTCGTCAGCCGGATGACCGAGGCCAAGCTCATCCAGCCCCTCGACCACTCCAAGATCCCCAATCTGAAGAACATCGACCCGACCTTCCTGAACCCGGACTACGATCCCGGCCGGAAGATGTCCGTGCCCTACACCTGGCTGGTCCTGGGCATTGGTTACCGCAAGAGCAAGGTGAAGGGCGTGCCGGACAGCTGGAAGTGGCTGTTCGATTCCGACGCCTACAAGGGCAAGATCGCCCTGCTTTCCGAGTCCGCCGACCTCGTCCGCCTCGCGGCCAAGTACAAGGGCCACTCGGTCAACAACATCCCGCCCAAGATGGTTGCCGAAATCGAGAAGATGCTGATCCGCCAGAAGCCCTTCGTGAAGGCCTTCCATGAGGACAATGGCCAGGACATGCTCCTGTCCGGCGAGGTCGACCTGGTCCTGGAGTACAACGGCGATATCGCCCAGATCATGAGTGAGGACCCCGACATCGGCTTCGTCGTGCCCAAGGAAGGCAGCCTCATCAACTCCGATAACCTCTGCATCCCTGTGGGGGCGCCGCGTCCGAACAACGCCCATGCCTTTATCAACTATCTGCTCGACGCCGAAGCTGGGAAGAAGATCAGCGAGACCATCCTCTATCCGACCCCGAACGCAGCGGCGAAGGCCCTGATGCCGGACAGCTACCGGAACAACCCCGCGATCTTCCCGCCCGCCGACGTCATGGCGAAATGCGAATACGGCGCCTTCGAGGGGGCGGCGAAGGCCAGCTTCTACGAGGAAGTCGTGACCCGGGTGCGCGCCGCCTGACCTGACGCTGGAGCCCCAGGATGGAACAACACTGGAAATCGGCGAAAGGCCTGTTCGGCACCGTCCTCGGCCCGCCGCTATTCTGGCTGGTCCTCTTCTTCATGATCCCCATGGGGATCATCTGGCTCTATTCCTTCGGCGAGAACCGGGGCCTGACAGATATCGCCCTGACGGGGACCTTCTCGAACTACCTCAGGGCCCTGGACCCGCTCTATCTGAAGATCTTCGTCAAGTCGGTGGGCATCGCCGGGCTGACGACCCTGATCTGCCTGGCGATCGGCTTCCCGGTGGCCCTCGCCATCACCTTTGCCCCGCCGAAGGCCAAGACCTGGCTTCTTCTGGCGGTCATGCTGCCCTTCTGGACCAACCTGCTGATCCGGACCTACGCCCTCATCGCCGTTCTGCGAACCGAGGGGTATGTGAACCAGTCCCTGGAATGGCTCTGGAACGGACTGGGCGCGGGGGTCGGCGTCCTCGGCGCGGGGGCTCTGGGGCCCTTCCAGCCCCTGGAGCTCCTGCACAACAACTTCGCGGTGGTGCTGGGCCTGGTCTATGTCCACCTGCCCTTCATGGTCCTGCCGCTCTACTCGGCCCTGGACCGGCTGGACACCTCGCTCATCGAGGCCAGCCTCGACCTGGGTGCTGGCCACCTTCGGACCCTGTTCACCATTGTCGTGCCGCTTGCCCTGCCGGGGATCGCCTCCGGCGTGGTGATCACCTTCATCCCCGCCCTGGGTTCCTACCTGACGCCGGACCTGCTGGGCGGACCGGATAGCCAGATGATCGCCAACATCATCGAGCGCCAGTTCAAGCGGGCCAATGACTGGCCCTTTGGCGCGGCCCTGTCCTTCCTGCTGATGTACATGACCTTCATCGCCATCGCCCTACAGGCGATGCTCTCGAGACGTCGGCGAGAGCCAGCCTGATGGCCAAGCGTCCAGCTCCCGGTCCCCTGGAATACCTGCGTCGCTGGCCCCTGCAGCTGTGGCTCGCGGGCGTCGGTATCTTCCTCTACGCCCCGCTGGTCGCCCTGATGGTGTTCAGCTTCAACGATAGCCGGCGCAACATCGTCTGGCAGGGCTTTACCCTGAAGTACTACGACAAGGCCCTGCACAACGCCTCGCTGATCGAGGCCTTCGCCAACAGCCTGACCATCGCCGCGGTCTCCACCTTCCTGAGCCTGATCCTCGGTGCCATGGCCGCCCTGGCGCTCTGGCGCTTCCGGTTCCCGGGTAAGGCGGGCTTCGACGGCGCCCTGGCCCTGCCCATCGTGGCGCCCGAGATCTGCATGGGCGTTGCCATGCTGGTCTTCTTCGCGAAGGTCCTGCCCTGGCCCCAGGGCCTGCCCTGGCCGTTCAACCTGGGCGCCATCATCATCGCCCATGTCTCCTTCTCCTTCCCCTTCGTGGCGGTGGTCGTCCGGGCGAGGATGGCCAGCTTCAACCGCGAGTTCGAGGAGGCCGCACGGGACCTGGGTGCCAGCGAGTGGCGCACCCTGAAGGACGTCATCCTGCCGCACATGGCCCCCTCTTTGATCGCCGGGGCCTTCCTGGCCTTCACCCTCAGCCTGGACGACTTCGTGATCACCTTCTTCACCTCGGGCCCGGACACTGTGACCTTCCCGGTGAAGGTCTATTCCATGGTCCGCTTCTCCGTGACGCCGGAGGTGAATGCCGCCTCGACCCTGCTGATCGTGCTGACCGTCTTCCTCACCGCCATCGCCCTGAAGGTCCAGGGCGACCCGGCCTCCACGGCGGGGGGCCACGCGGCCCTCGACCGCCCCCAGAACCGTCCCTGAGGCGTCATGAGCAAGCCCATCATCACCTTCGAGAATGTCACCAAGCGCTTCGGCCGCATGGTGGCCGTGGACAATGTCTCCCTGACCATCGACGAGGGTGAGTTCTTCTGCCTGCTCGGCCCTTCGGGCTGCGGCAAGACGACCCTGCTGCGCATGCTGGCGGGCTTCGAGACCCCCACCGAGGGGCGTATCCTCATCGACGGGCAGGACATCTCCGCCGTGCCCCCCAACCGCCGGCCCGTGAACATGGTGTTCCAGTCCTACGCGGTATTTCCCCATATGACCGTGGCCGACAACGTCGCCTATGGCCTGAAGATCGACCGGGTTCCGGAGGCGGAGCGTGACCGGAGGGTCGAGGAGGCCCTGGAGCTGGTTCAGCTGGGCGGGCTGGGCGGCCGCAAGCCGGACCAGCTGTCCGGCGGACAGCGCCAGCGCGTGGCCCTGGCCCGGGCCCTGATCAAGCGCCCCCGGGTCCTCCTGCTGGACGAGCCGCTATCGGCCCTCGACGCCAAGCTGCGGGACCAGATGCGCACCGAGCTTTGTACCCTCCAGGAGACCGTCGGCATCACCTTCATCATGGTCACCCATGACCAGGACGAGGCCCTGGCCCTGGCCACCCGCTGCGCGGTCATGAACCGCGGCCTGCTGCAGCAGGTGGCGACGCCCAACGACCTCTACGAGTTTCCCGGAAGCCGCTTCGTGGCCGACTTCATCGGGTCGGTGAACCTGTTCGAGGGTGTCCTGGCCGTGGATGAGCCTGACCAGGCCGTGGTGCGCTCTCCCGAGCTGCCCACCGACATCTATCTCGACCATGGCGTCACCGGGGGCAGGGGCGCCACGGTCTGGGCCGCCCTGAGGCCCGAGAAGATCGAGCTGCACAAGTACACCCCCGGCCAGCCGCCGCCGGTCCTGGACGATTCCCCCGCCGGATCCAACCTGGTGCGCGGCGTGATCCGCCACGAGTCCTACCTGGGCAGCGAGAGCACCTACGACGTCGAGATCGCCGGCGGCCGGCGGGTCAGGGTGCTCAGGTCCAACCTGACCCGCTGGGACCAGGAGGACTTCGCCCTGGGCGAGGAGGTCTGGCTCGGCTGGCACGCGTGCTCGCCCGCCGTCCTGCTGAACTGACGTGGCCCGCCCGGTCGCCGGCATCATCTGCTGCACCCGCACGGTCGGCATCGAGCCCGCCCAGGCGGTGATGAACCGCTATGTCGCCTCGGCCATGGCCTATGCCGACGCCGCCGCCCTGCTGGTGCCTTCCATGCCTGGGCTCATGCGGGCCGCCGATGTCGCGAGCCGCCTGGATGGGCTCTTGCTGACCGGTAGCCCCTCGAACCTTGACCCCGGCGCCTACGGCGAGGCGGCGGACGATGCCCCTGGACCCTTCGACCCCGCCCGGGACGCCATGACCGGCGACCTCATCCGCGCCATGCTCGACCTGGGCCGGCCGGTCTTCGGCATCTGCCGGGGGTTCCAGGAGCTGAACGTGGCCTTTGGCGGGACCCTGCGCCGGGACGTCTCGGACCATCCCGATCTCCTGCGGCACCATGCCCCCGACGAGGTCGGCTTCAACGAGATGTTCGACCATGTCCACGACGTGGCGCTGACCCCCGGGGGTGTCCTCGCGGGTGCCCTGGGGCAGGCCCGCATCCAGGTGAACTCGGTGCACTACCAGGGTGTCCAGCGCCTGGGGGACGGCCTGTCTGTTGAGGCCTGCGCCGATGACGGGGTGGTCGAGGCCTTCTCGACCCAGGTCAATTCCGCCCCGGTCCTGGCCGTCCAGTGGCATCCCGAATGGCGGACGGGCGAAAATCCTCAAAGTCAGGTATTCTTCGGCGTCTTCGGGCGGGCCCTCCGGGGCGAGCCCCTTGTCAGCTGATCCGTTTCAGGAGTGACCCGCGTGAGCGTTCCTATCCGCAACCACGATATCGCCGAGCTGCGCCGCCTGGATCTGGCGCACCACCTGCCTGCCCAGGCGGACCACCGCCTGATCGCCAGCCTTGGCGGCAGTCGGATCATCACCCGGGCCGAGGGCAGCACCATCTACGATGGGGAGGGGAATGCCATCCTCGACGGCATGGCGGGCCTCTGGTGCGTGAACGTCGGGTATGGCCGCGAGGAGCTGGCCAAGGCGGCCTATGAGCAGATGCTCGAACTGCCCTACTACAACACCTTCTTCCGGACGGCGACGCCGCCCACGGTGAAGCTTGCGGCCCGGATCGCGAGCAAGATGGGCGGCCACCTGAGCCACGTCTTCTTCAACTCGTCGGGCTCCGAGGCCGTCGACACGATCTTCCGCCTGACGCGGCACTACTGGAAGCTGAAGGGTCAGCCCCAGCGCCGGATCTTCATCAGCCGATGGAACGCCTACCATGGCTCCACCGTGGCGGGGGTCTCGCTGGGCGGCATGAAGGCCATGCACGTCCAGGGCGACCTGCCAGTACCCGGCGTCGAACACGTCATGCAGCCCTACCACTTCGGCGAGGGTTTCGGTGAGGAGCCGGACGCCTTTGCCGCCCGGGCCGCCCAGGCCATCGAGGACAAGATCCTGGAGGTCGGGCCTGAGAACGTCGCCGCCTTCATCGGCGAGCCCCTCCAGGGCGCTGGCGGGGTTATCATCCCGCCGGAGGGCTACTGGCCAAGGGTCCAGGCCATTTGCCGCAAGTACGGCATCCTGCTCGTCTGCGATGAGGTGATCTGCGGCTTTGGCCGGCTGGGCCAGTGGTTCGGCCATCACCACTACGGCGTGCAGCCGGACATGATCTCCATGGCCAAGGGCCTGTCCTCCGGCTACCTGCCCATCAGCGCCACCGGCGTGGCCGACCACATCGTCGCCGAACTGCGCGAGAAGGGCGGGGATTTCATCCACGGCTACACCTACAGCGGCCATCCCACAGCCGCCGCTGTCGCCCTGGCCAATATCGACATCATCGAGCGCGAGGGCCTGGTCGAGCGCACCCGCGACGACACCGGCCCCTATCTGGCCCGGGCCCTGGCCACCCTGAACGACCATCCCCTGGTGGGCGAGACCCGCTCTCTCGGCCTGATCGGGGCGGTGGAGATCGTCCGGGAGCCCGGGACCAACAAGCGCTTCCTCGACAAGGAGGGCGAGGCCGGTCCGGTGGTGCGCGACATCTGCATCCGCAACGGCCTGATGGTGCGCGGCATCCGCGACAGCATCGTCTGCTGCCCGCCCCTGATCGTCACCCGGGCCGAGATCGACCGGCTGGTCTCCATCATCCGTCGCTCTCTCGACGAAGCCGAGCCCATCCTTCGGGCCCTCAAGCCGGAGGCGGCGGGATGAGTTCCCGCAAGAAGCGCCCGTCGCCGGCCTCCCGGGAGAAGCGCGGCGTCGCCTCGCTGGAGGCGGCGGGCCCCTGGCTGGCCCGCCAGTCCATCGAGGAGATCGAGTGCGTCGTGCCCGACCTCGCCGGGGTTGCGCGCGGCAAGATCATGCCGGTCCGCAAGTTCCTGGGCGCGCCCAGCATGAACCTGCCCCTGGCGGTTTTTTACCAGACCATCACAGGCGACTTTCCCGAGGTGATGGGAACGGTCTCGGCGGTGCAGGCGGACACCGACATTGTCCTGCACCCGGACTTCGCCACCCTGGCGGTGGTGCCCTGGGCCCAGGACCCGACTGCCCAGATCATCCATGACGCCTTTCACCCCGACGGCCGGCCGGTGGAGGAAGCGCCCCGGCAGGTCCTGCGCCGGGTCCTGGCTCTCTACAAGGCGCGGGGCTGGACCCCGGTGGTCGCCCCGGAGCTCGAGTTCTACCTGGTCGAAAAGAATATCGACCCCGATTACCCGCTGCGCCCGCCTATCGGCCGGTCCGGCCGGCCCGAGACCGGGCGGCAGGGGTATTCCATCGCCGCGGTCAACGAGTTCGATGCCCTCTTCGAGGACATGTACGAGTACTCCGAAGCCCAGGGGCTGGAGATCGACACCCTCATCCACGAGAGCGGCGTGGCCCAGATGGAGATCAACCTGAGGCACGGCGACCCGCTGGAGCTGGCCGACCAGGTCTTCATGTTCAAGCGCACCATCCGCGAGGCGGCGCTGGAGCACGACATCTATGCCACCTTCATGGCCAAGCCGATGGCGGGTGAGCCCGGCAGCGCCATGCACATCCACCAGTCCCTCCTGGGCGCGGACGGGCGTCCCCTGTTCTCGGACTGGAAGACGGGGGAGCCCACCCGCACCTACCTGTCCTTCATCGCCGGCCAGCAGCGCTATCTGCCGGCGATCATGGCCATGCTGGCGCCCTATGTGAATTCCTACCGGCGCATCGCCCGGGGAACGGGGGCACCGGTCAATACCCAGTGGGGCTACGACAACCGCACCTGCGGCCTGCGGGAGCCGCCCTCCGACCCGGCCAACCGCCGGCTGGAAAACCGGATCCCCTCGTCCGACGCAAATCCCTACCTCGCCATCGCCGCCGTCCTGGCGGCGGGCTGGCTGGGCATGACCCAGGACCTGACCCCCTCGGAGCCGGTGGCCACCGATGCCTCGGCCCTGGGCATCGAGCTGCCGCGCAACCTGCTGGAGGCCCTGGTGCATTTCGAGCAGTGCGCGCCCATCCGGGAGGTCCTGGGCGAGGTCTTCTGCAGTTCCTACGCCACGGTGAAGCGGGCGGAGTACGAGACCTTCATGCAGACCATCAGCCCCTGGGAGCGCGAGTTCCTCCTGCTGAACGTCTGACCGCGCCATGCGCAATGACGGCCACCCGGCGGGCTCCTGGTATGCCGAGACGGCAGCCATCCCCCTGCCGGCCCTGCCTGCCCCGGAGGGCGAGGTGCGTACCGGCGTCTGCATTATTGGCGCAGGCTTCACCGGACTGGGGGCCGCCCTGGCCCTGGCCCGGGCCGGGGTTCCCTGCCTGGTGCTGGAGGCGGCCCGGGTCGGGTCGGGGGCTTCGGGGCGCAATGGCGGCCAGGCCCATCCCGGCCACCGGCAAGACCAGTCCTGGCTCGAGGCCCGGGTCGGCGTCGACGAGGCCCTGCGGCTCTGGGATCTGGCGGAGGCCGGGCGCGCCCACCTGGCCGGCCTGGTCGCCGAGGTTGCCCCCGAGGCCGACTATCGCCCCGGCCTGATCGTCGCCCGCCACCGTCCGGGCGGGGAGGGACGGGACGCCGCCCACATCGATCACATGGCCCGTGTCTACGGCTGCGAGGCTCTCAGCCTTGTCTCCCGGGACGATCTGGCCGCGGAGCTGGGGACGGGGGTCTATCACGGCGGCATCCTCGACCGGGACGGCGGCCACCTGCACCCCCTGAACCTGGCCCTCGGCCTGGCCCGGGCGGTCCTGGCCGCCGGCGGACGGATCTGCGAGGACACGCAGGCCCTGTCCTGGACGCGCCGGGGCGGGGGGATCGAGGTCGCCACCCCCACTGGCCGGATCGTCTGCGACCGCCTGATCCTGACCGGGGACGGCTACCTGAGCCCCATCGCCGGGGCGGCCCGGGACCGGGTCATGCCGATCAACAACTTCGTCCTTGTCACCGAACCCCTGGGCGAGCGGGCCGACCAGATCCTGCGGAGCGGAGCCGCCGTTGCCGACACCCGCTTCGTGGTGAACTATTTCCGCAAGACCGCCGACGGTCGCCTGCTGTTCGGCGGTGGCGAGACCTATCGCGAGACCTATCCCGCCGACCTCGCCGCCTATGTCCGGCGCAGTCTCCTGAAGATCTATCCGGATCTGGCGGACGTGCGCATCACCCACGCCTGGGGCGGCTCGGTGGGGGTGACCCTCAACCGCACCCCCCTGGTGGCCTTTCCGGCGCCGGGGGTCTCCCTGGCGGCCGGATACTCAGGGCAGGGGGTGCTTCTGGCGCCCTATATCGGCGACCTTCTGGGGTGCGAGGCCCAGGGCGACCGGGCCGCCGCCGAGGCCCTGGAGTCTGTGTGCCGCCTGCCCACCCCGGCCTTTCCTGGCGGCCGATGGCTGCGCCGGCCCCTGACCGTCGCCGGCCTGACCTGGTACGCCCTGCGCGACCGGCTCTGAACCGCCCTCGCCCCTGGCCGCCGGAGTGTGCTAAGGCCGCGTCTACATGACCACCCCACTCAGCCGAATCCGCAACTTCTCGATCGTGGCCCACATCGACCACGGCAAGTCGACCCTGTCCGACCGCCTCATCCAGCAGACGGGCGCCCTGACCCTGCGCGAGATGACCGAGCAGGTCCTCGACAACATGGACATCGAGCGCGAGCGGGGCATCACCATCAAGGCCCAGACCGTGCGCCTGGACTACAAGGCCCGGGACGGAGAGACCTATGTCCTCAACCTGATGGACACCCCCGGCCACGTGGACTTTGCCTATGAGGTCAGCCGCAGCCTGGCCGCCTGCGAGGGCTCCATCCTGGTGGTGGACTCCAGCCAGGGGGTCGAGGCCCAGACCCTGGCCAACGTCTACCAGGCCATCGACAACAACCACGAGATCGTGCCGGTCCTGAACAAGATCGACCTGCCCGCCGCCGACCCCGACCGGGTCCGCGAGCAGATCGAGGACGTCATCGGCATCGACGCCTCGGACGCCATCCTGTGCTCGGCCAAGACCGGGCAAGGGATCGCCGAAGTGCTCGAGGCGGTGGTGACCCGCCTGCCGGCCCCCAAGGGGGACCCCGACGCGCCCCTCAAGGCCCTGCTCGTAGACGCCTGGTACGACCCCTACCTGGGCGTGGTGGTGCTGGTGCGGGTCGTGGACGGACGCCTGCGCGCCGGCATGAAGGTGCGGATGATCAATGCCGGTGTCGTGCACCAGGTCGACCGGATCGGCGTCTTCCGCCCTAAGCAGACCGAGGTCGACGAGCTGGGCCCCGGCGAGATCGGCTACATCACAGCCCAGATCAAGCAGGTGGCCGACGCCGCCGTGGGCGACACCATCACCGAGGACAAGCGGCAGACCGTTACGCCCCTGCCGGGCTTCCGCATCGCCCAGTCGGTGGTCTTCTGCGGCCTCTTCCCCGTGGACGCCGCCGACTTCGAGGACCTGCGCGCCGCCATCGGCCGCCTGCGCCTGAACGACGCCAGCTTCACCTACGAGATGGAGACCTCGGCGGCCCTGGGCTTTGGCTTCCGCTGCGGCTTCCTGGGCCTCCTGCACCTGGAGATCATCCAGGAGCGGCTGTCCCGCGAGTTCGACCTCGACCTGATCGCCACCGCCCCCAGCGTGGTCTACCGGATCACCCTGACCAACGGCGAGGTGGTCGAGCTGCACAACCCTGCCGACATGCCCGACCCGGTGAAGATCGAGAGCATTGCCGAGCCCTGGATCAAGGCCACCATCCTGACCCCGGACGAGTACCTGGGCGCCGTGATCAAGCTCTGCCAGGACCGCCGCGGCGTGCAGCGCGAGCTGTCCTATGTGGGCAGCCGGGCCATGGTGATCTACGACCTGCCCCTCAACGAGGTGGTCTTCGACTTCTACGACCGGCTGAAGAGCGTCTCCAAGGGCTATGCCTCCTTCGACTACCAGATCGAGGACTACCGGGTCGGCGACCTGGTCAAGATGAGCATCCTGGTCAATGCCGAGCCCGTCGACGCCCTGTCCATGCTGGTCCACCGCGACCGGGCCGAGGCCCGGGGCCGGGGCATGGTCGAGAAGATGAAGGACCTGATCAGCCCGCACATGTTCCAGATCCCGCTGCAGGCGGCGATCGGCGGCCGGATCATCGCCCGCGAGACCATCCGCGCCCTGCGCAAGGACGTCACCGCCAAGTGCTACGGCGGCGACATGAGCCGCAAGCGCAAGCTGCTGGACAAGCAGAAGGCCGGCAAGAAGCGCATGCGCCAGTTCGGCAAGGTCGACATCCCCCAGGAGGCCTTCATCGCCGCCCTGAAGATGGA
>NZ_JBAXIM010000088.1:0-11025 GCF_037138395.1 Phenylobacterium sp.
GACAGGGGGGGCGGAGCGCCCTCCACGACCTCCACGGGACCTGACGGCGGACCGGAAATCAGCCGGGCCTCGGCGACCCTGACATCGGCCACGGGCTCGGGGGCTGCCTCGGCGAGGGCCGTCCGGGGTGACGGCTGGCCGACCCGGTAGAAGACGTGCAGGCCGAGCTGGGTCACCCGTAGAAGATCATTACTCCAGCTCGGCGTGACATGGATGGTGTGGAAATGCGTGGCGTCGCCGACGGCAGTCATCACCGCGCCCGCCAGGGCCCGGGACGCGATGCGCCGGGCGCTGGACCAGGCGGCGCTCTCGCGGCTCCGGTTGATGGAGCCATCGCAGGCGAAGGAGAACTGGCAGCCCACCCCACGGGCCGCGCCCTGGAAGACCACGCCGCAGACTGACTTGGGGAATCCGGCCTTGCGCACGCGGTTGAGGACCACCTGGGCCACGGCCGCCTGGCCGGCAGGGCTCTCGCCCCGGGCCTCGAAGTAGACCGCCTGGGCGAGGCAATCGAGGTCGCGGTTGCCCCGGGCGCCTGCGGTCACCGCAGCGACGGCGGCGGGCCGCTTGGCGGGACTGGGGCCAGAGACGTCAAAACGGAGGTTGGGGGCTGCGGCGTCCGCTGTCCAGGACGCGGTCGCCGCGGAAGCGGTCTCGAGACGGTCGCTGGGCTTCCCCTGGAAGGCGCCGACACTCAGGCCAGCGAGGGAGAGGAGACCGAGGCAGAGACCCACTGCGCTCCCAACGACGAGGGCACCCAAGACTCCACGCCTGGAGGCGCGCGCCTGAAACAAATTCAACAATGATGATTTCCCGTGCGGCGAGGGTCAGAGCCCCCAGTCAGCTGTGTCGATCGAGGCCCCTGCGCTTGCTGGAGACCTTCTTCAACCTGCCCGCCTCCTACACGTTGGAGGCCAGACAATGGCGATGCGAGGCTGGATATGGACGCAGACGCAGAGATTCGCAAGCCATTAGTGCACTGCAGCATGGAGATCCTGTGGACAGGTACCCCAACACAGGGGTCCGGCCATGGCTTGACAGCAAGGTTCCCGGCTGGTTCCGGAGTGTCGCCATGCACCGCATCCTCACCGTCCTCGCCGCCGTCCTCTTCCTGTCCGCTCCGGCGCACGCCGCGCCCGCCGCCGAGCCTGCGGTTTCCCCGGACTTCGTCATGGGGCGGCCTGGCGCGCCTGTCCTGATCGAGGAATTCGCCTCGATGAGCTGCACCCACTGCGCCCGCTTCGCCAACGGTGTCTTCCCGGCACTCAAGGCCCGGTACATCGACACCGGCAAGGCGCGCTATGTCCTGCGCCCCCTCCTTACGCCACCCCAGAACGTCGCCGCCGCCGGTTTCCTCCTGGCGAGGTGCGCAGGACCCAACGGGTACTACAGGGTCGTGGAAGGCTTCTTCCGGCGGCAGGACGAGGCCTATCGCACGGGAGACGTCCGGTCAGCCCTGATCGCCGCGGCAGCGGAAGGCGGGGTTTCCGGTCCAGCCTATGATGCCTGCCTGTCCGACCCCGCAGGCAAGGCCGCCCTTGACGCCGAACTGGAGAAGGTCGGGGGACGGGACGTCGACTCCACCCCGACCTTCTTCTTCAACGGCGTGAAGGTGAAGGCTGGCGAGATGACCCTCGAGGAAATCGACGCGGCCTACGCCGCCGCGCTGAAGGCGAACCGGAAGCGCTGACTTTCGGCCCGGGTGGACTGGCGCCAGCCCCAGCGGCCCCCTACTCTGTCTCCATGCCTTCCAACCCCCTGCCCGGAGTCACTACCGGAGTCGCCCCCGGAGTCGGCGACGCCATGGCGGTCTTCGCCTTCGACGCCGCTGCGACGGACATGTCCTGGCGGCCGCACCGGCCTGACCGGCCGGAGAAGTCTGAGGGTGGCCGGCCCTTCCGCCTGGTCTCGGACTACGCCCCGGCAGGGGACCAGCCAACGGCCATTGCCGAGCTTGTTGCCGGCCTTGCGGCGCAGGAGGGGGACCAGGTCCTCCTGGGCGTGACGGGCTCGGGCAAGACCTTCACCATGGCCAAGGTAATCGAAGCGACTCAGCGTCCGGCCCTGATCCTGGCGCCCAACAAGACCCTGGCGGCCCAGCTCTACAGCGAGTTCAGGAGCTTCTTCCCGGACAATGCCGTGGAATTCTTCGTCTCCTACTACGACTATTACCAGCCCGAGGCCTACGTGCCGCGGACCGACACCTACATCGAGAAGGACTCCTCGATTAACGAACAGATCGACCGCATGCGGCACTCGGCCACGCGGGCGATCCTGGAGCGGGACGACGTCATCGTCGTGGCCTCGGTCTCCTGCATCTACGGCATTGGGTCGGTGGAGACCTACACCGCCATGACCTTCAGCCTGAAGGTCGGCGACCGGATCGACGAGAAGAAGCTGATGGCCGACCTCGTGGCCCAGCAGTACCGGCGCAATGACCAGGCCTTTGAGCGTGGAACCTTCCGTCGGCGGGGCGACACCCTGGAAATCTTCCCGGCCCACTACGAGGACCGGGCCTGGCGAATCAGCCTGTTCGGCGACGAGATCGAGGCCATCACCGAGTTCGACCCCCTGACCGGCAGGCGCAGTGCGGACCTGCCAGCGGTGAAGATCTACGCCAATAGCCACTACGTCACGCCCCGGCCGACCCTGAACCAGGCCATGAACCACATCCGGGCCGAGCTGAAGGAACGCCTCGACTGGCTGGTGGCCAACGGCAAGCTGCTGGAGGCCCAGAGGCTGGAGCAGAGGACGACCTTCGACCTCGAAATGATCCAGGCCACCGGTGCCTGCGCCGGCATCGAGAACTATTCCCGCTACCTGACCGGCCGCCAGCCGGGCGAGCCGCCGCCCACCTTCTTCGAGTACATCCCGGACAACGCCCTGCTCTTTGTGGACGAGAGCCACCAGACCATTCCCCAGATCGGGGCCATGTTCCGGGGTGACTTCCGCCGCAAGTTCACCCTGGCGGACTATGGCTTCCGCCTGCCCTCCTGCATGGATAACCGCCCCCTCAAGTTCGAGGAGTGGGACGCCATGCGGCCGGCGACGGTGAGCGTCTCGGCGACGCCCGGCCCCTGGGAGATGGAGAAGGCCGGGGGCGTCTTCGCCGAGCAGGTGATCCGGCCCACGGGCCTGATCGACCCGCCCGTGGAAATCCGGCCCGTGGCGAAGGACGGCTTCTCCCAGGTAGACGACGTCATCGACCAGGTCCGCCAGACCGCGGCCAAGGGCTACCGGACCCTGGTCACCGTCCTGACCAAGAAAATGGCCGAGGACCTGACCGAGTACATGCACGAGCAGGGCCTGAGGGTCCGCTACATGCACTCGGACGTCGACACCCTCGAGCGCATACAGATCATCCGCGACCTTCGGCTGGGCGCCTTCGACGCCCTGGTGGGGATCAACCTGCTCCGCGAAGGGCTCGACATTCCGGAGTGTGGCCTGGTCGCGATCCTGGACGCGGACAAGGAGGGCTTCCTGCGGTCCGAGACCAGCCTGATCCAGACCATCGGCCGGGCCGCGCGGAACGTCGATGGCCGGGTCATCCTCTATGCCGACCGGCTGACCGGCTCCATGGAGCGGGCCATGGCCGAGACCCAAAGGCGGCGCGAGAAGCAGACCGCCTGGAACACCGCCCACGGCGTCACGCCGGAAAGCGTCCGCAGCCAGATCAAGGAAATCCTCGCCAGCCCCTATGAGAAGGACCGGGTCACCGTGCCCGTGGGCGTGGCGGAGGACGGTGCCCAACCCTTCCTGGGCGACAATTTCAAGGCGACGCTGAAGGACCTCGAGGGTCGGATGCGCCAGGCCGCCGGGGACCTGGAGTTCGAGACCGCCGCCCGCCTGCGCGACGAGATCAAGCGGCTCAAGCTCCTCGACCTGGAATTCGCGGCGGACGTGCTCAGCGGATCGGAAGGGGGCGAGGACGGCGGAAGCGCCCGCAAGGCGGCTCGCCAGATCCGCGCCGAGAGCCGGGCCGAGGCCGCCGAAGCCTGGCGGCGCCCGAAACGTCGCTGAAGGTGCAGATCAGTCGAGGAGCGTCCGGTAGGTCTCGCTCCGGCGCAGCCAGGCCGCCGCATAGCTGCAGACCGGGGTGATCTGCAGGCCGCGCGAGCGGATTTCCGCCGACAGCGCCTCCATCAGCCGGCCCGAGGCGCCCGTCCCGCGCAGGGGCGGCGGGCTTTCCACATGGTCAATGAGGATGCGGTCACCCGCGCGCCGGTAGTCGGCGAAGGCGGTCAGGCCCTGTTCGTCCATTTCGAACCGGGCCCCAGTGTCGCGAAGGGTGCTGGCCATGGGGTGGAGACTAGAAGAGATCGTCGCCCGGCGCACCCTGTCGCCGCTGCTTTTTGAGAAGATTTACAGCGCGAATTACTCCCCATCAGGGGGAGCTGTCAGCGAAGCCGACTGAGGGGGTCAACGGCGGCTCAGTTGACCCCCTCCGTTCCGGGGCCTTGCCCCGGTCCACCTCCCCCTGGGAGGCGGAATTAGGAAGGTAATTGCTCCACCTCAGGGGGAGCTCCCGGCGAAGCCGGGTGAGGGGGTCAGTGGCCCTGGCGCCGGCCCCGGAAATGCCGGGATTTTGGTTTTCGCCCCCGGCGCCCCATACTGACTCCATTCAGGCGGAGACATGTCATGGGCGTCGGTGAGTTCCTGGTCACCCTCCTGGCTGGGGTGGGACAGTTGGTTGGAATTCGAGCGGGAACGGAGCAGCCCGTCTACGAGGTGGTGGGCCAGGTCGGCGCAGCCGAGATCCGGCGCTATGCGCCGCAGATCGCGGCGGAGGCCATTGTCGAGGGGCCGGTAGAGACCGCCCGGAGCGAAGGCTTTCGGCGGGTGGCCGGCTACATCTTCGGCGACAATACGACGAAGGCCTCGGTGGCCATGACCTCGCCTGTGGTGCAGGGCCGCGAGCCCTCGGGCGGCTCCCAGTCAATCGCCATGACCGCCCCGGTAGTCCAGGCCCGGGCCGGGAGCAGCGAATCCATCGCCATGACATCTCCCGTCGTCCAGAAGCCGGCCGGGGGCGAATCCTGGTCGATCCAGTTCATCATGCCGTCGAAGTACACAATGGCGACCCTGCCCCAGCCGAATGACCCCCGGGTGCGCCTGGTCGAGATCCCCTCGCGGACCTTCGCCGTGGTGAAGTTCTCAGGACTTGGCAATTCGGAGGCCGTCGCACGCCACGAAAAGGTCCTCGACGCCGCCCTGGCCGGATCGGCCTGGCGGGCCTCGGGCGAGCCTGTGGCCTGGTTCTACGACCCGCCCTGGACCCTGCCCTTCATGCGCCGTAACGAAGTGGCCCGGCCGGTGGAGCCGACGACTTCAGCGCCTGCGCAATGAAGCCGCCGCCGAGGACCCTCTCCGGGTCTTCCGCGGCGTAGAGGACGCAGGCCTGGCCGGGAGAGACCCCGTACTCCGGCGCGTCGAAGATCACCCGCGGTTCACCCGCCTCCAGGCCCAGCCGCGCCGCGACCGGCTCGGCGGTCGAGCGCACCCGCGCCAGGACCGGCCGCTCTGCTGCAGCGGCAAGGTCTAGCCCGGCCTCGTCGCCCAGCCAATTGGTCTCCTTCAGCGAGACCGCCCGGGTCGCCAGGGCCTCCCGGGGACCCACCAGGACACGGCGCGTCGCGGCATCTATGCCCACGACATAGAGCGGATCGCCCACGGCGACGCTGAGCCCGCGCCTCTGGCCGATCGTGTAGCGGGTCACGCCCTCGTGGCGGCCGAGGACCCGTCCGTCCAGGTGTACGATGTCGCCCGGCTCCGCCCCCTGGGGGCGCAGGCGGTCGATCACCGTGGTGTAGCGGCCCTCGGGCACAAAGCAGATGTCCTGGCTGTCGGGCTTGTCAGCCACGGCCAGGCCCAGCTCCAGGGCCAGGGCGCGCACTTCGGCCTTGGGCAGGCCGCCAAGAGGAAAGCGCAGGTAGTCGAGCTGGTCGCGGGTCGTGGCGAACAGGAAATAGGACTGGTCGCGCGCTGGATCCACGGCGCGCCTCAGCTGTGCCCCCGCCAAGCCTTCTGACCTTTGCACATAGTGCCCGGTAGCCATGGCCGCCGCGCCCAGGTCGCGGGCGGTCTCCACCAGGTCGCGGAACTTCACGGTCTGGTTGCAGCGGATGCAGGGCACCGGGGTCTCGCCCCGCAGGTAGGCGTCGGCGAAGTCCTCGATCACCTGCTCGCGAAATCGGCTCTCGTAGTCGAGGACATAGTGCGGCACGCCCAGGGCCGCGGCGGCGGTACGGGCGTCATGAATGTCCTGCCCAGCGCAGCAGGCACCCTTCCGCTGGACGGCGGCGCCATGGTCGTAGAGCTGGAGGGTCACGCCGACCACGTCGTATCCCGCCCGGGCCAGAAGGGCGGCGGTCACGGTGGAGTCCACGCCTCCGGACATGGCCGCCAGCACCCGTGCGCCCGCGGGCAGGCCCACGGCCCGTCGGGTCTCTTCGGTCAGGCGATCGGAAAGCGTTACCGTGGTCATGGGCCCTATCTAGTCGGACCAGCGGGATTTTGCGAGCGGGCCGCTACCGGAGCACGTTGAGGAGCGATGCGCCCTTCAGCGCCAGGAACACCTGGGAAGAGGCCTGGAGGGCCTGCTGGGCTTGGGTCAGGGCCGAGGCAGCCTTGGCGAGGTCCGCATTGGAGACATCCCCGATCATGCCCTGGATGGTGGTCTGCCGTGAGGTCATTGATGTCTTCACAGAGTCCAGCTGGTTCTGGACCGCACCGTTCTTGGCGGCCGCCGTGACCAGGTTGGAGTGCACCGAGTCCCAGACGGAAATCTGGCTCTCGAGGAAGGTCCTCTGGGCCGCCGTCAGCTTGCCCGTGAAGGGACCTGTACCCCCTTCCTCGAAGGCCTGGAGGTCCTTGAAGGCCGTGAACATGGAGGTTCCCAGGTCATCGGCCAGCTGGCCGACGTTGAGGGTGGTGGTCTCATCCGCCCTCGCCTTGTCGATATAGTCGTCATTGTGGAAGAAGTCGGCGATCACGGTGGCCGGCGCGGTAAGATCGGAGAGTTGGTTGGCGGACACCGGCGGAGTGTCGACCTGACCGCCGGCGAAGAGGTACTTGCCGGCATGGCGGGTGTTCAACGCCGAGACGGCGTTCGAGAAGTGCCCCTGGAGCTCGGTCATCAGGGCGTCGGCCCGGTCCGAGGCGAGGGCGTTGGAGATCGCAAGTCGGGTCTGGTCCGCTGCATCTGCCGCCTTGTTCAGGGCAAGGTCCTGGATGTCCAGCCGGTTGGCGGTAAAGGCGTTCTGCTCGGTGAAGCCCGTGAGACGGGTGTCCAGGGTCTGCATGGCCGTAAGCACCTGGGCGTTTCGGGAAAAGGCCTTGAGGTCGGTGCCGACCTTGCCCGTACTCAACTGGTCGCCCGCCTCGGTCTGCCGCTGCTGGGCCGACATAAGGTTGGCCAGGACCGAACTATAGCTTCCGCTCGTGGATACCCGGTTCATTCAGGCCCCCTCAGATGATGTTGGTCAGGACGTCGAACAGTTCCTTGGCGGCCTGGATCATGCGCGCCGAGGCGTTGAACGCCTGCTGGTAGGTGGTGAGACGGATGAGTTCCTCGTCGATATTGACGCCCTCGACGGACTGTCGGCGAGCGGCGACCTCGGAGGACACCGCCTCGGTAGTCATCCGACGACTGTCAGCGGATTCGGCTTGACGGCCGATCGAGGCTCCGAACTGGGCGGCGTAGTCGCTGAGCGAGACCGTGAGGGCACCCAGGGTTCCAACTGCGTCGAAGCCGGTGGGCGTCTCACCGGCCGCCGCAAGGGCGCGGGCCCCCGAGCCATCGCCGGGCCGGACAGCGGGCTGGCCCGCCGCGACGGTCAGGTCCAACCGGGACAGGGCGAGCTTGTTGGGGTTCTGGACGATCTTGGGATCGACGAAGAGGCGGTCGGCACGGGAGTTCCGCTCGATCACGCCCAGGCCGAACAGGCCGCTGACCGACGGCCCGCCGGCACCCCGGCTGGTCAGGTCCTGGGCGATGGACAGGTTCACCGGGGGGGTGGTGCTTGGGGTGAAGCTCATCTGCCCCTGGGCGTCGAGGGCGAAGGCGCCGATGAGGCCGACACCGGTGGAGTTGGCATTCAGGGCGGCGAGCAGGTCCGTCATGGTGGCCGCCGCCGGAACGGCGACGGTCACATCGCGGATCGGCCTGCCGTCCGACTGGGTCAGACGGAAGGTCAGGGTGTCGCCGGCGGTGAACCCGTGCGGATCCGAAGCCGTGAGGCCGGTCTCGTAGCTGGTCTGGCCGGAGCTCTTGACGAGGTCATTGAGGCCGAAGAAGTGGGAGAAGCCCCGCCCGGCCTTCTGTGACGTGCCCTCGTCCATGGCGATGCCGTTGGGCGAAGCGGCGTTGAGGGTCAGCCCACGGTTGGTATAGGTCGCCGCGCCAAACGCCCCGAGAGCGGTATTCAGATTGGCCAGGAAGCTGGCCGGGGTGAAGGCGCTCGCTGCGCCGCCATCGACACTCAAGGTTCCCGCCGTGAAGTCGATATCCACCCGGCGTTGGATGACGCCAGCGGCGTTGGTGACCGCCAAGGTGGCCGCACCCGTAAAGCCGCTGACTGCAGTCGGCAGGTCCAGCCCGGTGTCCCGGCCCTCGAGGAGGCTTTTCGCCGGTGCGGCGCTCGAGGCGTTGTGCGCGGCGTTCAGGCGTTCAGCGGCCCGGGACGCGAACTCCCCGAGCTGCTCGGAGATGCCGGGCAGGTGGATGTCGCGCAGGTCCAGGAGCGCCCGCATCTCCCCGCCCGTAACCGTGATGGGCTGCTCACCACCCACTTCATACTGCACGGCGAGGTAGCCGGGCGTGGAGTCCGAGGACCGGTAGGCCAGGGTGGCGGCGGCATCGCCGGCCAGTTCGTAGCCCTCAGAAGAGCGGATCGTCACGCCGCCGGCGGACCGGGGCTGGACCTTGATATCGATCAAGGTGGCAAGCTTGTCGATCAGGCCGGACTGGACGTTTTCGGCGCCAGTCGCATCGCCGTTGCCGACGGAGGCGCGGCTGATGTCCGTATTCAGCCGCGCGATCTGCGACAGGATGTCGTTGATGTCCTGGGTCGAGCCCAGGGCCCGGGCATCGGCGGTGGCCACCATCTGCCCGATCTGAGTGTTGATCCGGGCGGTCTGGTTGAAGAAGTCCTCGACCACAGCCACCGACTGCGACTTGAGAATGCCGGAGGTCGGGTTCTGGGCCGCGGCGTCGAAGGTGCTCCAGACCCTGTCAAGGGACGCGAAGTAGCCGGTGTCCGAGGTCGGATCCCCGAACAGGCTCTGGGCGTTGTCGAGGGTGCTTGCCGTCAGGCTCCAGCGACTGGAGGTGGAGGCGGCGGTGAGGCCGGCCGAGACGAGGAACTGGTCGACGATGCGGCGAACGCCGCTGACCTCGGTGCCGGCGCCGACCCCACCGATGATCCGGTGGGTCTGGTCGATCGCCTTTCGGACATAGCCGGGGGTGTTGACGTTGGCGATGTTGTCGGACGCCGTCCGCAGGCCCGCCTGGGCCGCGATCAGTCCGGAGGAAGCGTTGTTCAGTACGGCAGTCAGCGACACGGGAACAATCCCCCTGAACCGGCAACCCTTGCGCAGTCCCGGCGATTTCTGCCGGGCTCCTTAGGTAGCGCCTGCGCGAGGCCTCCGAAGAAATCCTTTCATTTCAACGCGGCAACTTCTGAGACCGCTTTGAGATATCCGACATGTCGCAAGTCCCGGGCCACGGTGCCAAGGCCAGGCCAGGTCGGGCCTCAGGGCGGCAGGACTCGACCTTGCCGGTCGGATCGGGCCCGGCAAAAACCGCCCCCGAAGTCCGAGGCGGAGAGTGGCGAGATCAGATTTAAGTCATATTTTTCAACTCTCTGCGGGCTCCTAGAGAAGTTGGCGCGAAGGTTGCGACGTGAGGACAGGAATCGTGAGGCGCAGCAGGCGCCCCTCGCCGGAGGGTAAATCCGGACCGGTTTTTCGTCTTGACCCTCGACGTCGCTCTCGTTCTCGCGCCGGTTTCCTCCGGCCTGCTCGCCGCCGGCGCTCCCGCGTCGGACGGCCCGAACAGCGACGGCGGAGACTTCGCCGCCCTACTCTCGGCCCTGGCCGGAGCCCTGAGCGCAAATCCCCTGACGCCAGCAGCTGGCAGTCCAGCCGCGACGGCGCAGGTAGCGACCAAGGCAGGGTCACCGCAGGCCGGAGCCGACTCTACATCGGCCTTCCTTGTGGTCGCGGACCCGGGCCTTATGGTCGCAGACACGGGCGAACCGAAGGCGCTCGGAGCCCTCACCAAGCGCGACACCCCGGACATCCAGCTTCTGGACCCCGAAACAGAGGGCGATGGGGACCCGCTGGCCGGACCTGAGCAGACAGACCCCAATCCGGCCGCCACCTTCCCCGGAGACGTTCGCCTGGTCCTCGCCATGGCCCAGGTCCTGAGCCCCACGCCGCCCCCACCATCCCCGATTGCGCGCGAGGCTGGAGCAAAGGACGCTGCCTCTGGAGAGCCCGGAGCCCCCGCAGGCCCCCGGGGCGAGGCTACCGCCGCCTTTGTCTCCTCTGTCTCTTCTGTCTCCTCTGTCTCCACTGTCTCCCCCGGGCAAGCTTCGCCTTCCCTCCTGCCTGGTATAGCGCCACCAGCGTCGCCTCCTATTGCATCGGGTATCGCCCCGGGCGCACGTCCGGACGAGGGTCAGGCCCAGCCTGCAGACAAGGCGCGGGTCAAGTCGCCGGACATCCAGACGAGCCTCCTGGCAAGCCTTCAGGCGCCGGACGTCCCGCCCGGTGCGGAAGTCCCCGGGGCCGCCGGACCAAGCACCGCCGACCAACGCCCTGCAGAGACGCAGGATTCCGATTCCGTTGCGGTCGCCCGCCCTGAACCGGCGTCTTCCTTCCCTGCCCAGCCTCCCGGCGTGGTTCGCATCGTCGGCCGCCAGATGCCGGCGGAGCCTTCCCCGCCTACCCAGGGCGCGGGTCCAGCGGCGGCGGCGACCCTGCCCGCCGAAATCATCGCACCTGAGGTGGCCCTGCCCACCC
>NZ_JBAXIM010000089.1:0-10490 GCF_037138395.1 Phenylobacterium sp.
GTCGAGGTCATGGCCTGGACCTGCGAGGTCGAAGCTGGCGGCGTTCGCATCGTGCGGCCCCTGCCCTGGCAGCGTTGACTTCCCTGCTCGCGGTGCCAGCATCCTCCGCATGTTCACCGCCCTGATCCTCGCCGCCGCAGTCTCCGCAGCGCCCACGCCCGCCCGGCTCGAGGCCCTGCTTGCCCCTGCCGCCGGCGGGCCCGTCGAGGTCCGCTCGATCCGCTGCAAGGTCCTGGGCGATCCCACCGAGTCCCGCTGCGACTGGCGACAGAAGACCGCCAAGGGGCGCTGGGAGACCTGGTCCGCCATCCTGGCCAAGGATGGAGAGACCTGGATCCTGATCGACACGCCCGGCCGGGCGTCGCACCCCTGAACGGATTGTGCTAGGCTGAACCCCATGAACCAGAGCGACACCGTCGAGTTTCCGCACAAGACCGGCCACATCCGCCTGCATGACGAGGCGGGCTTCGAAGGCATGCGAAAGGCGGGCCGTCTGGCCGCCGAGTGCCTCGATATGCTGACGCCCCACGTGGTTCCCGGCGTCGTGACCGAGGACCTGGATCGCCTGGCGCGGGAATTCATTCTCGACAATGGCGCCCTGCCCGCCTGCCTCGGCTACCGGGGATACCGCCACACCCTCTGCATCTCGGTGAACCATGTCGTCTGCCACGGCATCCCTTCCGAGCGCACCCTGCGCGAGGGCGACCTCGCCAACATCGACGTCACGGTGCTGGTCGACGGCTGGCACGGGGACACCTCGCGCATGTACGGGGTCGGCAAGGTCCCGGCCCGCGCCCGCCGCCTGGCGGAGGTCACCTACGACGCCTTCCAGCGGGGGCTTGAGGTGGTCCGGCCCGGCGCGACCACGGGCGACATCGGCGCGGCCATCCAGGCCTGGGTGGAATCCCAGCGCTGCTCGGTGGTCCGCGACTTCTGCGGCCATGGCCTGGGCCGGGTCTTCCACGATGCGCCCAACATCCTGCACTACGGAAAGAAGGGCACCGGCGAGGTCCTGCGGCCCGGCATGTTCTTCACCATCGAACCCATGGTGAACCTCGGAAAGTGGCAGGTGAAGATCCTGTCCGACGGCTGGACGGCCGTAACCCGCGACAAGTCCCTGTCCGCCCAGTGCGAGCATTCCGTAGGGGTCACAGAGACCGGATACGAGGTCTTTACCGCCTCGCCCGCCGGGCTCTTCCAGCCGCCCATTCAGGCCGACTGACGGAAATTCGGCTGACTTTTCGTTAACTTGCTTCCCGGTCCCGGGTAGGGCGACGTCTCCCCCATATCCGAGGAGCCTGTCGTGCTGTCGATCCGCAACCTGACCCATGTCTATCCCGGCGGAACCCGGGCCCTGGATGACGTCAGCCTCGAAATCCCAGCCGGCATGTTCGGTCTGCTCGGCCCCAACGGGGCGGGCAAGTCGACCCTTATGCGGTGTATCGCCGCGCTCCAGACCCCAACCTCCGGCGCCATCCACTTTGCCGGGATCGATCCCTACAACAAGCGCATCGACCGGAATGCCGGCGACAACGTCGCCCGGGTCAAGGTCGCAGGATAGGCTTGCGCGGCGTGAACATTTAGGGAACATTGGCGCGGTCGCCGGAGCCCCGCCATGCCCCCATCCGACCTGCAGGAAGCCCCGCTCTTCGGATCGGACACCGACTTGTCGCCGCCCCAGCTTTCGCCGCACGCCGGGCACCGGGCCCGCCTGCGTCACCGCGCCCGCCATGGCGGCCCGGGCGCCCTGCCGGACTATGAGCTGCTCGAGCTCCTGCTGTTCCGGTCCCTGCCCCGGGGCGACGTCAAACCCCTGGCCAAGGCCCTGCTGGCGCGCTTCGGCTCCCTCGCCGGGGTCTTCGGTGCGCCCCTCGAGGACCTGGTCCGGATGCGCGGCCTGGGCGAACAGGCAGCGCTGGACCTCAAGCTCGCCCACGAGGCCGCCGTCCGGATCAGCCGCGAGCCCGTCGCCCGGCGCGCCGTCATCACCTCCTGGACCCAGCTGTCCGCCTACCTGCGCACCGCCATGGCCCACGAACCGCGCGAGCAGTTCCGCGTGCTCTTCCTCGACCGCCGGAACCAGCTCATCGCCGACGAGGCCATGAACGAGGGCACGGTGGACCACGCCCCCGTCTATCCCCGCGAGGTGGTCCGCAGGGCGCTCGAGCTGTCGGCCAGCGCCCTGATCCTGGCCCACAACCACCCTTCCGGCGATCCCACCCCCTCCCAGGCCGACATCGCAATGACCCGCGAGGTCATCGAGGCCGCCAAGGTCCTGGGCCTGTCGGTCCACGACCACGTCATCGTCGGCCGCGATGGCCTGACCAGCTTCCGGGCCCAGGGACTGATCTGAGGGCGGGTGGCCCGCCCATCGGCATCGGGCTAGAGTGTCCTCAGGGCCCGCTTGGCGGAACAGGTAGACGCAACGGACTTAAAATCCGTCGCCATCGGCGTGCCGGTTCGAGTCCGGCAGCGGGCACCATCATTTCTGCGACATTTTGTCGCATGTGTGGGCCTGCCTGGTGGCAAGGTCTTAACCTTGCTGGCGCACAAGTCTGGAAAGCCTGCTCGGTGCACGGATCCCTGCAGGTTCCCCGGGAGCGGATCAGAGTGGAGGTCTCCGGCATGTGCAGGCGCGGGCGTCCAGATTGCGAGCGCATGCCTTGACGGCGTCGACGCCCCGCCTGGAAGACGCTGGCGTCGCCCGGCTCCTCGGTCTTGCCTTCGCCGGAGCGGACCTGGTGTTCGAGATCGACAGTGAAGGTTCCATCACCTTTGCTCTCGGCGCGGCGGAGCGTCTGACCGGGTGCCCCGACCAGGACCTCGTGGGCCGCGACTGGGCGGCGCTTTTCAAGTCGTCGGAAGTGACCCTCCTCGACACCCTCCGTACCACGCTGGGGCCCGGCGAGCGTCGCGGGCCCCTCCAGATGGCCCTTGCTGAACGAAAGGCACCCAACGCCCCGGAGTCGGCCTCGCTCTCGGTCTTCCGCCTGCCGCAGTTGGGAACCCGTCTGTCCTGCGCCCTCAGTCTGGGCGGGTCCGGCGGCGGTGCCCAATATCCGCGCGATGAGGATGGCTTTACGCCCGCGGAGTCCTTTTCCGTCGCCGCCGAGTATCTGCTCAAGGAGGCGGAGAAGGCGGGGCTGGTGCTCACCCTTGATCTCGTCGAGGTGCGGGGCCTTCGGGACCGGCTGTCCCGCCTCAGTCCCGACATGGCCGAGCGAACCCGACGGCAGATCGAGGCGACCCTGAGGGCGGAATCCTACGCCGGGGCCGGCGGCGCCGAACTCAGCTCCGACCGCTTCGCCATTATGCGCCCAGCCGATGCTCCCAACACCCGACTGGTGGAGGGCCTGAGCGCCGCGTCTGGCGGAAGCGAACGCCCCCAGCTCGCACGGATGTCGCTGGAGGGTGCAGCGTCCAGCCAGAACATGCGCACCCTGCGGCTGGCCCTCGACCGGTATATCGAAGCCGGCAGCGACGCGGCGACCTCGGGCTTCCGCGACACCGTGGCGCGAACCCTGAGGGACAGCGACCGGTTCCGCGACATTGTCGCGCGCGGCGCCTTCCAGTTGGCCTACCAGCCCGTCGTCTCCCTGGCGACCGGCGAGCTTCACCACTTCGAGGCCCTGGCCCGGTTTTCCAAGGACACCAGCCCGGCGGAGACCATCCAGCTGGCCGAGGACCTGGAGATGATCCAGGTCTTCGACCTTTCGGTGGTCCGCAGGCTGCTCAGGGAGTTGCAGTCCCTGCCGGTGACCACCCGGATCGCGGCCAATCTGAGCGCACATTCCCTCATGATCGATGGCTTTCTCGAGGAGATCCTTGGCCTCGGCGGCGACGACGACCTGCGCGGCCGGCTGATCCTCGAGATCACCGAGACCCGGCAGCTTCGCGACCTCGACCAGGCGAACGCCCGGATCGCCCGGCTTCGTAGCGCCGGTCACGTGGTGTGCCTCGACGACTTCGGAGCCGGCGCCGCCTCCCTGGACTATCTGCGCCGGCTGGAGGTGGACTTCATCAAGATCGATGGCCGATACATCCAGTCCATGACCGAGGGTTCCCGCGACGCCCTGCTGGTCAAGCACCTGGTGGCCCTGTGCAACGACCTTGGGGTGGCGACCATCGCCGAGATGATCGAGACCGAGCCGGTGGCGCGCCTCGCCCTGGACCTCGGGGTGCAGCTGGGCCAGGGCTGGGTGTTTTCCAAGCCCCTGGAAAAACCCAAGTGGAAGCCGCCGGGGCCAGCGCCAGACCCCGCCCGGACCCGCCCGGGCTCGAGTGAGTACTGGGGCTGAAGCCAGCCGTTGCCAGACCCCGCCAGCCGGGCCATGGAGACCCCATGACACCCGTCCTGCTTTGGTTCCGGCGCGACCTGCGCCTGTTCGACAATCCCGCCCTGTCGGCGGCCCTCTCTGACGCCGCTTCAGGCCGCGGACTCCTGCCGGTCTTCATCCTCGATCCCGGTCCCGACATCCGGCCGCCCGGCGAAGCCTCGCTGTGGTGGCTGAACCGCTCCCTGGTGGCCCTGGCCGCTGACCTTGAGGCCCGGGGATCACGCCTCATCCTGAGGCGGGGGGACCCGGCCGTGGTCCTTCCCGCCCTCGCCGCCGAGACTGGCGCCCAGATCGTCCACTGGAACGACCTCTTCGACCCGGGGCTCGCGGCCCGCGACGACCGTCTCGCCGCCAGGCTTGAGGCGGACGGCATGAAGGTCGGGCGCTGGAACGGCGGCCATCTGCTGCGCCCCGACCAGGTCAGGACCCGCACGGGCGGGGCCTTCGGCGTCTTCACGCCCTTCTGGCGAGCCGCCCGCCCGCAGATCGCCCCACCGGCGCGCACCGAGGCGCCCGCCTGGCTTCCGGTGCCCGAGACCTGGCCCGCGTCGGAAACCCTTGCCTCCTGGGGCCTGCAACCCACCGCCCCGGACTGGTCAAAGGGCTTCTCCGAATGGACCCCGGGGGAGACGGGTGCCCGCACCCGGCTGGGCGCCTTCCTGTCCGGCGCGCTCGCTGGCTATGGCCGGGCGCGGGACTTCCCAGCAGAGCCCGGCGCCTCCCGGCTGTCTGCGCACCTGCACTTCGGAGAGATCAGCCCCTTCGCCCTTTGGCGCGGTGCCCTCACAGCGGTCGAGCGGGGGGCAGCACCCGAGGCCGACGCCGAAAAGTTCCTCGCCGAGCTTGGTTGGCGCGAGTTCAACGCCCAGATCAGCGCCCGCGGTACCGACCTGGCAAAGTCCAGCTTCGATCCCCGCTTCGAGGCCTTTCAATGGGCGCAGGACCCGGCCGGTCTCACGGCCTGGCGCCAGGGCCTGACGGGCTATCCCATCGTCGATGCAGGCATGCGGGAGCTTTGGACCACCGGGTGGATGCACAACCGGGTCCGGATGATCTGCGCCTCCTTCCTGGCCAAGCACCTCCTGGTCGACTGGCGGCAGGGCGAGGCCTGGTTCTGGGACACCCTGGTGGACGCCGACCATGCCTCGAATGCGGGGAACTGGCAGTGGGTGGCCGGCTGCGGGGCGGATGCGGCACCCTACTTCCGTATCTTCAGCCCCATGGCCCAGGGCACCCGGTTCGACCCGGCCGGGCGATATGTCCGCCGCTGGGTCCCCGAGATCGCGCGCCTGCCCGACAAATGGCTTCACGCCCCCTGGACGGCCCCGCCCATGGTCCTGGAGGCCTCCGGCCTGCGGCTCGACCGGGACTACCCTGCGCCGATCGTCGACCACGAGTTTGCCAGGGCCCGGGCGCTTGAGGCTTACGCACGGCTAAGGGGCCGATAGACTGCAGTCCCGAAATGGAGATTCCAAAATGCTTGGTTACGTCACGCTTGGTGCCAACGACTTCGAACGCGCCAAGACCTTCTACCGAAAGACCCTCGAACCCCTGGGTGCCCGACCGGCCATGTCCGGCGAGCGGATGGAGCTCTATACGAACGGTACCGGGGCCATGATCGGCGTCTGTATTCCCTACGACAAGGAAGCCGCGAGCCCTGGCAACGGGGTCATGCCCGCGATTTCTGCTCCCAGCCGGGAGGTCGTGGACCAGGTCCACGCCGCGGCCCTGGCCAATGGCGGCGTCTGCGAGGGTCCGCCCGGTGAGCGCATGCCCACCTTCTACGGCGCCTATTTCCGGGACACCGAGGGCAACAAGGTCTGCGTCTACAAGATGGGCTGACCTCGGTGGGCGGCGGGCCCTGGGGATCAGGTCTCCCGGCGCCCCGCCGCCTCCCACTCCAGGAAGTCCGGCCAATTCAGGAGCCGGTCCAGATAGTCCGCCCGTTCCGGCGAGCCCGCCTCGATCGCATAGGTCCGGAACCGGCTCGCCACCGGCGCAAAGAAGGCGTCGGCGATCGACCAGTCTCCCAGCAGGAAGGGCCCACCACTGCGGCCCAGGAGGTCGCTCCAGAGGTCCCGGATGCGGGCGATGTCGGCCTTAGCCTCGTCTGACAGGTCGATCGCCGCGATCGGCCTGGCCAGGTCCATCGGACATTCAACGCGCAAGGCACGGAAGCCGGCGTGCATCTCGCTGGCGGCGGCCCGGCCCAGTGCCCGGAGGTCCGGATCTTCAGGCCACAGCTTCGCCCCGGGAAAGGCCTCGGCCAGATACTCACAGATGGCCAGGGACTCCGGGATCACGAGGCTGCCCGTCTTCAGGGCCGGCACCCGGCCAGAGGGGGAATGCGGCAGGATCTGCGCGCGGGTCTGGCCCTCAGCCTGGTAGAGACGGATCAGGCGCTCCTGGAAGGGCGCGCCGGTGCGCTTGAGCACCAGCCAGGGCCGCAGCGACCAGCTCGACCACCGCTTTGATCCGATCACCAGTTCCAGCATTTCCGGCTCCCGTCTCGGGGCGGCCCGTCCGCCCCGGAATTGAGACTCGTACTTGCCCCCAGGCCGCGGCGGCGTCTAGACAGGTTTCAACAAGCAAAACAACCACCCGGGAGGACTAGGGTGTCCATCGTTTCCACCTCGCCAGAGGACGTCATCGACGTTGAGGAAGAGGCCCCCCTCGTCCCCCTGGTCTCGCCCGGTTTCCGCCGCTACGCCCTGATCCTGCTGTTGGCGGTCTATACGGTCAACTTCCTCGACCGCCAGATCGTCTCCATCCTGGCCGAGCCCATCAAGCGCGATCTGAAGCTGTCCGACACCCAGCTGGGGCTGCTGACAGGCCTCGCCTTCGCGATCTTCTACACCTTCCTGGGCCTGCCCATCGCCCGCCTGGCCGAACGCAAGAACCGTGTGACCATCATCGGCGTCTCCCTGGCCCTGTGGAGCGGCTTTACCGTTGTCTGTGGCCTCGCCAACAACTTCGCCCAGCTGCTCCTTGCGCGGATCGGCGTGGGGGTCGGCGAGGCGGGCTGCACGCCCACAGCCCACTCCCTGATCTCGGACTATGTCCCGAAGTCACAACGCGCCTCGGCCCTGGCCTTCTTCTCGATCGGAACGCCTCTCGGATCCCTGCTCGGGTCGTCCCTGGGCGGGGTCATGTCCGACACCTTCGGCTGGCGCGCCGCCTTCCTCATGGCTGGCCTGCCGGGTCTCATCCTGACAGTGATTGTCTTCTTCACCCTCCGGGAACCGCGCAAGCAACTCTCCGAGGTGGTGCGCGCCCGGATTCTGGAGACCCAGAAGACCGACGGAAGCTTCGGCGCCACACTGACCTATCTCATCCATAAAAAGACCTTCTGGATGGTGGCCTTCGGTGCCGCCACCCTGGCCTTCATCGGCTATGGAAACGGGGCCTTCGTCTATTCCTTCTACCTGCGGAACCATCCCCAGGAGGTAGCGGCCATGGCCTCCCACTTCGGCCTGAAGTCCGTGGGCTTCCTCGGCCTCGCCCTCGGCATGCTCGGCGGCGTCATGGGGGTCATCTCCAGCTGGCTGGGCGGGGTCCTGGCCGACCGCGCCGGGGCGCGCGACATCCGCGGCTACATGACCGTGCCGGCGATTGCAGCCCTGATCTCGCCCGTCTTCGCCATCTTTGGCTACCTCCAGCCGACGGCGATCGGAACCATGGCGGTGATGGTCCTGCCCGGCCTTCTCGGCTCGCTCTGGTTCGGCCCGGTCTACGCCTCTGGCCAGAGCCTGGTGCCCCCGCACATGCGAGCGACGGCGGCCTCCATCCTCCTGTTCATCATCAACCTGGTTGGGCTGGGCGCAGGTCCGCTGATCGTCGGCGCCCTGTCGGATTACTTCGCAACCGGAATGGGGCTCGGCGAGGCCGAGGGCGTCCGCTGGGCGATCATCTGCACCTCTTGCTGCACCCTGATCGCCGCAGCCCTGTTCTGGACTGCCCGCAAGACAATCAAGGAAGACCTCGTCAGCTGACACAACGCAGGGTGCCGGGACGTCCGGTCCCATGCGGGTTTCAATTGAAAGTTAACGCCACACGGGCAATCTGGATTTAGGGAGCAAAGAATCGCCCCTTGGGAGAGATCGACATGTCGACCCGCAAGTCCGGCTTCACCCGTTACAGCTCTGATCACTTCGAGCCCCAGGAAGACATGGACCTCGCCGCCCAGCGTCGCCTGCGCGGACAGCTCGAGCATATCGACTACACGGTATTCGCCTCGAACCGCGAGGTCATCCACACCACTCTCGGCAGCACGGACTCCGATAAGTTCCAGAGGCTCGCCGTCGCGGCGGCCCTGGCCCGGGCCCAGTGGGTCAAGGAAGCCCTGGACATGGCCGAGCATCCCACCGGGTTCGAAACCCGCCAGGTGATGCGCCTTGCCGAGCTGCGTAGCCGCTACGAAGAGCTGTCCAGCGTCTACGAAGCCCTGCGCCGCATGGTTGAGCGCGGCTACGTCACCTACACGACGTCGGCGAGCTGACGGCCAACCGCCCTTCGGACTTGTGAGGGCCAGCCAACCCGGTCCAATCTCCGGGTCACAGCCATCTCCGGAGTCCCCCCATGTCGCTCAGCCGCTCACTCAAGGGGTCTATCGCCCTCGTCACCGGGGCAGGTTCCGGCATGGGCCGCGCCACCGCCGAGATCTTTGGTGCCGAGGGTGCCCATGTCGCCGTGACCGACTTCAACGCCGGGACAGCGGAAGCAACGGCGGAAGCCATCCGGCAGGCCGGCGGCTCCGCCCAGGCCTGGGCCCTGGATGTGTCCAACGCCGATCAGGTCCGCACCGTCACGGAGGCCGTCGCCGCCCGGTTCGGCGGTCTGGACATTCTGATCAACAACGCAGGCATCTCGGCCTTCAGCCCCATCGACTCCCCGGACTACGATGCCATCTGGGCGAAGTCCCTGGCGGTCATGCTCACCGCCCAACAGGTGACCATCCGCGCCGCCCTGCCCTGGCTCCGTCAGTCAAAGGCTCCGCGGATCGTCAACATCGCCTCTACGGAGGCCCTGGGTGCGACCAGCCGTGACAGCCCCTACGCCGCCGCTAAGGCGGGCGTCACCGGGCTGACCCGGGCCCTGGCGGTCGAACTGGGCAAGGAAGGGATCACGGTGAACTGCATCTGTCCCGGCCCCATCCTCACCGGGATGACCGACCGGATACCCGACGCGGACCGGGCCACCTACGCCCGGCGCCGGACCGCCCTCGGCCGCTATGGCGACCCGGCCGAGGTCGGCCACATGACCGTAAGCCTCTGCCTCCCTGCCGCCAGCTTCATTACCGGCGTCACCATCCCCGTGGATGGCGGCCTCATGGCGCGTAACGCCTGAGCCCTAGAAACAGAAAAGCCCCGGGTTCAGGAACCCGGGGCCCTCCGTCGATGGAGATCGCCAGCCACCCGAAGGCGGCTGGCGTCCTCACCTTATTTCACGCTGACTTCGACGCGACGGGCTTCCTTGAGGTCGCCTCCGCCATTGGTCGAGATCGGCTTGACCAGGTCGATACGGTCCGCAGCGACGCCGGCGGCCACGAGGGCAGCTTGGACGGTCTGGGCCCGGGACTTGGCCAGGTCATGGTTACGTTCCGCTGTTCCGGTCGGATCATGGTAGCCGGTCACGACGGCGCGAGCCGACGGATTGGCCGCCAGCCAGGCGACGATGGGCGCGAGGCCAGCGTCACCTTCAGCGATCCTGGCCGATACATCGACGTCGAAATACAGCTTGGCCGCAGGCGGGGCCACAGCCTCGACAACGGGAGCCGCAACAACGGCAGGGATCGCAGCCGGAGCCGCAACCGGGCAGGTACCGCGCGGCGTGGCCATACCCGTCAGCCAAAGGATGCCGAGAAGCAGGGCCAGGACGGCAGCAACGATCTGGTGCAGGCGGTTCCAGGCGGAGAGGCCGTTGTTAGCGGCGTTGGAGTTATGGTTGGAGTTGTAATCAGACATGGGTCAGGTCTCCTTCAATCAGCGCCGAACGCCGGCGTCGAGGCGTTCCTGCAGATTGCGCAGGTCCTGCCAGCGGTTCTTTGCCGCGAGGCCAGCCTGTTCGGGCCAGGACTCGGGGTTGGCGACGTCGTAGGCAGGCCCGCCCTTCTTGAGGATAGCCAACAGGGCTGCCTGGCTGGCCGCGGCCAGC
>NZ_JBAXIM010000090.1:0-10316 GCF_037138395.1 Phenylobacterium sp.
ATCGAGGCCAAGGAAGGCGCGCACGTCCAGCCCGAGAACCAGACCCTCGCCTCGGTCACCATCCAGAACTATTTCCGCCTCTACGCCAAGCTGTCGGGCATGACGGGCACGGCCGCCACCGAGGCCCAGGAATTCGCTGACATCTACAAGATGGACGTCAGCGAAATCCCGACCAACCGGCCGGTCACGCGGATCGACGACGATGACGAGGTCTATCGCACGGAAGCCGAGAAGAACCGCGCCATCCTCATGCAGATCGAGGACTGCTATGTCCGCGGCCAGCCCATCCTGGTGGGCACGGTCTCGATCGAGAAATCCGAGTCCCTTTCGACCCTGCTGAACGCCCACGCCTTCGAGGTCGACGGCAAGGCGCGGAAGGGCATCCCGCACAACGTCCTGAACGCCCGCTATCACGAGCAGGAGGCGGTGATCGTCGCCGACGCCGGCATTCCCGGAGCCGTGACCATTGCCACCAACATGGCCGGCCGGGGCACCGACATCCAGCTGGGCGGCAATATCGACATGCGGGTGCTGCGCTGGCAGGACGAGCAGCGGGGCCTGGGCATTGAGGTGACCCCGGACCAGGTGATCGCCCGCAAGACCGAACTCGAGGCCGAGATCGCCGGCCTCAAGACCCAGGCCCTCGCGGCCGGCGGCCTGTTCGTGCTGGGCACCGAGCGCCACGAGAGCCGGCGGATCGACAACCAGCTGCGCGGCCGGACCGGCCGCCAGGGCGACCCCGGGCGGTCCAAGTTCTTCCTGTCCTGCGAGGACGACCTCCTGCGCATCTTCGCCGGCGAGCGGCTGGACGCCATCATGCGCACCTTCGGGGTCCAGGACGGCGAGGCCATCACCCACAAGTGGCTGAACAACGCCATTGCCACCGCCCAGAAGCGCGTCGAGCAGCGCAACTACGAGATCCGCAAGAACCTCCTGAAGTACGACGACGTGGTCAACGACCAGCGCAAGGCCGTCTTCGAGCAGCGTGCTGAGTTCATGGCCGACGAGGACCTCTCGGACGTAACGGCGGAGATGCGCCGGGACACCATCGCCGACCTTGTCCGCCGGCACCTGCCGCCCAAGGCCTATGCCGAGCAGTGGGACGTGGAGGGCCTGGCTGAGCAGACCCAGTCGATCCTCGGCCTCGACGCCCCCGTCGCCCAATGGGCGGCCGAGGAAGGCATTGCCAACGAGGAGATCGAGGAACGCCTCCTGGCCGCCTCCGATGCCCGGGTCCAGGAGCGCGAGGTCCTGATCAGCCCTGCCCAGATGCGGATGATCGAAAAGAGCTTCCTGCTCCAGACCATCGACATGCAGTGGCGCGAGCACCTGACCCACCTGGACCACCTGCGCAACGTGATCGGCCTGCGCGGCTATGGCCAGCGGGACCCGCTGAACGAGTACAAGACCGAGGCCTTCTCCCTGTTCGAGCGGCTGCTGGTGGACCTGCGCCACAACGTCACCCGCTGGCACATGACGGTCGAGTTCCAGTTTGCCGACCCCGAGCCGCCGCCCGCCGCCTTCCAGGAGATCCACCTCGATCCCCTGACCGGCGAGAACGCCGCCCGGATGGGCCTCCTGCCGGACGGCCTGTCGGTGGATCAGAGGCAGGCCCTGCCCTTCTCGGCCCTGCCGGACGGCTGGCAGCAGACCGGGCGCAACGCCCCCTGCCCCTGCAGCTCGGGCAAGAAGTTCAAGCACTGTCACGGATCGCTGGTCTGAGGTCCCTGGCCCCGCTGACGCCGGGGCCGGCCCCTGATGACCGCCGTCTATAATCTGGCCAAGGCCTCACCCTGCGTCCTGCCGTTCCACATGGTGACGGAGGGGGCCTATGACCTGGGATGCGGTGCCTGCTGCCTGTGGACCGTGGGCCGGATCCATTTGGGCGTGCCCATCTCCCAGACCCTGCTGCTGGCGCTTTTTGGGGGCAAGCGGGACCCTAATCCTGCTCCGGCGATATTATGCCCAGACCCCCATGGCCGAGACGGTTTCAAACCCCTGTCACGCAGCTGGTGTTCTAAGGGCCAAAATCTGCGAGTTTGTGACCACCTGATTCCCATTCGAGGGCGCTGTCATGAAGCCTCCCGTAAAGCGGCTCTCGGATCTCAAGGGGGGCAGTCCAAAGCCCGGGACATTTGCGAAGCCGACGCCCAAGGTGTCGCGCATGAAGCCGGGAAGGAAGCTGACCGCCGCTGAAAAAGCCGCGTTTCTGGCCTCCCGCCCCGACCTCGCCGGAAAGTCCTGAGCTTCAGGCCAAGGCCACCATCAGGTGGATCGTCAAGGCCAGAATGGCCGTATTCAAGGCATAGGCCACAACGGTGTGCAGGGTGCCCAGCCTGCGCATGTGTTTGGAGGTGAAGGCAACATCCGCTCGTTTCGGCCTCACCGCCGCGCACATGCAGCCGCGAACCGCAGATGCGCCAGAGCCCGGTGATATTCCAGCCCAAGACATTGGCCGTGCCCCGGTACTGGGACGTCAAGCCAAGGGCCAGCCAGCCAATCCGTCCTAGCGCAAGCGCGGTGACCAGCGCGCGCCCCAACCTCGCCTCCGACCGGCTCCACCTAGCCCAAGGCTTTAGCGAGATCGGGTGGGGAGAAGACGGTGCGGTATCTGATGTGCGCGGTTTAGGGGCGCTTCCTCAGGGGTCGACAGGCTCAGGATGAGGGAGGGGGATAGAGGGACACTTAATCCCCCAAACCCGCGAATCCCCCTTACCTTCCCCCGGGCAGCCGCTACCGGCAGTCGGAGACTGAGGCGCGCCTTGTCGTTCCTGGGCAATAAGACCGTCAATCTGTTGAACCTGCATTACGGCCTTCATGCCTTGGCCATGAATGTCGGAGGGGTGTTTTTTGCGGTCTATCTGTTGAAGGCCGGGATCAGGGTGCCGCTGGTCCTGGCGTCTATTTCTCTCATTCTGGCGGGGCGGTTTTGCCTGAGGCCCCTGACCTTGATGGCAGGTAAACGCTGGGGACTGAAGCCGGTTGTGATGATCGGCAGCCTGCTACTGGCAGTTCCCTATCTGATCTTGCCCCATGTCTCGGGGATGAATTTCTATCTGCTGGCCCTCTGTGTCTCCTCGGCGGTGGCCGACATGCTCTATTGGACCAGTTACCACGCCTATTTCGCCGCTCTGGGGGACGCCGAACATCGTGGCCAGCAGGTCAGCGCCCGGGAGGCCTTGGCGACCAGCATCAGCATACTGGGGCCTGTTTTGGGGGGATGGGCGCTCGTCACCCTCGGCGCCACCACGGCCTTTGGCATAGCCGCAGTCATTCAGGTGGCCTCAGCCCTCCCCCTGATCGCAGGACCTCAGGTCAAGGTGGCGCAAAGGGCCGAAGGCGCGGTTCAGGCGGCGCGGATGGGGTTCATGCTGATGATGGCGGATGGCTGGCTCTGTGCCGGGTGGGTCTGGCTCTGGCAGATCATCCTGTTCACCAATCTGAGCCTCAGCTTCACAGCCTTTGGCGGGGCCATAGCGCTCGCAGCCATCGTCAGTGCAGTCGCTGGACTGGTGCTCGGCCGGTTTGTCGATCAAGGGCACGGACGGCGCGCGGCAGTGGTGGCCATCGGGGTCATGACGGTTGCGATCCTGTTTCGCGCCTCGGCCTCGACCCCGCTGATGTCGCTCTTGGCCAATGCGATGGGGGCGTTGGTCGGGTGCCTCTACACGCCGCCACAGGGGCGGGCGATCTACAACATGGCTCAGGCCTCGCCCTGTACCCTGCGGTTCCACATGGTCACAGAGGGGGGTTATGATCTTGGTGCAAGCTTAGGCTGCCTTGCCTCTGCCGGACTGATCCTGCTGGGCCTCCCCCTATCCGCGACCCTGCTCCTGGCCCTGATCGGGGCCTTTGCGGCCTTGGTCCTGATGCGCCGCTACTATGCCAACGAAGCCTAGAACAGGCCCTCATAGAGTTCGGGCCTGAAGCCCAACACCCGGCGATGGCCCAGATCGAGCAGGGGGCGTTTGATCATGGAGGGCTGGGCCACCATCAGGGCGATGGCCCGGGCCGCATCCAGATCGGTCCGAGCGGTCTCAGGCAGTTTGCGGAAGGTCGTGCCTGCGCGGTTCAGGACCTTGTCCCAGCCCAGTTCCTCAACCCACTGGCCCAGACGTTCAGCGTTAATGCCTTGGGTCTTGTAGTCATGGAAGTCATAGGCCACGCCCCGGGCCGCCAGCCAGACGCGGGCCTTGGCCACTGTGTCGCAGGCCTTGATGCCATAGAGGGTGGCGGTCATGGGCGCCTTGCCTGTCCGCTGTCCCGGGTCAGCCGGGTCTGGTTGCGGAAGGCCCAGGGCGCATCCGTCGGGGTCAGGGCACGGACCTCCTTGACGGACATGAGACTATCACCGTCCCGGGTCTCGGTGATCCGGATGCGGGCCTCGCCGCCCCCGTCCGGGCCATTTCGCTCATAGACAAGGGTCCAGTGCACCGGATCCCGGTAGGCGGACAGCCTCACCGCCTCGGTGGAGACCTCCACCGGGCGGCCCTTGCGCAGGGTGGCCGAAGTCACCGTTCCGGCCGCCGGGTCGAAGAGGCTGGCCGAGGTGATCCGCACCGCCCCGACCGAAGGTCCATCGTCGAAGGTGGAGATCCTCAAGACAGACACGCCGTCGCCGATGGCGGTGACTTGGGTCTGAACGGGCAGTTCATAGAGCTTGTTGTTCTGGTAGTCCCGGTAGCCGAGGGCACCCTTCCAGGACCCGGCGAGCGCGCCCTGGAGTTCCGCGGCCGACGGTGCTGCGGCGGCTGGGCTGGCCAGGAAAAGGGCCGCGGCAAGGCAGAGGGTGGGCAGTCGCATCAGGGGGCTCCGCAGGGGTCGTCTCAGGCCGTGGTCACGAAGGTCTCGGACTCAATCCTCCACTGACCCGTGACCCGGCGCCAGACCGCGAGGTAGGGACCCGACTGTTGTGGGGTGTCCTTCCAGATCGCCGTCCAGCGGCCCTGCTCAGCGGCGCGATCTCCCGCTGCATCCACCTCGATGCGCTCGGGCGTGCGGACATAGCCGCCGAAGCCGGGGTCGGCGAACTGGGCGGCGAAGGCGGCGAGGATGGCGTCGCAGCCGGTGATCACCGATCCGTCGCCGGCGATCACCACCGCCGCGGGCAGGAAGACCGGCCCGAGGCGCGCGGCCTCCCGCCCAGCGATAAACCGGTTGGTCAGCCGCCGCCGGGCGCGGATGGCATCTTCGGGGGGGATCACGACCCGAAGGGCTCGACCACCACGGTGCCCGCCTTGGTCCCGGACTCCACCTGCTCATGGGCAGCCGCGCAGTCCGCCAGGGCATGGCGGCCGGCGACCGGCAGGAGCCTCGGCCCCGTGGAGATCCATTGCAGGATATCCGCCTGGGCCCGGCGGCGGGCCTCGTGCGGGCTGACCGGCAGGTAGACGCCGTGGACGTTCAGGTTCAGGCGCATCAGCTCCCCGGCCGGGACCCTGGGCGCGGGCTCGCCCTTCGTCGCGTAGAAGGCCACCGACCCATTGCCCTTCACGCAGGCCAGGGTGACGGCCAGGTTGCCGCCGAAGTCGACGTCGACCACGTGGTCCACGCCCGCCCTGGCGGTGAAGTCCCGGACCCGGGCGGCGACATCCTCCGAGCGGTAGTTGACGACGAGGTCGGCCCCGGCCGCCTGCGCCCGGGCCGCCTTGGCCTCGCTGCTGACGGTGGCAATGACCGTGGCGCCTGCCCACTTGGCCAGCTGGACGGCGTAGAGACCCACCGCACCGGCGCCCCCGGTGACCAGGACCGTCCGCCCCTGGACAGGTCCGGCGACGAAGACGCTCCGATGGGCGGTCATGCAGGGAATGCCCAGGGTGGCGCCCTCGGCGAAGGACACGGCGTCGGGAAGGGGTGTGACGAGGTCGGCGTCGAGCTCGATGTATTCTGCCGCGGAACCAAAGGCCCGGCCGTTCCTCTGGCCGTTGTAGAACCAGACGCGCTGGCCCACCCACCGGGCCGGCGTCTCCGGACCCACGGCCTCGACCACGCCGGCACCGTCGCTGTTGGGGATGATGCGGGGGTAGGCCATGGGGGCGGGACCGGCCCGCATGCCGGCGTCCGAGGGGTTGACCCCGGAGGCGTGGATGCGGATCAGCACCTGGCCCCGGCCGGGCGTGGGGGAGGGAACCTCGCCATGCTGCAGGACCTCGCGAGCCAGGCCGGTGCGCTCGTACCAGACGGCCTTCATGACCAACTCCAGAGTTCCGTCATCAGGCCTTCCCCCCCTATTCCCGGCCCAGACTAGCGAAGGTCACCGGCGAGGGCGAGGCCCGGGCGAGACCGCCAGGGGCGCACAGGTGACGAGGCCGGCCTCAGGACGAGATCAGGCTGGCCATAAGGTTGATCGCCAGGGCCAGCACTGCCGTGTTGAAGACGAAGGCAACGAGGGTGTGGACCGTGCCGATGCGGCGCATCCGCTGGCGAGTGAAACTGATGTCGGCGGTCTGGCTGGCCGCCCCGATCACCAGGGCGAAATGCAGGAAGTCCCAGTAGTCGGGCGCCTCTCCACCCGGAAATGCAAGGCCCCCGCCCGCCTCGCCGCCGCCCTCGCCGTAGTACTCGTGGGCGTAGTGGAGGGCGAAGACCAGCTGGACCAGGAACCAGGAGATGGCGACGCTTCCGCCGGCGAAGAGGACCCGCAAGACCTCGCCGGAGGCCCCATCCCGGGGGTCCGGCTTCATGCCGACCGCGACCGCCGCCAGGCTGACGACGCAGGCGAGGACCACGACCGCCAGGATCAGGCCGCGCCCCTCGTCCCGACGGGCCGCCACCTGCTGGATTCGTTCGACATCCGAACGCGCCATGCGCCAGAGGGACACGAGGACAAAGACCAGGGCGGCAGCATCGAAGCCGGCCACGAGGCGCAGGATGGGATCCGGCGGCGTGGGCGCCAGGCCCAGGACGACCGCTGCCGCAGCGCCAACCCCGGCACCGACGGCAAGTGTCGGGCGATTGGTCACGGGACTACGACGCCCTGCATTCTGGACAGGAGACACAAGGCTTCGGACATGGGGTCGCTCCCGGGGCGTTGGGCCTGCAGCCTATAGGAGACGGCGGCCGGCCGCGAGCTTGGGCCAGGTTCCGCCCGACGCCGGTTCCCATCCAGCCTCATATCAAGGTCCCCTCTGCGGCGCCGCCCGTCTGAAGCGGAAGGATGACAGGGCGCCCCGGGAGGGCTTAGGACAATCCCTGGATGTCCCATGCCTTCACCCCCGACTTTCGCGCCCGGATGGCAAAGGCCTGTGCGGCCTTCCCGCGCATCGCCCATGCTGGCGGGGACCTGAAGCGGGCGGCGGTGGCCCTGACCCTGACGGCGGCGGACGACGGCTCGGGCCAGACCGCCTTCCTGCTCACCCGGCGGGCCGCCAGCCTGCGCGCGCATTCCGGCCAGTGGGCCCTGCCCGGTGGTCGCCTGGACCCGGGCGAGACCCTGGAGGAGGCCGCCCTGCGAGAGCTCTCGGAGGAGGTCGGCCTCGACCTGCCGGCGAGCGAGATCCTGGGGGTGCTGGACGACTATCCCACCCGCTCCGGCTATGTGATCACCCCCGTGGTGGCCTGGCTGCAGGACGCCTCGGCCCTGCGGCCCAATCCAGCCGAGGTGGCCTCGACCCACCTGATCCGGCTGGACTACATTGCCGCTCCGGATGCGGTGGACTTCGAGACCATCCCCGAGAGCGACCGGCCCCTGATCCGCCTGCGGATCTCGGAGGAACACCGGATTCACGCGCCGACGGCGGCGGTGGTCTACCAGCTGCGCGAGCTGGTCGCCGGCCGCGTCACCCGGGTGACGGAACTGGAGCAGCCCGTCTTCGCCTGGCGCTAGGGGGCGCTCCCCAGGGTGAAGGAACTCAGTCACACAGGAGGGGATTTCGTGCAGTGTCACCGTAACCCCGTTACGGCTGAATGAGATATGGGGATCGCCTCAACAGCAAGCCGCTATTTCGCGGTGACCTTCAAAATGCGGAAGGTGCCGGGGATAGCTTGAGGCCTACCGTTTGGCTGAGCGGGCGGCGAATAGTCGGCTGACGGCAAGTAAAGTGTCCCGGTCTTGGGATCCAGCGCTTGAGTGCGAGCCCCAGTATGGGTGGCAACAGTTCCCACCACCTTGGCTTGAGACGGCGATATTAGCACCAACTTCGCGTCCGCAGCGGTGGGGATGTAGACCATCTTTCGGGCCACGTCATAAAAGGCGGTGTCTGGACGCGGTCCAATGGCCAAGGTCGCAATATCCTTGCCGGTCTCAGCTTCGATTACCTTTGCGACATTATTAGAACATGCAGCAACCAGACGGCCTTCCCCAAAGGCGAGACCATTGGGCTCATCGCATCCCGCGAGTCTATAGTGGGCCACCAGCTTGCGAGATTTAATATCGACAACGGCAACCTCGTTCTTGTCTTCCACGTTGATGAAGACCTTGCCCAATCCGTCCATGGCCGCACTCTCCAGCGCCCCCGCCACCGCGATCGTGCCCACCTTAGCGCCTGCCTTCGGGTCGATCAGTGTTATACCACCCCCGGCATTGTCCAATACCCAGACTAGGTTTTGGCTCGGCTCTAGGAAGGCACCATCGGGCTTTGCGCCAGTCGGAATCGTCGCTCGGATCTTGCCCGTCATCGCATCAGCAATGATCGCCGCTCCAGCCGCCGTTGAGGTGACTACCAGTTCCTCACCCCCATTAACGGGCACAGCGATATGGGTGCGCTGGGCCTCCACCAATTGGGGTGTCACCTTTGCGCTATCCACGTCGATGGCCATGATCCCGTTCGACCGGCTGACATAGAGCCGCCGATGTACCGGGTCGAACGTCAAATAGTCCCAGCCGCCATCGGGGCCGACGATTTCACCTGTGACTGCCAAGAGGGGCGGAGACGCGACCGAAGCGAGCGCTGGGAGGGCTATTAGACTGAGTACAAAGGCGGAAACTAGACGCATTGGAATATCCTTTAAAGCATTAGCACGTAAAGATCGAAATATTGAGCACCGCACGCTTAAAACTTAGCGCGTATTCCAGCCTCGAATGTTTGACCGTAGATCTCGCGCTGGATGGGATAGTTGCGGGTGCCCTGATAGTAGCGAAGTGGTGTGTCGAGCAGGTTTTTTACATTAAAATAGCCCGTCGAGTTCGGTGTAAACTGGTAACTCGACGTGAAGTCCATGTTCAGCTTGCGATCCTGAATTGTGTCCCCAGATTTGTCTGAGCCACTTAGCCCGAACAAACTTTGCGCCACATATTCAGTAGAGAGTCGTAACGCAAGTCCATGATCTTCATAAAATCCAGCAATGTTCCATGTGACCGGCGATGTTCCGGGGTTACGGTGACACTGTAGGAAATAGATCGTCACTCAAGGCATCGGGACTTGTTATGCGGCAGGCCTGGGACAACGACGCGCGCAAGTCTGGCTATCGGCGGGCTCCCCAGGGTGAAGGAACTCCGTCGCACAGGATGGGGTTTCGCACAGTGTCACCGTAACCTCGTAACCCCCAGGGGATTGGAGCGACCTTCCAGGTATTCACTTGCTAGATTATACCAAATTGGGTATAAATGTGAGCGTATGGTTCATCGTCCGCCTGCCAACGACAAGCCCGTCCATTGGATCGGGTCTTCTAAATCCGACCTGCTGGCGCTGCCGCAGGAAGTGGTGAGCGATCTGGGCTATGCGCTGGGCTTGGCCCAGCTAGGAGGCAAGCACCCGCAGGCCAAGCCTTGGAAAGGCGAAGGCGCGGGTGTGTTTGAAATCGTGGAGAGCTTCGAGGGCAACGCCTATCGCGGCATCTACACCGTCCGCTTTGAGGGCCTGGTCTATGTGCTCCACGTCTTTCAGAAGAAGTCGCCCTCGGGCATCCGAACGGCGGAGACGGATATCGACCTGGTTCGCGAGCGCCTGAAACGCGCCCGCGAACATTACGAGAGCAACTACCAACAGCCCACGAAGGGCAAGGCAGGCAAACGTGGCAAATGACATCACCGAAGGCACCGGCAACGTCTTCGCCGACCTGGGTCTCCCAGACGCCACAGACCGTCAGACCAAGACGCGGCTGGCGATGGCCGTGAACGCTCTGCTGAAAGAACGTCGCCTCAAACAGACGGATTCAGCGATCATCCTGCGCATCCCGCAATCCAAAGTGTCGGCGCTTGCCAACTATCGGCTCGATCATTTCTCGGTCGAGAAACTGATGAGCTTCCTGAATGCCCTGGAGCAGGACGTAGAGATCGTCATACGCCCGAGCCGTGAAGCCGTCGGGCACACCTCCGTTTTTGCGCTGACCTAGGAGTTACGGTGACACTGTAGGAAATAGATCGTCACTCAAGGCAT
>NZ_JBAXIM010000091.1:0-10270 GCF_037138395.1 Phenylobacterium sp.
CCCCGGGGAGGGCGGGTCGTGAAGGGGCTGACCTTCGGAGGGATGGCGGGGCTGAGGCTGGCCCTGGGCCTTGTCGCGGCCCTAGTCCTGGCCCTGTCGGCAGCGCGGCTGTGGGAGGCGGGGCGAAGGGCCGGGGCCGCGCCCCTGCTGGCCGAGGCCTCCGCCCTGCGGGCCCAGGCGGCCCGCTCGGCCCTGGAGGCGGAGGGTGTGCGGGGCCAGCTGGCCCGGGCCGAGGCCGCCTCCCGCGCGGCCCTGAAACTGGAAACCGAGACCCGGGCGCGGATCGACGCCCTCAACCACCTGGAGGATGCCGATGCGCCCCTGGATCCTGACCGCCTGGCTGAGCTTCGCCGGGCTGACCGCGGGCTGTGCGACGCGGCCCCCGGCCTCGCCTGCCGCCCTGCCTCAGCTGACGCCCCCGCCGGCAGCGGAGGCGCCCTGCGAGGCCTACGTCCTGCCGCCGGGGGCGAGCCGGGCCGACCTTGATGAAGGCTATGTCCGCCGGGGGGCCCAGATTGCGGCCTGCGATGCTGCCCGTCGACTGGCCCTGGAGACCCTGAAGGCCGAGCACGCCCTGGAGGCCGAGGCCCTCAGCCGGTCTGGGTCTCGGCCCCGCTGAGGGCCGGGGCGGCGAGGCGGGCGAGGTAGTCGCGCACGTCTCCGGGCCAGGCGGCGGTCTCGCCCGCGAAGGCGGCCCCGTCACCGGCGTAGAGGGCGCGGACGGCGGCCTCGGCACCGGGGGCGTCGCCGGCGAGGACGTTCAGCACAGCGTAGGTGGCGTCGGCGGCGCGGCGGCGGGCGGCCTCCGGGGCTTCAGGGGCGCGGGCAGCGGCCTCCACCAGGCGGCGCAGGGCGGCGGAGGCCCCGCCGGGCTGGGCGGAGAGCCAGTCCCAGTGCCGGGGCAGGAGGGTAACCTCCCGGGCAGAGACTCCCAGGCGCGGCCGTCCGCGACCGGGACTGGCGGGTGCCTCCCGGGGCGGCGCCAGGGACTGGAGGGCGCCGGTATGGTCGCTGAAGACCAGGGGCTCGACGGAGTCCGAGGACAGGGCCGCGCGGGCGGCGGCGAGGACGGCGACAAGCTCGCCCGAGGCGATGCGGCGGCCGTGGTGGAAGGCGGTGAAGAGGTCCTGGGTCATGACGCCGCTCTAGGCGCGCCTAGGCGGGGAGTCAATATTACCCGGATAAAATATGATGGGAGAGGTGGGTTGACCCCCTCTCCCGGCGTCGCCGGGAGCTCCCCCTTGGGGGAGTAATTGGCTCTCCAATTCCTCCCCCCAGGGGGAGGTGGACCGCGCAGCGGGCCGGAGGGGGTTTGCTGGGGGGCCGTAGACCCCCTCAGTTGGCAATGGGCCTACGACCGCGGGGGGCCCCGGAAGGGGAAGATGTTTCTCTGGAGGGGGATACCTGGTGCCGCCGGGCAGGATTGAACTGCCGACCTCAGCCTTACCAAGGATGCGCTCTACCACTGAGCTACGGCGGCGAAAGGCGAGGCGGCGGCTATAGCCAAAGCCGCGCCGGACGGGAAGGGGAAAAAGGTAGCCCTGCCCGAGGGCCCGGCTTGACCCCGGCGGTGCCAGGCCGCATCCCACGGACCGTGAAGTCGACGCGCCCTCCTGCAGATGCCCCCGAGGCGGCCCGGCGTGAGGCCCGGCGGGCCCAGGCCCTGAGGTCCAACCTGCGCCGGCGCAAGGCCCCGGTGCCGCCCCCGCCGGCCGACACCGCCGATCCCCCTTGCGACTCCTGCCCGCCGGTCTAGAACCCGCAAGGAACGGTGGAGACGGACGGACGTGGCGAAACAGCCCCCCAAGGCGACGGCCCTGAAGCTCCTGGCGGAGGATGCCGAGGACCTGGAGGTCTTGGCCGCGGCCCTGCAGGACGCCGTGCTGAAGATCGGCGACATCACCTGGGAAGCGCAGACCCGGCGCCTGACCCTGGCGCTGAACCGCTATCGCTGGGGGGCCCCCGAGCCGGAGCGCGTGCGCGCGGCGGTGCAGGTGGGCTCTGTCCTTGGGGTCCAGGCCCGCCGTCTGAGGCGAAATGCGCGGGAGGCGGTGGTCGAGCTCCTGACCCTGACCTTCGAGCCCGGCGAGGCGCCTGGCGGGCGGTTGGTCTTCCGCTTTGCGGGGGATGGGGACCTGGCCGTGGAGGTCGAGTGCCTGGACCTGGTGCTGGCCGATCTCTCCGAGCCCTGGCCGGCGAAGTCTGAACCCCGGCACGAAGACTGACGACGATGTCGGAGGCCAGCGGGATTCCTGGCGACTGTGGCGCCCGCCCCATGGCCTCGCGCCGCCGCCGGGTCTAGATAGGCCTCATGCGCCGCTTCAACTTTCAGGACGCCGATTTCGCCGCTCAGTTCGGCGCCTTCGCCGACGCCCGGCGGGACACACCGGAGACGGTGGACGCCGCCGTGCGCGAGGTGCTGGACGCGGTCCGTGCCCGGGGCCTGGAGGCCCTGCTGGACTTCACCCGCCGCTTTGACGGGGTGGATCTGGACGCCGAGGGCCTGGGGGTCAGCGCCGAGGAGATCGCCGAGGGCGCAGCGGCCTGCGCGCCCAAGGTGCGGGAGGCCATAGCCTTTGCCGCCCGGCGCATCGAGGCCTACCACGCCCGCCAGAGGCCGGCTGACGTCCGCTTTACCGACGAGGCGGGGGTCGAGCTGGGCTGGCGCTGGACGCCCCTGGACTCGGTGGGGATCTACGTGCCCGGCGGCCGGGCGGCCTATCCCTCGACGGTACTCATGAACGCCGTGCCCGCCCGGGCCGCAGGGGTGGGCCGGATCGCCATGGTGACCCCGCCCGGACGACTGCAGCCCGCCGTCCTGGCGGCAGCCCATGCCGCGGGGGTCTCGGAGATCTGGCGGGTTGGCGGGGCCCAGGCCGTGGCGGCCCTGGCCTATGGCGCGGGGCCCATCCGGCCGGTGGACAAGATCGTCGGGCCGGGCAATGCCTGGGTGACTGCGGCCAAGCGGCGGGTCTATGGCCAGGTGGGCATCGACGCCCTGGCCGGCCCGTCTGAGATCGTTGTGGTGGCGGATGCGGCAAATGACCCGGCCTGGATCGCCGCCGACCTGCTGTCGCAGGCCGAGCATGACCCTGCCGCCCAGTCGATCCTGATCACTGATGATGCCGCCTTCGCCGACCGGGTGGTCGCCGAGGTCGAGGCGCAGCTGAAGACCCTGGCCACCGGCGAGACCGCCGCACGGTCCTGGGCTGACCACGGGGCGGTGATCCTGGCGCCGCTGGACGAGACCGCTGCCCTGGTGGATCGCCTGGCCCCGGAGCATGTCGAGCTGGCCATCGCCGACCCGGAGGCCCTGTCGAACCGGATCCGTCACGCCGGGGCCATCTTCCTGGGGCGTTACACGCCGGAGGCCCTGGGGGACTATGTGGCCGGGTCGAACCACGTCCTGCCGACCAGCCGGGCGGCGCGGTTCTCTTCGGGCCTTTCAATCTACGACTTTCTGAAGCGCACCTCGCTCGTCCGGGCCGGTGAGGGCGGTTTCGCCATACTGGGCCCGCATACCGTCGCCCTGGCCGAGGCCGAGGGCCTGCCCGCCCACGCGCGCTCGGCCGCCCTGCGCCTCAGCCGGGGCGGGTGACGGCCATGCGCGGTTTGCTCTAGGATCGGACAGTAGCTTGCGAACCGGACATGGCCGAGCCTGACCGCACCCTCCAGCGCCTGCAGAACGTCGAGCTGGACGATGAGTCCCTCGCGGCGGTCTCGCGCGACCAGGAGCAGGAGCGGAAGATCGCGATCTTCGACCTGCTGGAGCAGAACTATTTCGCCCCGGAGGGCGCAGCCGGCGGGCCCTACGACCTACACATGGGACTGATCGAAAACCGGCTGATGCTCGACGTCTCCGGCCCGGACTACCAGCGGCGGCACATCCTTTCGCTGTCGCCCTTCCGGGGACTGATCCGGGACTATTTCATGATCTGCGAAAGCTATTACCAGGCCATCCGGCAGGCCACGCCGTCGCAGATCGAGGCCCTCGACATGGGACGCAGGGGCCTCCACAACGAGGCCAGCGAGCTCTTGCAGCGGCGGCTGGCGGGCAAGGTCGAGACCGACATGGACACGGCGCGCCGGCTCTTCACCCTGATTACCGCCCTGCACTGGAAGGGCTGAGGGGCGGGCCCTGCGCCTGGGCAGTCGACCTTGGCGGGCGACTTAAGCTATAGGTGGAGACTTCCGGCTCGTTCACCCGCGATTCCGCAGGTCCGGGGGCCGTTTTCGTCGATCCCAAATGTGGAGCCTGCATGGCCAAGGAAGAACCCCTCGAGTTTCCAGGCACCGTCAGCGAGGTGCTGCCCAACGCCACCTTCCGCGTGAAGCTCGAGAATGATCACGAGATCATCGCCCACACTGCCGGAAAGATGCGCAAGAACCGCATCCGGGTGTCGGCGGGCGACAAGGTGCTCGTGGCCATGACCCCCTACGACCTCTCCAAGGGGCGCATCACCTTCCGGGTCCGCTAGAGCCGCCATGCCCCCAAGGCTGGTCCTGGCTTCCGAGAGCCCGCGTCGCAAGGACCTGCTCGCCGCCATCGGTATTTCGCCGGACCTCATCGTTCCCTCGGACATCGACGAGACCCCGCTGAAGGACGAGCTTCCCCGGCGGCTGGCCGCGCGCCTGTCCGCCGCTAAGGTCGAGGCCGTCGCCGCCACCCATCCCGATGACTATGTCCTGGCCGCCGACACCGTGGTGTCGGTGGGACGCCGGATCCTGCCCAAGGCCGCCGACGCCGACGAGGTGGCCCGGTGTCTCAAGTTGCTGTCGGGACGGGCGCACCGGGTGGTCACCGGGGTCAGTGTCCGCGGGCCCGGCGGCCGGCGGGGCGACCGGGTGGTGGAGACCCGCCTGAAAATGCGTCGCCTGACCGAGGCCGACATCCGCGCCTATGTCGACAGCGGCGAGGGGGTGGGCAAGGCCGGCGGCTACGGAATACAGGGGCTGGCCGGGGCCTTCATCCTGTCGCTCAGCGGCTCCTGGCCGGCGGTGGTGGGCTTGCCCCTGCACGAGACTGAGACCCTGCTGAAGGGCCTGGGATGGCGTCGGCCATGAGCGCACGCCGGGCCTACCTGGACACAACACCCGGTGAGATCCGGGGCGTCGTCACCCTGGACGGACGACCCGAGCACCTGATGCTGGCCCGGGACGACGACGACCCACGCCTGCAACCCGGTGCCCGGATCGCCGCCCGGGTGCGCAGGGTTGAGCCGGCCTTCGCCTCGGCCTTCGTGGACCTGGGCGAGGGGATCGAGGGCCTTCTGGACTATCCCCCCGACCGCCGCCCCGTGGAGGGCGAGATGCTGGAGGTCGAGGTGCGCGCCGCCCCCCGGCCCGGCAAGCTGGCGGCGGTGCGTGCAACGGGTCCCGCCGAGGCGCCGGTGCGGCTCCTGGCACCTGGGCCCACGGTGGCTGATCGCCTGGCTCACCTGGTCCGCAGCCGGGAGGTCGTGACCGGAGCCGAGGCCCGCCGGATGGCGGATGCAGCGGAAGAGGCGGCCCTGACCGAGGACCACGTCCTGCCGGGCGGAGGCGTCCTGGTCATCGAACCCACCCGCGCCCTGGTGGCGGTGGACGTGGACCTGGGTCCTCGCAAGGGGCCGGATCCCAAGTCCCTGTTGCGCCAGCTCAACCTGACCGCCATCGCCGAGACGGCGCGCCTGCTGCGGCTGAAGGGACTGGGCGGACTCGTGGTCATTGACCTGGCCGGGCGTGGCCATGACGGGACCGCCCTCCTGAATGCCGCCCGCAACGCCTTTTCCGTCGACAATCCCGGGGTCGCCTTCGGGCCGGTCAGCCGCTTCGGGACCCTGGAACTGACGGTTCCTCGCCGCACCCGGGCCCTGGCCGAGATCCTGCTCGAACCCGGCGGCGCGCCCAGCGACCGCACCCTGGCCCAGAGGCTGGTCCGCCGGGCCGAGAGCGAGGCCGAGGCCGAGACGGGCCGGGTCGTAAAGATCCAGGCGGCCCCGGCAATCGCCAGGCTGGCCTGGCCCCTCGTCGACCGCCTGGCCGGGCGGATGGGCGCCCGCTTTAAACCTGGGGTCGAGGCCGACTGGCCCCGGGACCGCTTTGAGATCAGTGTCCCCTGAGGGTTCAGCCGTGACGACTGCCTGTCCCATCTGCAAGAAGCCTGCGGAGCCGAAGTACCGGCCCTTCTGCTCGTCTCGGTGCGCCCATGTGGACCTGCAGCGCTGGCTATCAGGAAGCTATGTCCTGCCGGGGGACGAGCTTGATGACGAGGACGCCGGAAGGGACGAAGACACCTGAACTGGCCTCGCTGGACACGGCGCGGGGCCTCTTCTATAGAACCGCCTTCGACCCGCGAGGCGTCGCGCCTGGGTAGCTCAGTTGGTAGAGCAGCGGATTGAAAATCCGCGTGTCGCTGGTTCGATTCCGGCCCCAGGCACCATTTCTTTTCATGATCTTATTGCGGCGCTGGTTCAGTCGGTGCGTCCGGCCTTCGACATTGTTCTGCGGGCGGTGTTCACGAAGCCCTCCGGAGGGCTCAGTCCGGCCTCGAACTGGAAGGCCTCCTGGACGGACAGGTCCGGGATTCAAGCCATGATGTGGGTCGGGCTGGGCCCTCTGCAGGATTGCGGGCTGCGCCAGGCGTGGGCGGTCGTCGAGAGGTGAGGCGCCCAGCCTCTGCGGGTCGTGAAAAGTCCCCCGGGGGAAGGTGTGGTGTGATAGCCTCCGGCCCCGGGCGAATGGCCGGGCGCAAGGGCCCTGTCCGCCCGTCGTCGCCACCCCTATTCGTCGGCGGAAGGGCCGAGGAGATTCAGATGCTGGACAGGAACATTGGGAGCGCCCAGACGCTTCCAGCCGACCGCAGACTTTTTGTCATGGGTGCGATTGCCATGACGGGGGTCACCGTCGCCGGCTTTGGCGCCCACTTGCTCGCCGGTCGATCGAGCTTTGAGGCACCCCTGGTCGTCCACGCCCACGCCGTGGTCTTCATGGGTTGGCTGGCGATCTATCTGGCGCAGACGGCGCTTTCGGCGCGCGGCGCAGGGATCTGGCACCGCCGCCTCGGCTGGCTCGCCATGGCCTGGATGCCCTTGATGCTCCTCCTGGGCGTCATTGTGGTCGTGGACATGGTCCGCAGGGCAGATACGCCCTTCTTCTACAGGCCGCTCCAATTCCTGGTCCTCGACACGGCCAGCCTTCTCACCTTCGCCGGTCTCACCCTTTGGGCGGTCGCCCGTCGCCGCAACACCGACTGGCACGCCCGGCTTCACTTCTGCGCGATGGTCGCCCTGCTGGGCCCCGGGATCGCCCGTCTCATTCCCTCTCCCGCCTTCATGCCCTGGGCGTGGGAAATGACCATTGCGGTCAGCCTCATCTTCCCAGTGGTCGCCATCCTGCTGGACCGCAGGAATGCAGGCCGGGTTCATCCGGCCTGGGTGGGCGGACTTGCGGCCCTCTTCACGATGGTCCTGGTCACCGAGGTCATCACCTATGGTCCTGCAGGCAAGCCACTCTACAGGATGGTGACCTCAGGCTCCGCCGGCGAGTCGGTCGCTCCACTCGCCTTCCCGGCGCCTCGCGGCCCGCCCCCCGCCTGAGGGCCATTCTTCCGACCGGATGAAGGGGTCAATCAGCTGGGATTCGTCACCCCGCCGCAGCCGGAGCCCTGGTCGCCCATGCGCTCCAACTGGACCGCATCCCGACGGCGGCGGGCCTCCCACGCCTCGGGTGTGGCGCAGACCTTCCTGCGGAAGTATAAGCCCATCTGTTCCACCTGCGCGCAGACAAGTCGCGGGGCCTCTTCTATAGAACCGCCTTCGACCCGCGAGGCGTCGCGCCTGGGTAGCTCAGTTGGTAGAGCAGCGGATTGAAAATCCGCGTGTCGCGGGTTCGATTCCGGCCCCAGGCACCATTTTCAGCCTCTCCCGAAAATCCCGGACGGCGGGCATGCTTGGGTCGCCGACTTCAGCCGGCGGCCGCGTACTCAGCCACCTCGTCACCGGTTCAGCAGGGATTGGCGCTGCCTCCGCATCCCGCGGCGCGATCGCCCATTCGCTGCATTTCTTGCTGGTCACGCAGGCGACGGGCCTCCCATTCCTCCGGCGTGGCGCAGATCTTGCGCTTGAAGTGCGAGCCGATCTGCGGGGATTCCTGGCAGACCATTTTGGGTTTGGCCTTCTCCATCGGGGCTCCAGGCTGGGTCTTGGGCGCCCCAGACGTCACTGGCGGAGCGGACGGCGGCGGCGGTGCCGCCGCTGCCGCTGCGAGCATCAGGGCCACGAATCCGGCCGAGACGGCGGTGAGACTGCGAATATGTGCCATTCTGAAATCCTCCTGTTTCGAGTGTGGACCTTCCCCGTCCGGGCTGCAAATCCGATGTCCGGTCCAGGGGCGGGGTCCGGAAGTCGGGCCACCACCTCGGAATCCGGTCGATGGACGCCCGGATGGCCCTATTCCACTTGACCGGCGAAAAACGGGTTGCCAAAGGAGAGGCACGGCAAGTCTAACTTGTTGGTAAGGTGCTGGAGGCCGCGAGGCGGATAGCGCAGTGCCCGGAGTCGAGACGAGGTCGGGACCCTCAGGGGTCCGGGTCGCTGTCAGGGGTCGGGGTAGCGAAAGCGGCTTTATCGCCGTCGTCTTGGACAATCCGGTTGATCCGGGCGGTTCCAGGGGGACGGAGGTGGGCCATTCATTTGGGGTAGAGACGCTCTCGCGCGGCGACCCTTAGGTCCAAACGTGCTAGACCAACCAGGAACTGGCGACAAATGATCGACATCAAATTCAAGACTCCGTTTCTCGCTCTTATTGGCGCCGTAGCGCTGATGGTGAGCGTCCCGGCCTTTGCGCAGGCGCCCGCGCCTACTGCCCAGGCTACCGCATCGGCCGCTGTGGCTACCGCCGACGCTGCCGCCCCCGCCCTAACCCCAGCCGTGCCTGTCGCGGCTGCTGAATCGGCTGACCCGCCGCAGATGGAAAATGCCGGCAAGCTCACCGTCATGGGCATGTTCGGCAGCGCCACCCTCGTCGTGAAGGTGGTCATGCTGGGCCTGCTCCTCTGCTCGGTCATCTCCTGGTTCCTGCTTGTGACCAAGATCATCGAGTTCAACAGCATGGAGAAGGCCGCCAATGGCTTCATGGAAGCCTTCCGCGGTTCCAAGACCTATTCGGAAGCGGGTCGCACGGCTCTCTCCGAGGACTTCGCTGGCAACCCGCTGGCCGACATGACTGCCGCGGCCGTCCAGGAAGTCGAACTGTCCCGTCAGGCCGGCCTCCATATCTCTGGCGAACACCGTGAAACCACCCTTCACCGGGCGGAAGCTGCGGTGAGCGCGGTCCAGTCGACCCTCGGCAAGCGCCTGTCCTCGGGCATGCAGTTCCTGGCCTCGGTCGGTTCGTCCGGTCCGTTTATCGGCCTGTTCGGTACCGTGTACGGGATCATGAACTCGTTCATCGGCATCGCGAACACCAACACCACCAACCTGGCTGTCGTGGCGCCCGGCATCGCCGAAGCCCTGCTGGCCACCGGTATTGGTCTGTTCACCGCCATCCCCGCAGTTATCTTTTACAACTATTTCCAGACCCGCATCTCGGGCTTTGGCGGTCGGTCGGAATCCTTCGTGGCTGAACTGATGAACAGCCTCTCGCGGCAGCTCGACAAGGGGGCCTGATCCAGATGGGAGCCAAACTCTCGGGTTCTGGGGGTGGCAAGTACGCGGTAGAGGCGAACAGTGAGATCAACGTGACTCCCTTTGTGGACATCATGTTGGTTCTCCTGATCATCTTCATGGTGGCGGCGCCCATGGCGGCCGTGAACGTGAAGATTGCCCTGCCGAATGCGGTTGCGAAACCGGCCCAAAATCCCCCCAAGCCGGTCTACATCTCGGTCCAGCCAGGCGGTCGTCTCTTTATCGGGGACAATCCCACTGATCTGACTGAACTCGGATCTACGCTTCGCATCCAACTGGGTGAGAAGCGGAGCCCCGGGAAGGAGCGGATCTTCATCCGCGCGGATAAGGACGTGATGTACGGCGATTTCATGGGTGTCATGAACTCGCTCCAGGACAACGGCTTCTACAGTGTGGCCCTCGTCGGCGAAGACAAGAAGGATTGAGGGGCGGAGCATGGCTGAAGAGATCACCCACCCGATCCACAACCCCTTCGACGTCCCGCCGCCGAAGCGTGGCAAGGGTTTCCTGATTGCCGGCCTTCTGGCCCTGCTCCTCCACGTCATCCTCGGCGTGGTGCTCTGGAAGCAGCGGTTCGAGATGAGTATCAGGGAATACTCCGACGA
>NZ_JBAXIM010000092.1:0-10035 GCF_037138395.1 Phenylobacterium sp.
GCGACGCTGTCCATGAGCATGCGCGTGGCGAGCAGCCCGCCATCAAACACCTTCTGGGGCGTCGATCCCTCGAGGTTGCCCATCTCGGCAGCGGCGTGGAAGACGCCCTGGGCGCCCCGGAAGGCCTCGTCGTAGGCGCCCGGCACGGTCATGTCACAACGATAGAGACTGACGGATCCCGGACCCTCCTGGCCGATGGCGGAGAGGTGGGCGGTGTTGGCCAGGATGCCGGGGTCGCGGACACAGGCTCTGACCTCGTAGCCGCGCCGGACCAGGATCCTGACGATATGCGAACCGATGAAGCCGGCGGCGCCAGTGACGACGACCGGACCCCCGTCCGGACGGATGGGAGAAGTCATGGGCGTTTCCTCCACGTCTGGTCACCTGACTGAGAGCTTCTCGCCGGCGCCCGCGTTTGCCTTGGGGTAAAGCCTGACCCGAATTCCCGCGACCATCAACCGATTTCGCAGGCTGCCCCACATACCCAATCCAGAATTCGACTGATCCTGCGAGCCAGCCCGGCCGCGACTGAAGATGGCCCGCGTCTGGAAGACATAGGAAAACGCCCTTGAAACCCGCCCTAAATCTCCAAACCCGAGGGAATGGCGCGATCCTCGTCAGATAGTGCGAAATTTCCGAATGCAAGCCCCGGTTTGCGATGGTAGCCTTGCTTCAGCAAACCACTTGCTCAAAAGTGGTGGCCGACAGGGAGGCTCAGGACCATGGAACAGGGCTCGACTCTTCGTAAGCTCACCGACGACGAAAAGCGGCAGTTCTATGCCGAGGGCTACGTGATCGTCCGACAGGCGGTTCCGAAGGCCCTGGTCGAGGCGGCGCGCAACAGGATCCGCGGCGCCGAACGCGGCGAGAATCTCTGGATGGACACAGCCCTGACCGACCTGGTCAACCGGTCGGACCTGACCCCCGTCCTCAACGACGCGCTCGGAAGGTTTGACCCGCCCAGCGCCTGCCAGGTGGGAATCCTGAAGCGTCGGGACCCGGGTGAATCCTTCAACAGCGTCGGCTACCGGGACTGCGACATGCCCTATTTCGGGGCCGAGTTGCACATGGACGGGAACATCACCATCCGGTCGCCCCAGGAGCCCATGGAGGGGACACCGGAAGAGATTTACCGGCGGCACATCGCCTCCGGTCCGCTGGGCGACATCGGCCGTTGCGCCGAGGTGATGGGGCACAACCACACGCCCCTTTTCCAGGATCCGGAAATGACCCTGTCCCTTGGAAGCTTCAACGCCTTCCTCTTTGTCTGCCTGAATGACCAGACCGAGGAGGGCCGGGGACAGACCATGGTCCTGCCGCGCTCCCACCACGCCAGCGAGAACTTCTTCCAGTGGCAGAGGGCGCAGAACGGCTGCATCGGCCCCGAAGGCCCCGGCTGGTCGCGGCTGGACAGCAAGGCGCAGAACCGCTGCGGCATGGTCTACATGCCGGACACGATGCGTGACGCGTTCACGAACGCCGATAGCCTGACAACACCCGACGGAAGGCGATGGCCAAAGCCCACGCCGGTGCTCATGGAGCCAGGCGACGCCTGCATCGCGACCTATCATATCCTGCACTCCGGCTCACGGAATGAGCGGGGCACGGAGTCCCGCAAGAACATCATCTTCCGGATCCGCAACAAGAGCCGCCAGCCGGGACAGGTGCTGACCGGTATCTCCGACCATCCGGACCGGGGCTGGAGCGGAGAGTGGCTGGAGTACGAGCCCGGCAACAATCCCTGGGAGCGCTCCAAGAACGCCATGTGCGACCAGTGGGCGGAGTGGGAGGGCATGGCCGGGGCTGTCGCCGAGGGGCGCAAGTCCGCCGAGACCGCCAAGGCATGACTACCGTTCCGGTCGAATTCACCCCCGACTTCATCGCCGCGGCGAGCCCGCGCGAGGCCCAGCTCTACGCCGACTTCCTCCAGAGCGGGGAGCCCTACCGCAGCCTCTACCGGACAGGGGTGCACACCGCCGCCAAGGGCGGGTTCAGCCATGACCCGAGCCGGGCTCCCGCGGACCTGCCGACCCCCGGGATCGACCTGGAGGACGAGGACCTCTACTTCAACACCTCGGGCGCGGCCCAGGCCTACTGGAAGGACGCCGAACTGCCCCGGCCGGTGCGCGACATCGCCCGCCTGCGCCAGGACCTGAAGACCTGGGGCTACTGCCTGATCGCCGACGCCCTGTCGCCCGACCAGCAGGCCCGCATGCGGCGGCGGGTCGAAGACCAGGCTGAAGCCGAACGCCTTGCGGGGCTCGCCGTCTGGCAGGGATCGGCTCCGCGGCCCGATGAGGCCCTGCCCAGGCTGCAGTTCATCCACTGCCTGATCAACAAGGGCGAGCAGTTCGTCCAGTGCGTGGAACACGACCCCGCCGGCGTGCAGGGCGGGCCCGTCATCGAGCAGCTGCTGAATGAGACCATGGGGCGCGACTTCCTGATGTCGTCCTTCATCGCCATCATCAGTCAGCCCGGCAACAATCCCCAGGGCCTGCATATGGACCAGGGCACGGCGCCCTTCCACCTGCCCCACGCCCCCTTCACCATGAACACCATGTTCATCCTGGCGGACACCTCGGCGAAGAACGGGGGCACCCTGGTGGTGCCGGGCTCGCACCGTCTGATGGCCGACACCCCCCCTGGCCAGCCGATCACCACGCCACTTCCCCCGGCCATCAACCTCGAGGCGCCGGCGGGGACCGTGATGATGTTCGAGGGCCGGCTCCTGCATGGTACAGGGGTCAACCGCAGCAATGACCTGCGCCCAATCCTGGTGATGAACAGCGTCAAGCCCTGGATGCGGCAGCAGGAGGTGCACCTGATGTCCACCCGGCGCGAAGTGCTGGAGTCGGCCTCCTCCAAGCTGCTTTACCGCCTTGGCGCCCTGACCGGCTACGGCGGGGTCGAGGGGGCCTGGAACGGCTCGGAATACCAAGTGTCCCAGCGCCTCATGATGGATGCGGGAAACTACCTGCGGATCGGCGAGCTGGGACCCGACTCCCCGCCCGAGGCCCTGGGTGCCGAGTATGGCTGGCGGTTCGGCGACACCGCCCGGCGCCAGGCCCAGCACCAGCCGGCCACGCGCCCGGAGATCCGCGCCCGATACGAGGGCCTAGAGCCGCCTTGGCGGCGGCCAGACAAGCCAAGGTTCCCGCGGGGGAGCTGAGACGGCTTCAACCCGTCACACACCTCTGTCAGGCTGAGCCCAGAACAGAGGAGTCGCCCCATGATCATCGCCCTGCTCGCCGCCGCGGCCGTCGCCGCCACCGGATGCGACCTCGAGAAGCCCTCAGGGGTGCCGGGGTGCACGCGCCAGGCCGTGGACGCCCTGCCCATGACCGCCCTGCAGGCGCTGGGCACCCACAACAGCTACAAGAGCGCCATCGCCCCGGCCGAGATGAAGCTGCTGAGGGCGGCGAACCCGAAGACGGCGGACAGCCTGGACTACAGCCACCCAGCCCTGACCGAGCAGCTCGACGCCGGCGCCCGGCAACTGGAACTGGACATTGTGCGGGACCCGGAGGGCGGTCGCTGGACCCGGCCCCTGGGTCTGAAGATGGCCGGGGGCGGCGACTACGACACCGGGCCCATGGCCTCGCCTGGCCTTAAGGTCATGCATGTTCCGGACATCGACTACCGCAGCGTCTGCCCAACCTTCCGGGCCTGCCTGGAGGAGGTTCGCGCCTGGTCGTCGCGCCATCCGGACCACCTGCCCCTTCTGATCATGATGAACCTGAAGGACGACCAGATCCCCTTCCCGGGCGCGACGCCCCTCCTGCCCTTCGATGCCGCAGGCATGGATGAGGTGGATGCCGAGATCCGTGCGGTCTTCGGGAAGGATCGGCTCATTACCCCGGACCGGGTACGCGGCTCGGGGACGTCCCTGCGCGAAGCCGTCCGGCAGGGGGGATGGCCATCCCTGGGCGCGGCCCGGGGCAAGGTCTTCTTCGCCGTCGACGAGGGGCCAGGGAAGGTGGCGCTCTACAGCCAGGGCCGTCCTTCGCTGGAAGGGCGGGCAGCCTTCGTCAACACCGACAGATTCGAGGCACCCTATGCTGCCTATGTCACCCTGAATGACCCTGCGAAGGATGGCCCGCGCATCGCCGAGGCCCTGCGCCTCGGCATGGTCGTCCGCACCCGCGCAGACGCCGACACCGTAGAGTCGCGAACCGGAGACCGCAGTCGGCGGGAAGCCGCCTTTGCCTCTGGCGCGCAGTACGTCTCCACGGACTATATGACCCCGGACCTCCGGCTCAGCGACTACTCAGTCGCCCTGCCCGGGGGTGGGACGGGCCGGCGGGCACCGGCGATCAGACCATAAAGCCAAGATCCCGGCGGGAGAAGTTGCCGAGGTTGGGGAAGATGGTGAGCAGGTCGGCATCTGCGAGCCCGAACCACTTCCCCAGGGTCGAACCCACTTGGTAGACCGACGTGGTGGGAACAAGGATGTTCCCGCTCATGTCCGGATTGCTGAAGCCCGTCCGGTCAACGCCGACAGTCGGGAACTGGCCGAAGACGTTCCGGCCCCGGACTGCACCGCCCATGACGAGATGGTGACCGCCCCAGGCGTGATCCGTCCCGTCGCCGTTGGACGTAAGGGTCCGACTGAAGTCGGACATGGTGAAGGTGGTCACGCTGCCACGCATGTTCAGCCCGCCGATATTGCCCAGGACCCCGTCAAAATAGGCCATGGCATGCGCAAGCTTGCCCATCAGGTTGGTGTGGGTAGTGTTCTGGTTGTCGTGGGTGTCAAAGCCGCCAAGGCCCACGAAGAAAACCTGGCGGGTCACGCCCAGGGCCGTCGCGGCGGCCACAGACCTGGCAACTGTGTTGAGCTGAGTGGCGAGTGTATTGGCCTCCACGACGCCCGTGACGGGGTTCGTGTAGTTGGACGGTGCCGGGATCGAGGCGGCCGGGCCGCTGGCGAAGGCGGCGTTCAGGGCCTGGGCGGAGTCCATGGCCCGGCGGGTCATGGCGCCATGATCCTGCGCGAACAGGCTGGTCCCCGAAACGTCGCGGATGGACTCTGCCAGGGTGAGGGCGGCGGTCTGCGAACCGTAGAGCGTACTTCCGGACGCCGCATTGGGCAGGACTGCCGGCTGGGCCGAGGTGTTGATCTGGTACTGGACCGCCGTATTCCCGGCCAGGAAGACGGCGTTACCGTTTGCCGAGACCGCCGTGAAGACAGCACTGGAGCCGTTCTGGGCCAGCATGGTGTCCGCCATGAGCCCGCCCCAGCCCCGCCTGGCGCCCTCGGCCGCACCGGATTGCCAGATCGAGACCTGATCGTTGTGCGACATCAGGTTCGGCGGCAGACTCACGCTGCGGTTGTTGTACTGGGTCTTGGTGGTGGGAACGATCAGCGTACCCACATTGGCGAGCACGGCCAGGCGTCCGGCGCTCCAGGGGCTGGCAGTACCCTGGACCAGGGGCGACATAGCCGGATGTAGGGCGAAGCTCCGGCTGGAGGCGTTGGTTCCGGCGGGTACGGGGTTGGGTGTCTGGGGCGTGATGGGCAGGACGCCGCCAAGGAACTCCGGCGTGCTCCGGGTGACGGTGCGGGCGGTGACCGGCGAGACACTGCCCACAGCGGCCGGCGGCGTACCGGGAGGCATCAGGGCGATCGGGTCATTTCCCGTATTCCGGGCCGCAAAGTACCGGCCCCAGGAGTCCGAGTCCGTGGCCAGGACCATGTTGTTGCTGTCATTGCCGCCGAACAGGAAGATGCAGACCAGCGCCTTGTAGCTGGTAGGCACCGTCTGGGCCGCCGCCGAGCCCAAGGTCGCCATCTGCAGGGCGAAGGGGGCCGCGACCCCAAGGGGTGCTGCCGCCGCCATCATCTTCAGGAGGTGCCGCCGCGTGGCGGGAGAAGGCCGGGTCATTGTGTGCGCCTCACCTTTGGACCAAGTATTCCGGGGACGTCATAACGAGCAGGACCGCCGCCTTCACGCGGTTGGTCTTGGCCTGGCTCGCCTGGGTCAGGTCCGTCGGCGAAATCGCGTAGGCGTTGAGGGTGTCGAGTACCCGCTTGCGCAGGGCGCTGCTCATCTGACCGGCCAAGAGTAGACGATTCAGCCGGTCCGCCAGAAGTTCAGGCTGATCTGCAATCAGGACCTCATTGCTGAGCGAAAGCCGAACGTCGTTGCTTGTTCCGATTCCGTTGCTGATCGTCTGTTCGATTACGTTCACATAGCCAGCGTTGGTGACCTCGTTGACGATCTGGAACTCCGGGGCGACGAGGTTCCGGGACCCGAGGACTGTGGTGGCGGGGGGGACGTAGCCGGGACGCCAGAAGTTGAAGACCGAGCTTGCAAGAAGGGGCGTTTGGCCAAGGGAGGTGTTGGCGCCGGTCGTACGCACCTGCCACTTGCCACTCGCGGAGTTCCCCTGGAAGGCGCGCATCATGTGGGTCATGCGGATGACCGGCTCGCGCAGCTTGCCATAGGCCGGATCCTCCGCCGAAGTCGCGTTTCGCGCCTCCGGATCCATGAGAATGGCGGTGACGACCGCACCCATATCCCCACGCACCCCGGCACCGTTGTTGTTGAACACGCCGGCGACCCGCTGGACATAGGCGGGCGAGGGATTGCTGGTCACCAGGCGCTGGATCAGCTGCCGCGAGACGAAGGGTCCGGTGTTCGGGTGGTTGAACAGGGTATCGAGAGCGATCTTCAGGTCACCCGGACCGTCGACCGTCGCCGAGGCGGGAATGGTTGCGCCCAGGAAGGCCTTCTGGGAGGTGGAATGGTACTGCGGATAGATGATCATCTGCCGCACCTTGGAGTCCGGGTCCGGGTTCCCGCCGACAAAGGTCGAGGCCGACGGTGCGGGGCTGTACCAGGACCAGCCCGTGAAGACCTTAGCGAGGCCCGAGATGTCGGCTGGACTGTACGAGGCCAGGGGCTTTCCATTGAGGTCTGTCTTGGGCGTTCCGTCTAGGTTGAGCTGGTACAGGCCAAGGGTCATCAACTGCATGACCTCGCGGGCATAGTTCTCGTCCGGTGTCCGGGTTCCCGCCGCGTCCTCCTTCATATTGCCGAGATAGGTGAGGTAACGCCCCATCATCGGGTTCAGGGTCACCTTCTCGAGGAGGTCACGGTAGTTCCCGAAGGCGTTGGCCGTCAGCATGTCGTAGTAGGCACCCGCTCCCCGCGGATCGACGACATCCGAGGCCAGCGAGATCACGAAGATCTGGGAATAGGCAAAGGCGACCCGCTCCCGGAGCTGGTCTGGACCCGTCACCGAGGCAAGCCACCAGCTTTCGACGAAGTGGTCGTAACTGAGTGTTGCGTTGGGAGAGGTCACCCGCAGCTCGGCAAGCCGGGCGTCCAGGTAGGCCTGGTGGGAAACCGAGGGCGGCGGCGTGTTAATCTGGGCGCGGATCCAGGACTCCGCCGTACCCGCTCGGACCGCTTCAATGCTGGCTTCGGTCGCCCCGAATGTCCCCTGGGCAAGCAGGCGACCCGCTTCGGCCTCGGTGGGGCCAGGGATTGGCGCCGGGCCAGACCCGGTGGAACCGCCGCCACCACCTCCACCACCGCCACAGGCGGCGAGAAACATGCAGGCCGCGATCAAGATACAGATGCGGTGCATCACTTTTCACCCTGTCCCATCAAACGTCACGATGCCCTTGCGCGAGTCTTGGGACGCGAAGGGATGTGGCTTTTGACCTGCCAATAAACAAGGTCAATACGTTTTTATTCTAGCATAAAAATGACGGCGATCCTACCCCAATCCAGTTCCGGGCCTAGGCCGCCTCCAGGATAAGCCTTAAGGACCCCCGGTCGATTCGGCAGCGCCGTAGCACCTTCACCACGCGTCCCAGACGGTCCAGCCCGGGCGTGACGTGCTCCAGCGGCGGGTGTGCCCTTCCCCAGCCTGGAGCCGAACTGTGTCCGTTGGGCGAAGGCGCGGACCCTTATGCACCCACCCAGTTACCGTGGAAGCCGAAGGGCACCCGGCGGGGGACCTTGGCGATCGCCACCGGGCCGCGATCGATGTTGGAGGCGTCGAGCACGACGAGGTCGGAGCGGTTGTCCGCAGCCCGCCAGACGACGGTCGTCAGCCAGCCATCGCCTTCCGCCGCGGTCGCGGAACGGGGGGCGAAGACCGGCTCCGAGACCTGGTCACCCGGCTCGAAGTTGCAGACCTTCCGGACGCCCGTGGCAAGGTCGATGTGAGCAATGGCGTTCATCTTCACCGACTTCGCGCCCGTCGTGTCGGCGGTATAGTAGCCGTGGCGGTAGGCGAGGCCGGTGAACCGCTCGTCGAGCCTGGGGAACTCGGAGTCGAGGTCGTCGATCGCCGTCTCCTTCACCTGGTCGGTGGCACCGGTCAGGTCGAACTCCCAGCGGGTCAGCCGGGCGCCGCTGCGTGAGCCAGGCCGGCCGTCAGCCAGGGGAAAGAGGGGTGCGGCATCGTAGAGGCAGACCTCGGCGATGATCCGGTCGCCCTCCTCGCGGGCGTTCATCGGGTGGAAGACATAGCCTGGCTTGGTGGTGAACCAGCGGATGGCCGAGGCATCGTCGCCACGCTTCATGAGGCCGACATAGGACGGCTTCTCCGGCTCCCAGGCATAGCCCGGCAGTCCCTTCATGGCTCTTTCCAGGCTGCCAGTGAGAGGCATGACCGGGAAGAGGACGTAGTTCTCGGTCACCAGGAAGTCATGGACCATGGCCGAGTACGGGGCCTCGAAGTCGGTGCGGCGCACGACCTTGCCGGAGGCGTCCGTCACGCCATAGCTCATGGTGGTGGAGAAGGGGTGCGGGCCGACGCCATAGCCGAACCAGACCATCTCGCCGGTCTTAGGATCCAGCTTGGGGTGGGCAGTGACCCGTCCGGCGTACTCAGCCGCATAGCCCCGGGACTCCAGGGTGTCGCGGTCTAACTCGAAGGGCATGTGCCCCTCTTCCAGGGCCAGAAGCCGGCCGGCGTGGAAGAGGATGTTGGTGTTAGCAACGCCGCTGTCCTTCCCCATGGTGACGGGGTCGCTCAGCATGGGGTTGAAGCCGCCGAACAGGGCCCGGCCATGCTCGCGCTCAAGCTCCCACTTCGGGGTGCGGACATAACGGTTGCGGTAGGTCACCTTGCCGCCGTCGATCCGGAAGGCGTGGACCATGCCGTCGCCGGTGAACCAGTGGTAGTGCGGATCCAGGGGATCGAACTGGGGATTGGGGCCCGTGCGGTAGAGCGTGCCCTCAAGGCCCGCTGGGATCTCTCCCACCACCTCGAGGTCAAAGTCGTCCTCGGACCGGAGCGGGGCGAAGTTACCGTTCAGGTAGGGATTGCCGCGGGTCTTCTCGCTCATCGGGGTCTCGCCTCAGCCGGATTACGTTGTAAAGTGGTGGACCTTCCGGCGTCGGGACGCAAGTCCGGCGACGCACGGGCCTGGAGACCGCATGCCGCGCATACTGTCGGAAACCGACGTCGCTGATTTCCGCGCCCGCCTCTGTGCGGCGGCGGAGGACCAGTTTGCTGAGCATGGCATCGAGGCGGTGACCATGCGCCAGCTGGCGGCCGCCCTGGGGGTCAGCCCGATGACGCCCTACCGCTATTTCCGTGACAAGGACGAGATCATCGATGCGGTCCGGACGAGCGCCTACGACCGTTTCGCGGACGCCCTGGAGGCGGCCTTTGAGGCGCATGGCAACTCCGCAGAAAAGTCGATCGCCGTCGGAGAGGCCTATCTGGATTTCGCCGTGAACAATCCCCGGGCCTACGCCCTGATGTTTGACCTCAAGGACGTGAAGGCACCCCCCTCCGAGGGCCTGCTGGCGGCGGGGCGGCGCGCCCGGGACTGTCAGGTGCGGCATGTGCAGGGCCTGATCGACGCCGGCCTGATCACCGGCGATGCCGAAGACCAGGGCCACATCTTCTGGGCCAGCGTCTACGGTTTCGCGGGGCTCGTCCTGATGGGACAGATCTCGCCGGAGGAGGGCCGGCGCCTACACCGTCTGGCCTCCAGGAGCATGATCACCCACGCCGCCTCTTGACCTCGCCACCGGCAGGCGGTGGAGATGCGCCACCGCCAAG